>JAZLLE010000064.1:0-29457 GCA_045597985.1 Bacteroidaceae bacterium | reverse complement strand
CATTGCCGCGGCCGGGCTTGAAATCATCCGCAGGCAGGGTGTAGAAGCGCTTACCGCAAGGGCACTCAGCAAACAACTCGGATGCTCGCTCAGCCCCATTTTTACAGTATTTGAGGATATGGATGAAATCCGGATTGCAGTCCGGCAGGCTGCGGCAGCTGTGTTCTCAGACTATGTGAAAGACGTTCTTGACTACCAGCCTGCGTTCAATGAATACGGGATGAGACTCATCCGATTCGCCAAGGAGGAACAGAATATATTTCAGCTCTTCCTTGAACGGGGGAACAGCCTGCTGGACAATGCTCCTGCCATGGCATTGAATTGCCTGGATGATATCAAAGAATCCTATCAGCTGACAGACGAAAAGGTTTTGATACTGTATCGGCAGCTCTGGGCCTTCACCTGCGGGATTGCGTTTCTCGCAACGCAGTCACCGGAGGATTATCCGGAGGAGCTGATAAGCGGGATGATTTCTACACAGTTCATCAGCACCCTTTCATTCCTGAAATCAGACAAGCCGGCGGTGAATGTAACACCACATCTCAAAGTAGATGGGGAGAAGACGCTTATCGACCTATGATGATTGAAACAGTAACGAATTCTGGCAAGGGTTGTCGATATCTTATTCGTCCTTCTATCCAGGAGAGACTCTTCAATAGAAAAATCGACAAGAATGATGAACTTTGTCGCTTGAGGTCTGATGCCAGACTTCATTTGAGACCTCGGTATTATCATTCAGTCTATCTTGGTGCCCAGGATATTCAGAAGCTGTTCTTTGTTGCGAAGCTGCTGATCGGGAGAAAGGCTTAGGACTTGAAAGTTTCCATTCGGATTCTTGGTCAATTCCATTATTCCTTTGTCATTGATTGCCGCATCATACGGCACCGATATCGTGGCGTTGGAGAACCTGGATACATATGCCAAAGCGGCAATTGCATCCCAGCACATGTTCATATCCGCCTTGTCGTGTGTCGTATAGGCAAGAGCAACAGGATGACGCTCGGCCCATTCGGTGTGTTCGAATATATCCTCAGACAAGACAGACATCGTGGTTTCTCCCGGTATGATGCTCATCGCTACGGGAAGTTTCGCGAATACGGTTCGGGCCGATGGGATGTCGTATGACACATTGTATTCCACTTCATTCTGCGAGCCGCACATAGCCACGACACTGCGGACCTTTCTCTTTACAAGGTCAATTCCGTTCAATGCGGAATATTCATCCGGTCCGCTTTCAAGGAGCCGTGAGATATTGGTTAGAAATCCTATAGAAAGAATGGTCACGGATTTATCATCCGACTTTGCCAGAATTTCCCGATACAGTGCGACGGCGTCTGGCAGAGAGCCATAATCGGATATAGTCCGCTTGTATGATTCACAGTTACAGAGAAGTGGGGCGTAATCCTCCCAGATGTGACTGTCCTTCACTCCATCCATGACCATACCCAATGGAGTCTGCCCGGCACCGTACCAGGTGTTGAACACATCCATCGCCTGCGGAGCAAGAGGCACGTCATGGTTGACCATAACGGCCAGGAGGTTTATTTTGCCTTGCTGGCAATAGTGGTGCAGAATATCCAGGGCCAGCAGGTCATCGAGCGTGTTCCCGATGTCAGTATCCAGAATAACATCCGGTGAAACAGAGAAATCGGATGATGTCTTTTCTGTTTCTACCGGAGAGCAGGAAACAACAAATGCAGCCAGAACAAGTATTTTCAATACAAGCCTCATCATATCGTATAATAGAATTTACATCAACGGCTGTGCCATTCTGCGGTATATGAGCCAGACAGCCAACGCGACCTGCAGAATCAGGAACAGCGGAACGAGTATCTTAAACTTCCAGTGCTTTGTCTTGTGATGGAAGACCCTCATCCCAAGAAGCGCTCCTATCGAGCCGCCGAGAAACGCCAGAAGCAGCAGCGTTAATTCCGGAATCCGCCACTTGTCCATACGTGCCTTTCTCTTGTCAATGCCGTATGCGGCAAAGGCAATAAGGTTCATCAGCAGAACCACAATGGAGACAATCAAACCGACATTCATATGCAAGAAAGTACAATCAGTTGCAAAAGATCTGACACAAAAACAGAGTCACCTGCCGGACAGAGAAAGGAGTCCGTTTATTACCCAATCCTTATAGTGCGATGTAAGCAGCGTGGCGGCATTTACGCTGAGAGACACCAGCGCAGCGCTCAAAAGTGTAAAAAATCTCTTTATCATATTAGTTTTCCCTACTCCACGATGAATCTATTTTCCGCTAATTTACATAAAACTTTCAAATTTGTCACAAATATCGCTTACTTTGCAATTACTAATCAAACTGCACGAGAATGATAAAGGACATAGCACACATCGCCTTGAATCCATTGGATATGGACAAGACCGTAGAGTTTTTCCAGAATGTGTTCGGATGGAAGAAAGTATTCGAGCTTCATCACGACAACGGTGACCCCTGGATTATATATGTAAAGATTTGCAAAGGCCATTTCCTGGAGCTCTTCTACGATGCCCAGAACGACCGTGACTATGCATTTGACTTCACCAAGACCGGCTACAACCACCTGTGCGTAACAGTTGGCGACATACGCAAGACACTGCAGGAAATCTACGGGAAGGGCTACATCAAATCGCCCGAGCCCGAGATTGAGAAGAGCCTGAACAAGAATCTGTGGCTGTATGACCCCGACGGCAACGGCATAGAGCTTCAGGAGTACGTGCCCGAGTCCATACAGATGCAGAGCAACGAGGCTCCGTACCAGTTCGGACGCGAGGGCTACACAGGCATAGGCCACGCCTGTCTGGTATGCAAGGACATAGAGGCATCGCTCCACTTCTATTGCGACCAGTTGGGATTGAGGCTGATTGGCATACAGGAGAACGATGAGGGCAAGCCCTGGCTCTACTATGTCCGCATAGCCGATGGCGTATATCTGGAACTTATTCCAGACGGCCAGGGCGAGAACCCCAACATAGGCTGGAACTCCCGCGGCTTCAACCACCTTTGCCTTGAGACAGACAACCTGCTTGAGGATGTGGAGCGCCTCAGGTCCGCAGGCGTGGAAATAGCGCAGGAACCCAAGACCGCCGCCGACCGCAACTGGCAGGCTTGGATCAACGACCCCGACGGCAACAAGATAGAGCTTATGATGCTTGACCCCGACTCACCGCAGAGCAAGGCGTAAAGACATCCGCCAGCACATCATCACCTGTCTGCTTAATATATTCCAATATGAAGATTTTGCGAACTTGTTCTATCCTTGCCGTATTGTTTTGTCTATGCGCCTGTACCAAAGACAGCCATGACCCATATATACCGTCAGAATGGAAATATGACAGATATTCCGATTCCGGCATAGTACCGGGCAATGACTTTTACCGCTATGTATGCGGACTGGGCATAGCTGAGCCGGGCGCGGATGCCTGGGCACCTATTCCAAGCTGGACCAGGCAGACACAGGAATTCTCAACTCTGGCATACAGCGAAGGCGCAGACAATCCTGTGCCGGTTATGAGAAGACTGAACGAATTGAAAAGTGCCTGCGCCTCACGTGAGAATATGGAAGAGGCATTTGCCCAGCTGCGGAAAAGATTGTCAGGAATAGGTAAGCTTAAGGATATCAAAGACTATCCACAGGCCTTGGCCCGATGTGGGCGTGAGGGGTACAATCTCTTTTATGTCCAATCCCAGAATCTTGACGGTCACAAGTTCGGAATAAAGGTCACTGCCATATATGACGGATTGCTGGCGGACTGGAACGAGGAGTGGCTGAGAGAAGCGGGCATATACGATGAATACACCCGCCTTATGCCAAAGGCGCGTGAGTTTGAGGGGTACCTGAAGGATAACATCAAACCTGACGACACCAGGTCCATAAGCAGCCTTAATGCCGGCGTACCGGCCGAGTGTATGCAGATAAAGGAGTATATTGCCAACACTGCCTCATCTACCAAAGCGCCCGACGGAGCATTCAGTCGTTTCGCCTCAGCCCTTGGCAATGCGAATCCCGATTTTGTCCCAACGGACCATGCCACACGCCAGTACTTCGAGCTTATTGACGGAATGGGGAACGATATGCTGGAGGCCGCGAACGCCTTTCTATGGTGCTCAGCCGCCTCGCTTGACATCAATGTCCTGTTCGATCCAAACACCATGGGCAACTTCCTTATGGTGTTCATGTCTCCAAATCTTCTGATGAATATGTCACATACATTCTGTGACTTATATACAAAAGCAGAGAACATCAGTAAAAACAAGGAGATTTTTGAAGGCTTGCGCGGCACTATGTTAGAAAGGATTGACCAGTCGGAATGGATGACAGCCAGCACCAAGACGCTTGCCAAAGAGAAACTCGAGGCAATGGAATGCCATACCGGAATACTGGACTGGGCAAGATATGAGGCCGACATGCCCGCCTCACAGGATTTCTGCTCAGCCTTGCATGAGATTGGCTCCTCTTATATTACCAAGCTGATGAATAACAGCGGTGATAACGACAACACCAACCATATCATTGCCGCCGCCTATATGACTCCTTTTGTCGGCTATCCGGCATACGATGCCAACTCCTTCTACCTGAGGAATTGCAATACAATGTGCATCCTGCCAAGCACGGAGATAATGATGGATATGAACCCCGACTTCCCGTTCATCAATTTTGTCATTGCGCACGAGATGTGTCACGGATTCGATTCCGACGGCTGCAATTACAATGCCCGTGGAGAATTCAGTGACTGGTGGGCCGATGATGACAGGCTGGAATTCCAGAAGAAGAAAGACCAGCTGATAGGCATTTTCAACCAATATTATGTTGGTGGATCCACATTCTGCGATGGTGCCAAGACAATAGACGAGGATATGGCAGACCTTGGCGGTATGGAGATAGCCTGGCATGCCGCAAAGAAGGAACTTGAGGCGAAGTACCATGGCGACCAGCTTCAGGATATGAGACGCCGTTTCTTCAAATCCTACGCAGTGTTCTATGCCCAGTACCTGAGCATAGAAGATAAGCTCAAGTCTGTAAGAGAGCAAGTCCATTCCAACAACGAGTACCGAGTCAACGGCATAGTGAACAACATTGATGACTGGTATTCCTGCTTCAACATAACACAAGACCAGAAGTATTACCTGTCTCCTAAGAGCCGTGTTCATTTCTGGTAAGCCCTACTCCTCCCACATAATCCAGTTCCCAAAGCCACACATTCAGGAGTCAAGACCTGAAAAAACATAAATACTTACAAATCGAGTTCCGCGTTTTAGCGTTTCACGGCGTAGCGAGTAGGCTTCGTAGAGCCTAGCCCTGAGGCAGTCTCTGACTGCGTGATACACTCGCACAAGCTCAGTCTTCCTCAATCTCCTGCTCAGGTTCCCAGATGGCCATCATCAGATCACGCGCAGTATCATTACCCTGCTCCACCGCAGTCATCAGCAGATCGTAATAGCCTTCCATATCGTCATCCAGAAATGGTGTGGGGTCGTTATGCTCGCCAGCCACACCAAGCCAATACCAGGCTGAGTCGTGCCCCACAGGCTCCAGACAGCCTTTACTTATACCCTCACGCAGCAGAATCTGAAACTGTGTCATACGGCATATGACAAGAGCGCTCCAGTCATTCGACGCCGAAAGAAGGGCATACAACGGGTATGCGTCAACAAAACCCTCGTCAATGCTTTCCTTAAGCAGATCCAGCACCCGCTGCTCATCTGCGGCAGACTTGGATGCAAGCAGCCTCAAAGCCTCCTCGTAATGATTATTCATCAGCAAAAGAATTTAGTCAAACATGACACGCGGATTCATAACCGAAGGGCTGTTCCACTCTATACCGTATTTTGCCAGAACCGCCTTCTTTGTGCTCCAGTATGAGTAGCAGTAGCCCATCCCTTTGCGCTCATTCTTGAGCAGCCTGTCGCATTCCTCCTCTACTTTATAGATGTATCTCTCCCACTCCTCCGAGCGTTCCACAGGATCGAACTTCAGGTTGACGTCATACTTGTCGCACCACTTCTCCATTGACAGTTTCGGATTCAGATAATCCAGCGTTCTCTGCAGGCTCTCCTTATGGTCCTGCAAGGAATACTCCCTCACATACTTCTCCTGAGCGCCCGAGAACCCATCCATATCCATATCCTCAGCAAAATCATCATCGCTCATCAACGCGAACAGACTCTGCTGATACTCCTTCACCTCTTTCTGGAACCTTGCGCAGTCCCTTTCAGGCATACAGTCCATCATCTTGTTCAGCAACATAATACGGGTATATGGCGTCAGCTCGCCCTCAACGCGCAACGGCAGGCTGTCGCGCATCAAGGCAAACGCCTGATGCCCCAGCTGGATATTCTTCCAGGTGGAACCGTAGGTATTGCTGTTCTCAACCATTGCGGCAAAAACATTGCCAAGTCTCTTAAGGTTATCCATAATCTCCTCATCCGTTAAGTTGTCAGCAGGAATACAGGCAGCCTTGCGTCCGCTGCCAGTCGCGTCCGAGCAGTTGCGATTTACGAATGAGCAGGAACAGCATACCGCAATCATAAAAGCGAAGGCCCCAATCGTCATTCTCATCAATCTGGAGCAAAGAGACATAATCGTCTTCATATTCCTCATTAATCTCTATAAGATAAGGTCTGCCAAGCAGCTTGAACCCCTCGTCGCAGGCGCCACAGGTCTCAAATGTCAGTTTCTCAGCAGGCATAAACACAGACTCGCCACTCTCGTCCCAATACATCTCGTACGGCTCAAGACCCTCGCACGTAGGACTGTACATAACACGCACCAACTCCTCTGACCACGGCCCGATAGGTGTCTTCAACGGGCAGTCCAACCCAAGGAAATAATCCACCGCCGCAAAGAAATACAGCATTCCCTCGTGCGGCAGCAACCCGTCGGGATCCAATGCCGCAATATCCTCACAGCGAATCTGGCACAGAAAAGTGAGAGGCTCATCCCACTCATCCTCACCATCGGCGCAATGCACCACAGGATATGGCGATCCTGCAGGCAGGTCAGGAGCTCCCCACCACTTGCTGCATCCCTGCAACGATTCCGAAGTCTTTGAGAACAAGAGTTTTATAGAATACATACACAATATTTTCCGCTAATATACATAAAACTTTCAACAAGTCAATAAATTGTTTATTAACTAAACCATCCCGACAGCTCAAAATAACTTCATTTTATTTTTTCCAATATTTCGTTAACTTTGCAACGTTATAACAACACATTATATGAAAAGGCTGTTTTTAATCTCCATCCTCTCCTTGACCTTGGGCATAGCAGCCCAGGCACAGAGTGTAATTGTGACCAACGACGGAGACGCCATTAAGGCATACAACATTGAGGTTACCGGCAATTCGGTATATTATCAGAAAAGTGTTGAGAATGACTCTCCTATTCAGAAAATCAACAAGTCCGACATTCTGATTATCAAAATGGAGGACGGCAGTAAACTTGACCCGAATGCTCCCGAGGCATCTGCAAAAAATGAGGACGCGCCTGTAGCAATGACGGGAAACATATTGGAGTTAAGCGGTGAGGAGGCAGCCAAAAACGCTGAGATGATAGCGGATTTCAATAAGATTCTAACCTGGGAGCCCGACGAGAAGTTCCTGAAGAAGCATCAGGGAAAGATTGGTAATGGATATGCCGGCATTATGTGGATAGAGGACGACAGCCAGCTTTACAATGGAGAAGTGACAATAAGCTATGAGAGGCTGTACAATTCCGGAGTTATGTCAACCGACGGTTTCCAGCCATCTGATTACCGCTCAAACACTTTTTTCAACCCTATTGTTGTTGTGAAAGTCAAGAACAACACCAACAAGACTATCTACCTGGATCTGGCAAACTGCTTCACCATCTGCGGTGATGACTCAAGCCCTTATTATATTCCAGTTACGACAACCGTCACCAATACCAGCACAAACAGTCAGAGCAAGGAATATACAAAAGTAGATGTGGAGAATGGCAAGATAAGAGGCAATGACAGGACTTATTCTTCCGAGAACACTTCATCTGTAGTACAGGTCAAGGAGGCTGTGCGTTTCATATCTGTTCCGCCTAAATCGACCATGTCGCTTGATCCTCAGCCAATTTGCAAGGTCAGCACCGGCAGGAACAATCACGTATACACACATTTGAGCAGCCTGTATATGACCAAAAACGTGTTTCCGTTCAGAGATACCCGTTATGGAGATATTTATGAATTAGCCCAGGAGGATTCTCCTTTCCAGTTCGCTACCTGCGTAAGCTATTCATTCAATCAGGACAACAGCAACGCGCGTATTATCAGAACGGAGATGTATCTCAAGTATGTTATGTGCACATCGGCCATTGGCCTTTTCCCATATACTATTGAAGGAGATTTTCACAGACGCTACCCGTTCTGGGTGCCTTTTTATGTAGCAGACTGATGGAAGGAGTAGTATTTAGCTTTCAGTGGGAGACTGATCTGATGACTCGCATTCAGAATGTGGCATCGCCGGTGCTTAACTCTGTGATGTCTGCTTTCACTATGCTTGGCGAGGAGATGCTGATGATTACCATTATGGCATATCTGATACTTTGCCTGGACAAGAAAATGGGGCGCAACATGGCCGCAGGAATGATTGTATCGTTACTGAGCGGTATGATCCTGAAGAATTACTTTCTGAGACGCAGACCTTACTTTGACAACCCGGACATACAGTGCCTCAGGGCGCCGAGTGGCAAGGGCGACATTATGGACATCAACTTACAGGGCTACTCGTTTCCAAGTATGCACTCATCAAATGCCGTGGTTATGTTCGGAACACTCTTTTGCTGGTTCCGCAAAAGATGGGTGCGCGTACTCTGCATTCTGTTCCCTCTGATAATAGGCTTCTCACGTGTGTACCTTGGCGTACACTACCCTACCGACGTACTTGCGGGATGGACAGCCGGTCTGTTGGCGTTCGCCATAATGACGATGATTTTGAGGCGATACAACAACTGGCTTATCATATTCCTGATTTGCATGCTGTTGTCAATTCCCGGCTGGATTATATCACGCACAAATGATTTCTTCAGCGTTTTCGGACTGATGACGGGTATGTTCCTGGCGTTTCATTTTGATGACAAGGTGGTACACTTCACCAACATACCAAACTCATTGCGCTCCATAATCAGGCTTGTCTGCGGACTTGCCATCTTTATAGGATTGAGCAAAGGGCTCAAGATACCTTTCAGCAAGGAGTTTCTGGCAAGTAACAGTCTGCCGGCACATTTGGCATGCTCAGCACGATATGCAATATCGGCATTCGCCATTATGGGCCTCTACCCTATGCTTTTCAAATATACCGACAGGCTTTTCAAGAAGACGCCAGCCGCTACGTTATCTGCCTGATGCGTTGACCGGAGTAATCACAATAGTTCTCTCATAGCCCATTGGGTATGCCCTGTATGCATCGAAGATGCCTCGTGCGGTACAACCCACGCCCGATGTAGCGTAATCAAGATTCAGTGTAATATCGTCTGATTTCTCCAATTGATACTGATAGACGCTCTTGGTGAGGTTATCTGTTGTATATGGATATGCGTTGAATGCGAACGGCTGGTCCATAGAGAACTCAAGGCCCACGCCCTGACCGTTGGTGAAGCGCACCCACTTGTTGTCGGTACGCAGACCGTAATCCTGAGGAATGAGGTAAGGCTCGTACATATCCTGTACGGTGGTGTTCCAAATACCAATACGATAGCCGGTCTTTCTGTCAGGATACGATGCCTGAGGCCCACGGCCGTACCACTCCACGTTCTCAAGGTTTCCGGCAAGGCTCATAGTTACACCTATTCTCGGGAACCAGGCCGGCATCTCGCCCTGTGGATTCACCAAGTGATGCATTGTGATTGTTCCGTCAGCATCAATACGATATGAATAGACGCTCTCCATTCCTGCGCTTGCACGTCCTATGATGTACGCGTCAAGCTGGCGCTCACCCTGTGAGCCGAATATGGCAAGTGACCTTACATCTATATATACTGAGCCGTCAACGGCACGCTCGCTCACGCTTACCGGCACATGGCTCACATTGTCAAGGCCGAACGAATAGTACATTGAGGCCAGCATTGAGCCACATCCTATGCCGCCATAGCCGCTCTTGTTCTGGCTTGTCGCGGCACGGCTGCTGTATGCGTTCCATCCATCAATCTCGTTTGCCACAGGCGCACGCCACACGTTGAGTCTGATTGGCTCAGAGAGCATCTGTGTGCCGCCAATCTCCATTGATGTAAGCTCACCGCTCTTTTTACTGAATGTGTATGTGAAGTCTGCGCCCTTTGCAGTGATTACGTCATCCTCTACCGAGAGAGCCACGTTGCCTGAAGGTTTCGCCTTGGGCCCGGCAGGGATGTTCCACTCTGCAAGCTCAAACTGCTCCCAGCACAGCTCGTGTCCCTTCTTTGCCCACACCTTGTCCTCTGCAAGACGGGCGCTTATGTTAAGCCGGTACATCTTGCCAGGCTTGGCGGATGGTCTGTCATAAGGAATATTGACAGCCTTGACCGACGCCGGCGCTATGTCCAGATTAAGACGGCCGGAGGCAATGACCTTGTCATCCTCGGTGATTGTCCACTCTGTGTCATAGATTGATGCGTTCACGAAGCTGTTTCTGTTCACTATCTCTACTGTTCCTGTGCGGGAATCAAGAAGCTTGAAATGCAAAGGCTGCATGCTCTTCTTCATCTGATACATCTCCGGCTGAGGCGTTCTGTCGGGCCAGATGCTTCCGTATGTGCGGGCACCAAGGCCGTACGTCCAGAATGTACCCTCCGCTATCTCCTCCTCAAAGTCAAGCCAGAGAGCGGCATCGGCGGCATTGAAGCCATCAGCGGGAGTGACTGCCGATGCAAACACGCCCACGTTGTCTATCAGGGCGTCGGCAATGCACTCTCTTACGTCCTGACCGTGTCTCTCCTCATCTCTGCCTATGCAAAGCGAGAGCGGAAGGTTACGGATACGGCCGGTGGCATTCTGACTGGCTACGGACTCGCCGTCAATGTATATGGTCATATTGCTGCCATCATATACGGCTGTCACGTTGTGCCATTTGTTTTCCCAATCCGATGGCAGATCGCCTGAGAGCGTTACCTTCTGCCCGTTGTCTATATAGAAATCAATCTTGTCTGTTCCTCTTTGTCTCAGACCGAACTGATTGCTTCCCTTGGTAATCATATAACCACCGAATTTGTTATATGAGCGTGGATATATATCAAGTGTGAGCGTAAGCTTATCGCCGCTTATCTCCACATTGTCGGCACGATATACCTGTACCCACTGCTCCATTCTGTTCAGGTCTATGGCCTTGCCGGTCTTGCCCCTCACCAGCTTGGCACGGCCCATTATGTTGGCCTTTGTCTGATACGGACTCTTGTCAACAAGGGTGCGGACCGGTTCCAGAAGACCCGGGCTCACGAAATCCCATACGGCACCGCCCATAAGAGACGGGTGCTGGTCTATCTCGCGCCAGAAGTCATCAAAGCCGCCACCGCCATTGCCTGCCACTGACAGATACTCGTCCATAAACGACGGGCGCTTGTCTGAATCATCCATACCATATCTGAGCTCATGCTCCAGAGGAATAGGATAGCGCGGGCCTACAATGTCCTCGGCAGCGTGCTTGGCTGCATTTCCGCCATACATCCAATAGCGTGTGGGGTCATACTTGCGGCCTTCTTTCACCACTTCGGTAATATCCGGACCCTCGCCTGACTCATTGCCGGCGCTCCAGAACAGCACGCAAACGTGATTGCGGTCGCGAAGGACCATCTGGCGCACTCTCTCCTGATACATTGGTATCCACTCCGGCATATTTGACACCCACTCTGTGGCGTGTGCCTCATCGCCAGTCTCATCGATAATGTACAGACCATACTCATCGGCAAGATCCAGATACTCGTTTACAGGTGGGTAGTGCGATGTTCTGACGGCATTGAAGTTGAACTGCTTGAGAATCTCAAAGTCCTTGCGGATGGTAGCCTCGTCCATAGCGTGACCCAGCTCAGGGTGCTGCATATGCGAGCATTGCGCATTCAGTTTGACCGGCTGCCCGTTCAGATAGAACACGCCGTCAATTATCTGGGTCTTCTTGAAGCCCATTCTCTTTGTCATTGTATCCACAACCTTGCCCGATGCGTCTGCAAGAGTCATCGTAAGGTCATAGAGGTCTGGTGTCTCGGCTGTCCACTTGAGCGGAGACGCAACCTTTGTCTTGAGGTTGACGGTGCTCTTTCCTCCTGATGTTACAGAGATGCCGGATTTCTCCATTTTGGCTACGACAGAGCCGTTGCGTGAGATCTCAGCCGTGAGTCTCAGGCCATCGGCAGCCTGTGTGTATGTCTTGACATCGACAGCAAGACTTACCTCTGAGTCCTTGAACGAGTTGTCAAACTCGGTTATTACCTGATAGTCGAAGATGCGCGTGTCGTGCGTTGAGTATATGGTGACATCATCAAAGATGCCTGCCAGCCGCCAGAAGTCCTGAGCCTCCAGATAACCGCCGTCGGAATACTTCAGCACAAGTACTGAGAGCTGGTTCTTGCCTGGCTTCACGAACTTTGTCACGTTGTACTCGGCAGGCTCCTGAGCACCCTCGTTATAACCTACCTGCTCACCATTAATCCATACGAACGATGCCGATGCAACCTTCTCAAAGCGAAGGAACACCTGCTCTCCCTTCCACGATGAAGGGATATTGAATATCGTGCGATATGCACCAGTAGGATTATAGTCCATAGGAACTTCTGGAGGAGCGGCCGAGAATGATACCGGTGCAGTCCCCTGGGCAGCACGGCCCTGAGGAGCATTCTGATTCGGGTTACGCGGGCGTTGCGCTGACCATGCCATTGTGGTGTTGCGGAAGAACGCCTGTCCGAAGCCCTGCATCTCCCAGTTTGACGGGACCTCTATATCGGACCACTTGCGGTCATTGAACGTTGGCTTGAAGAAGTCCTGCGGAACATCGTACGGAGACTCACTGTACAGGAACTTCCACGTTCCGTTTAGCGAGATGCTGCTCTCGGGCAAATGGAACGCCCTGCCCTCTTCCTGTCCCTGACCGAACACATCGAGGTTCTCCACATAGTACGGAAGGTCCTGCATATAAGGTTTGTCCTGTGCCTGAAGCGCGAACGGCAATGCCATTGCCAGAATGATGCCTGTTATCCTGAAACTCATAAAGTAAGATGTTTTATTTTGCGAATATTTGGTCTAGCAAATATACTGCTTCAATTTAAAAATGCCTTCAAGATCCGGACAAAAGCACTAACTTTGCCTATATAATTTTACACATAGGATATGTACGACGTAACCAAGATAAAAGACGATACTTCAAAAGACGGAATAAGAGTGATATATGTGAGCACCTGCCGTGAGGTGTGCTCCCGGCAGATTGCGGTGGCAGTGAAAGACGGAATTATTCTTGAGGCGGCTTTCGCAGGGGGATGTTCCGGCAACACTCAGGGTATAGGCAAGCTGGTTGTGGGTATGAAGGTTGACGATGCCATATCGCGTCTGGAAGGCATCCGCTGCGGAATGAAAGAGACAAGTTGCCCCGACCAGCTGGCCAGGGCACTCAAATTATTCAGGCAGGAATAACCCGCTTATCGGTTTGATGCGCGCAGCATCTCTGAGACCTGAGCTGTAAGAGCGGAGGCTTCTTTTGAGAGCAGCACGTTCATATCAATATGGAAGCGGAAACGCCAATGGTTGTCCGGATCAGCCGGCTGATTGATGCGCTCGCTCATATAGTCCTTACGACGCAAATTACAGTCCAAAGCCAGCCAGTCCTGCAACGGCATAATGGCCAGCATTGAGTCTGAGAGCAGATGTCTGTTTATGATGGCACGCACCTCATCGGGGCTCAAATCCGCTTTTTCCGAACCACTTGTATCACCCGCGCTCTCTGCGTTCTTCATACGAAGCGTAGGCATATCGTGATTTGATGTGGCGCATACGCTGAGGTAAGGCCAGGGACGGCCCTTGTCCATATTCTCCATCTCGAAGGAGAGTATCCGCTCGTGCTCCATCACTCCAGGTACGCAATCAGGCACCATTCCCAGATCCTCACCGCAGGCAAGCATACCAGTGGCGCCCAACAGTTCAGGAAGCTTGCGCTCGGCATTCTTTCCCCAGAAATCATTATGGCGATGATAGAAGAAATCGCTATACAAAGAATCAAAGCGCCAGCGTTGCTCATCATTCAGGGCGCTCTTGTCGGGGCTTATTATAGGCTGATACATTCCCGCATGGCGCGGATCTGCGTGGAACAGGCCCTCGATAGGAAGATTCATACTGTCTATCTCCTCCTTACTGTATGGCAATGCCGGATTAAAATGGCCGTGAAGTCCTATGCGGTATTCCGCAGGAATCTCCCAGATACGGAAAAAGCCCAATATGTGGTCAATGCGGAAAGCATCGAAATACTGGCTCATCTTGCGCAGGCGGCTCTTCCACCAGGCAAAATCGTCCTTGGCCATCTCCTCCCAGTTGTATGTAGGGAATCCCCAGTTCTGCCCGTCGGAGCTAAAGAAATCCGGTGGAGCGCCGGTGCTTGAGTCAAGGTTGAAGAGCTCAGGATGCCAGTATGCCTCGGCGCTGTCGGCACTTACTCCAATAGGAAGGTCACCCTTGAAAAAGACGCCTTTCTTACGGGCGTATGCCGCCTCCTGCGAGAACTGTATATCCAGATGATACTGTATCCAGAAATAGTACTCTTTCTCAAGATTATCGCGCCGTGCGCAGAACTGCGCGTACTCCTCCAACCAGAAGGAATTCTCCTTGTAAAAGCGCTTGAAAGCGGCAGTCGCCATATCATTCTTGCCGTTGGCCAGATATGCCTGACGTATAAAAGCCATCTTGGCCTCAAACACACGTGGGTAGTCCAGTTCCGGCAGTGCGTTCAACTCTTTCTGAAGTTTCTTGAATGCCGCGGTCTGCTTCACGCCAATCTCCTGCAGATGGATATAAAGCGGATGCAAGGCGAACGTTGAAATCGGACTATAAGGATAGGAATCGCGCCATTCACCCTTACGGGTTGTATCATTCACAGGGAGAAGCTGGATGATGTTCTGCCCTGTGGCGGCAGCCCAGTCAACCAACGGACGAAGGTCGCGGAACTCTCCTATGCCGAAATCGTCAGAAGTGCGGAGCGAGAATACAGGGACAGCGGTACCTGCGCCACGATAGCCGGGGCGGTCAAATACCGGAGCCTGATGCTCACGCAGGAACGGACAGCGCGGAATAGGGCAATTTATCCAGGCATCCTCGCAAAGAAGTTCCTTTGTTCCTGCAGGAGCCTTGCGGGAATGGTGCTTCCATTCGGTGTGCCGGATACGTCCGTCCACCATCATTACGTATGTGTAGTCCTGAAGGTCGGCCGCAGTGCATTTTGGGAGAGTAACTTTCCAAATACCACCGTTACCCCACTCCATAGGATACTTGACATCGCGGGCTACAAGAAAGATATTCTCTCCCCACTTGGAGTTATACTGTATTGTAAATGTAACTTGCATTATATATTATCGGTTCTGTTAATCAACAAATCACTTTGGTAATACTGATTCGTGACATTGTCTCAATTATTATGACCCTCAAATATAGTCATTTTTTCAATAACGGGCAAGGTCGGAGAGAGCGTGATGGTATTCCTGCTGAACTTTGAGATTCTCCTTGACGGCATCATAATACATACCAAGCTCCAGCAGATAATCCAGCACGGAGAGCTCACCCGCCTCCAGTGCACGGTCAAGTAGCGCGCGGGTATCTGACTGTTCAAGTGAAGTCTGGCTTTCTGATGCTATCTGGCTCAGGCTTCGTGCCCTGTTCCAGGCATTTGTGGCTTGAGTGACGAGTTCCTGCCGCTGCCATTCGCCATCAGCCTTTGCCTGACTTAACACCGCACGGCTCCTGCGAACATTCTTCGCGTTGCTCCATAGAGGAATAGACACCCCCACGGTAACGCCACGGTATTTCTCATTCCTGGCCAACTCAGCCATATAGCCCACATCCAGTTTGGGAGCCCAGGCCATTTTGTCAATGTCAAGCTGCAGCTCATTACTCTTTTCCCAAGATTCAGCATACTGCATAATGGGATTGTTGTCAACCACGGCATTGAGCCAGGAATCGAAATCGCCGGAAGGCTCTTCGCACTCAAAGGAAGTATCGGTAAAATCAATATCGCTATGGCCGGATATGGCACGAAGATACTCCACGAGAGCCTCACGCTCTGTAACAGCCATTGATGTGGCGGTGAGTGCCGATGAAAGTCGCAGCCTTACCTTGCCCATATCCATAGCGGTTGCCTCACCAGCCCTAAGGCTTCGCTCTGTCTTGCTGAGCAAAACTTCCATGGCAGACTGATAACTGCGCAGTGTCTCAATCAGGTTATTGTAATAGACTATATCTGAAAGCAAAATCCGGGCATCGTAGATGACATCTGTCAGCTCGGTCTGATATCGCAATGAGGCCTGCCTGTCAAGAGCCGTGGCCAAGCTACCTTTTTTGCCGGAAAGTGTAGCCAGGTCAAACGACTGCGTAATGCTGATATCATTGCGATTACCTATATTGTCGTTTCCCAAAAGTACGCCAACCTCAAACTCTGGCGCCTCCAAGACGCGTATCCGGGCATTATCAGCCTGATCAGCCCTTTCAGCCTCCGATGCTGCCTTAAGCCGCGGACTGTCTTTGGCTATCATATCCAGAATATTGTCCATACTCTCCTGGGCAGGAGCCGCCACATATACCACAAGGAACACAATCAGAAATATAAGTCTTCTCATCTTTTTCTATGGGTGACAATGTACATAACAGGTATTACAAAGCCATTCAGCAAGGTCGATGACACAAGGCCTCCCAGGATTACCTTGGCCATAGGGCTTTGTATCTCGTTTCCGGGCAAGTCACCGCCAATAGCCAGCGGCAGCAATGCCAATGCGGATGTGATGGCAGTCATAAGAATTGGATTCAGACGGTCAAGCGAGCCCTGCAGCACGGCGGCCTCAAGCCCCATACCGTCTGACATCAGTGAGTTATACCGGTCTATCAGCAGCATACCGTTTCGTGTGGCTATTCCGAAAAGCGATATGAAGCCTATTATTGACGGTATGCTCATAACACCGCCATCCAGATAAACCGCTATCACGCCACCTATCAGAGCCAGCGGCAGGTTAAGCAGCACGGTAAGCGACTGAACCCCATTGCGGAACTCACTCAACAGAAGCAGGAATATCAGAATAATCGAGAAAATGGAGACCAGGCCGATTGTGTGCGAGGCCCTCTCCTCACTCTCGAACTGCCCGCCATACTCAATATGATACTCCTCAGGCAGGCTGACATTCTCGCTGATGGCCTTACGTATGTTCGTCACAGCCTTTCCAAGCTCACCGCCTGCCACGTTGCACGATATTACAAGCTTGCGCGACACATTCTCGCGATTTATTGTATTCGGTCCGGATGACGAGCGTATGCCGGCAATCTGCGACAATGGGATATGCCGGCCGTCAGCCGCATCAATCGCGATATCCTTCAGCTGCTCTATCGCGCTGCGCTCGCTATCATCAACCTTCAGCGTCAGGTCAAAGTTCCTGTAGCCCTCATATACCTGCGACATCACACGTCCTTCCAGCAAGACCGCAATGGCCTCGCGGAATTCGGGCACGGTTATACCATACATTGCCAGCATATCACGGCGCGGAACTATCTCAATCTCCGGCCTGTCAACCTGCTGCTCAAGATTGATATCAGTAATGCCTGGAACAGTGGCGATGGCCTGCTTTATCTCGCCGCCAAGAGCATACATACGGTTCAGGTCTGTTCCGAACAGCTTAATGGCGATATTGGAACGGGTGCCGGACAGCATAGCATCTATCCGGTGCGCTATCGGGCCTCCTATCTCAAGATTGATTCCTGGAATCACAGACAGGCGCTCACGGATATCCGCCGCAAGCCCGGCACGACTACGGCCTTTATCAAGGACATACGGGCACTCGAACTCGGAAGTACTCACTCCAAAACTGTGCTCATCCAGCTCAGCACGTCCGGTCTTTCGCCCTACAGTACGTATCTCAGGCACATCCATAAGGATTTGCTCGGCTTGTCTGCCCAATGCGTCAGACTCCTCTATTGATATTCCGGGAAGCGAGCTCATTGATATGGTGAACGAGCCCTCATTGAATGCCGGCAGGAAGCTGCGCCCGGAGTTGAAGAAAAGGACAATGGCCAGCACGAGCATTATACCGGTACCTCCAAGCACAAGCCATTTGCCTTGCAACGCACCGCGCAGGGCTTTCTCATACACACTTTTCAATCTCAGCACAAGCCAGGTCTCGTGACTGGCGGGATGGCTGTCCCTGTCAAGTATATACGAGCAGAGCACCGGCGTGAGTGTGAGAGCCACCAGAGTTGAGGCGAAAAGCGAGACTATGAATGTGATGCCGAGCGGTTTGAGCATCCTGCCCTCCATACCGGAAAGGAAGAATAGCGGCAGGAAACAGACTACGATGATGAGTGTTGAGTTGAGCATAGGCATACGGACCTCGCGCGATGCCTCAAATACGGTCTTTACCACACCCTGCCGCTCCGTCTCCGGCAACTGCCGGTTCTGGCGCAGGCGGCGAAACACATTCTCAACATCCACAATAGAGTCATCCACCAGCGAGCCTATGGCAATGGCCAGGCCACCCAGACTCATGGTGTTGATGGTGAATCCCATCAGCTTCATACAGAGCATCGCTATCAGGATAGAGACAGGTATTGACACAAGTGATATTACGGTGGTGCGCCAGTTCATCAGGAAGATGAAAAGCACTATCACCACAAATATGCCGCCCTCAATCAAAGACTTCTCAACATTGCTCACAGAGCCCTCTATGAATGATGCCTGACGGAAGATATCTGTATTGATGCGGACATCCTCCGGCATATCCTGACGCATCTCATTGAGCGAGCTCTCAATTTTGTCCGTAAGATTGAGCGTACTCACATTGGGTTGCTTGGTTATTGTCATTATAACCGCAGGCTTGCAGTCATTTGAGGCTATACCCAGCACCGGAGTCTTTGGTCCGATTCTTACAGTAGCTATGTCGGCAAGCGTCACAGGCTTACCATCCTCAGACAGTCTGACAAACGAGCGGCCCAGGGCATCAACATCCGAGGTTGCCACCACACCGCGTATCAGATACTCGTTGCCGTGCTCATACAGAGTGCCACCGCTCGCGTTGGAGTTCATATTCTCCATTGCCGCCAGCACGTCATCGAGTGAGACACCCTTCTCTTTCATACGGTGTGTGGCAAGCAACACCTGATACTCCTTGACCTCACCGCCCATGACCGACACCTGAGCCACTCCACCAATGGAGAGCAGTCTTGGACTGATGGTCCAGTCTGCAATGGTCCTCAGGTCCTGAAGCGATGTGGAGTCTGCTGTGAGACCTATTATGAGCAGCTCACCAAGAATGGACGACTGCGGACCGAGCACAGGCTGCCCCACTCCATCCGGCAGGTCCAGCATCGCAAGACGCTCGCTCACAGTCTGACGCGCACGATATATGTCCGTACCCCAGTCAAACTCCACATAGACAATAGAGAACCCGGTTGACGACGCACTGCGAACACGGCGTACTGACGCAGCTCCGTTCACCGCTGTCTCTACCGGAAAAGTGACAAGACGCTCAACCTCCTCAGGAGCCATACCCTCTGACTCTGTCATCACTACTACCGTGGGGGCATTAAGGTCTGGAAAGACATCGACCTCCATTGTGCCGGTGGTGTACATTCCACCAATGATGAGCAGTGCCGCCAGTACCAGCACCAGCACCCTGTTTGATAGGGCAAACTGTATTATTCTGTTCAGCATGGCGGTTATCAGTGATTGTGACTATGTCCGTGAGGTATGGTCTGGAATGCGGTCAGCTTGATGTGCATCGCACCCTTCAGTACAATCTCCTCGCCCTGGCTCAAACCGCTCAGCACCTGGTATCTGATACCGTCCGAACCGCCAAGGACCACCTCGCGTTTCTCAAAGCAGTCCTCATCGAGACGCACGAGCACGCTTGTTATGCCCTGTTCCTCTATGACGGCCTCAGACGGAACAGATATCACCGGCTCTCCGCTCTTGCAAAGCAGCCACACATCGGTGAATACTCCACCGACAAGTCCGTCGGACTGAGGCACGGCAAACGATACTGTAAGATATCCGTCTGTGGCATTCTGCGAGCAGCCAAGCAGACGCCCTCCCATATCGCTGACAGTAACGGCACTGCCTGTTGGCGTAAGGAATCGGGCATCTTTGCAGGATGACAGGGCTGAGCCATATCTTGACGGCACATCAGCCTGCAGCTCAAGCATACGCCCCGCGCTGATAACGACAACCGGCTGACCGGCCTCAACATATTTGCCATTTCCGGCCAGAACCCGCTCTACCTTTCCTGAAAGTCCGCAACGCACCTCTACCGGACCATCACCTATGCTTCCAGACAAAGCCTCAAGCTCCAGACGCGCATTTGTATAAGCCAGACGGCTCTCCTCGTAGTGAAGGGCGGTAACAATATTCTCTTTTACCAAGGCTGAGTCGCGCAGATACTCGGCACGTGCGGCCTCGAATGCGGCACGGGCCTTTGCTATGCGGTCACCTCCAGCCACACCATCAGACGATATGGACGCAAGCACGGCGCCACGGCTCACGGACATACCGGCAGAAAGGCCTCCGGCTTTATATCTGACTATTCCAGACGCAGGAGCTACGAGTGTAATCTCATCATTGGATGCGGTGACAAGACGGCCACCGGCCTTTATGCTCTCGGTGAAAGGAGTGGCCTCAACCTTTCCGCATACTATACCGAAAAGTTCCTGACGGTGCTCGTCAAATACGATTTCGCCGGTATTGTGGGCCTCGTGACTCTCCGACTCATTATGAACGCTGTCGTGATTGTGTTCCTTGTTTGAATTGCAGGCAGCAAATGACAGGGCCGCCAGCAACAATATCCAGTTTTTGCGCATACTTTTCATAATAGGTATGCAAAAGTATTGAATACGGAATGCAACCGGGTTGCAAAGATGTGCCAGATATGTTATTTGGAACAGTCAGGACAGATGCCTGATACCACGAAATTAGTCTCACCGGCCTGAAAGCCTTCCGGAAGCTGCGGTTGCGGCACAGGTATTCCCTCAAAGCAAAAAGTCCTGTGACATACCTCACAATGGAAATGCACGTGCTCTCCGTCAGACTGCGACTCTCCATGGGCGTGACATACCGCGTACTTGGTTCCCTCATCGCAAGTGTCAATGGTATGCACAAGGCGATGCTCGTGGAACAGGAGCAGACTGCGGTATATGCTGGATTTGTCCATTGTATCCAGCATTGTCTCCAATTGCGTAAGCGTGAGAGGAGTACCGGCATCGGCAAGCGCCCGCAACAGCACTACCCTGTTTGCTGTCGGCTTAATACCATATTCCTGCAACATTGCCTCAATTCTGTTCACATCTTCCGCCATAGCACAACCTATTTGCACTTGCAAAGTAATGGAAAAAAGTAAATCAACGCTCTGAAATCCGCAGGAAACCGGACATATCTATCTGTGTCCATTCCATACTGTCTGGTATGCGCAAATACAGGGTGAGATTGTCAGGCACTACTACCATCTGGTAGCGTGTGAGTGAATGAAGAGGGCCGCCCTCCTCTATCGGAGTGGCCATTATTGCCTGCATACGCCTCACATCAATGTTGCCTTTATACCCATTGGCCTGTACGTGAATGTCGCGGAGCCGCCTGAGTGAGTTCCAGCTATCCTCGTCGGTAGGCGTGTCATAGCTCCACTCACCATTCACATAGTGATTGGTTATGGCCGTCAGGCCTTGGGTAGCCTCATCCCCCCTTTTAATTCCTTCGTGGCACCACTCATACGAGCGCGCCTCGCACTTATTAGCCACACCTATTATGAATGAGGCGAAACCTTGCGTAGAGCATAGCACCTTGTCAACATCATTCAGAGAGTCTGCGTGCAGGAGGGTATCAAAAAGTGTGGTGGTGCCGGGAATGATGTTCCAATGTATGTTCCACCCAGCCGACGGCATTCCATTGTTAAGCTCAATGAATATGGCTTGGTCATTCAGACCGTTCACGCAATAGATCTCGCCTGCATAGCCTATAGTAGCGATACTGTGCGCGCCATCAGGATGATATACCGTAATGATGATATCGCTACTCAATTCGCTGTAGCTTACGGCATCGTAGTTGCGGCCAAAGACAAGACGGCCATCAGCAGAATACTCATTCCACACAGCCATCGCAGAGCAGAAAAAGCATCCCTCAACATACTCAAGAGCGTTACAGAGGCGCAGCTCGCGCATATTCAGATCTGAGGTTTCGGCCATTCCCGTGAAAAAATCGCGCAGATAAGCAGGATAATGAGAATAGAGCTTTTCAGATATGTCAATGGCGGAATCAAGTTTTGCCTCACCCGCCGCAGTCTTGCCATATATGTAGCGGAGCACATCACACAGGTACTCCTTGCAGAGGCTGCCGTACTGACGCCCCATATCAAGCCAGCTTCCGTGAAGATCAACAACAGTAATGCCGTCCATACTATATAGGGCACCTTTCTCAAAAACCGCGGCGCGACTTTTCTTGCCACACGAAAGCGAGCAAACCTTCCAGTCCATTATATTCAATTATTAATAGCGCACAAATGTAGGAAAATATTTCAAGGAGAAATAACTATCTTTGCCGGTATGAGATCAATTGAGGTAGTAGCTGCCGTAATAAGGCGCGGAGATGAGATTTTCGCCACACAGCGCGGATATGGCGATTTCAAAGACTGGTGGGAGTTTCCCGGTGGCAAGATGGAGGCTGGAGAGACACCCCGGCAGGCACTTGTGCGCGAGATACACGAGGAACTTGATGCCAGTATCGATGTAGGCCAGCTGATATCCACCGTTGAGTGGGATTACCCGGATTTCCATCTCACACTGCACTGTTTCTGGTGTACCCTACAGGGCGAGGCACTGCATCTGAATGAGCACGAGGCTGCCCGCTGGCTCACTAAGGAGAATCTTCACAGCGTGCAGTGGCTTCCTGCCGACAATGATGTAATCAGACTGATTGAGGACCAGCTTTGAGTGTACGGTCCTGAAGATATATCTTGCTAAGTGTATATACCAGACTCCGCAATGTCTCCTCACGCACTGAAGGCTTGAGCTGACACTCCCAGACTGTTATGGAATGCCACCCCATTCCGGCCAACTGTTGCTGAACGGTGATGTCACGCTGCCGGTTGCGACTTATCTTGGCCTGCCAGAACTCCGTATTGGTGTGCGGCATACGGAAGTAGCGGCAAGGAGTCTCACTGCCGTCATCGCCCAATATGGTATGCCCGTGCCAGAAGCAGCCGTTCACAAAGATGCAGGTACGGTACGAGCGGAGCACTATGTCGGGCTTGCCAGGAAGCCTGTAATGATTCAGCCTGTAGCGGAAACCGTGCCGCCACAGATACTTGCGCACCAACACCTCGGGCTTGGTGTCCTTGCCGTGGATTGCCGCCATATTGCGGTGGCGTTGCTCTGGTGAAAGCGGATCTGACATTGCCATCCTGGTAGATTAACAACAAAGTAACCAAGAAAAGACGAGATACGCAAACTACGCTCAGGGGTCAGAGGAACTTGCCGCGGTTCTGCAGGCCAAGGAGGCCCGACATAAGGAATACGATACCGGCCACAATCATGGCGATGCGGTTTTTGAGCAGGATAACGCTCCAGATAGCCGCATTGATGTTCTCTGGCTCCTCGTATGGGTTGATGGTCACGTCCCAAACTTTGTTCTGGACGAAGGGCATGTTGGACAGGATAAGCGCCAGTATGACAGTAAGCACTGACAGCACCGCGGCGGCGTTACCGTTGCGGATGAGCGTGGAGTACATGAAGGCCATGTTGCCGAACAGCATGACGGGAATCATGAGCTGAGCCGCCATAAGGAAGGGTGACACCGGATACAGGAGTATCCTGGCCAGGAAGGCATATACTACCAGTATCAGGAAGACCTCCACGTAAATCATGAACAGCCTGAACAGCCATACTTTATAGATATAGTTGGGTATGCTGAAAAGCAGTTCCAATATGCGGTTGTCGGCATCGTTCTGAATGCCGAAACAGGCCGGATAGAACACCAGCAGCAGTCCCGGTATGATAAGTTGGTTGTAAACCATACTGTGGCTGAGCACAGTGCCCTTGGATGCCGCCGTGAACATGAGGAAGAAGAACAGAGCCAGGCCCAGCAGCAGGAACCAGATGAACTTGCCTGCAAATATTATCCTCATATTGTAGCCGCAGACCTTGGCATAGGCTTTCAAATTCTGTATGACTGACATTGCTCTACTTCATTTAAAGATTCTTCAACAGGCAGAGGTAAGCATCCTCCAGGTTGGGCTCGGCCGGCTCGGCTCCGGGAACGGGACAAGTGGGCGATATGTAGCGTACCTTGATCATGTCGCCATCCTGAATGTGGTTGGCTATCAGTCTCTCGTCCAGTTCTCCCAGACGCGATGCCTCGATGTCAAACAGCCATACCTTGTTCTTGGCCAGATGAACCATATCGCCGGGCTCACCGAAGTACTTGAGCGCACCCTTCTCGATGACCACTACCTGGTTGCACGAACTGGCGATATCCTCAATGATGTGGGTCGAGAATATGACGATGCGCTCACGGCTCAGCTCGACCAGCAGGTTGCGGAAACGTATGCGCTCACGGGGATCCAGACCAGCAGTCGGCTCATCGACAACAAGTATGCGCGGCAGGTTTAACAGGATCATGGCGATTCCGATGCGCTGCTTCATACCGCCCGAGAAGGAACCGATGGCAGAGTTTCTCTGCTCGTACATATGAACTGCGGTAAGCACGTACTCAAGCCTTTCGCGACGGACCTTCTCATCGGTCACTCCCTTAAGGATGGCCTGATAATCGAGGAAATCCCACGCTGTCATAGCCTCGTACATGCCGAACTCCTGAGGCAGGAACCCTATAAGGCTCTGCAGCTCCTCGCGGTACTTGAGCGTATCCATACCGTTGATGAACACCGTGCCATAGCTCTGGCGCAGGATGCCTGTGACGATGCGCATGAACGTGGACTTGCCGGCTCCGTTGGGGCCCAGCAGGCCGAACATGCCGCTGTGGATCTGGAACGATACGCCGCGCAGGGCCCTGAACGGCTTCTTCTGCTTGCCTATGACTGGAATGCTCTTGACGAACACGAACCAGGTCCGCTTCAGACCGGCCTTCTGTCCCTTCAGACGCTCCACGTTGATATCGTTCTCATATAGGTAATCCGATGTACGGCGGATGAGGAGTCCAAGCACCCAGACCACTGCTATGAACACCATGAATCCCTTGCTCTCAAGGTGTCTGCTCAGGAAGAGCATAGTCAGAGCGGGCAGGACCCAGAAGAGTATCCGCCTGATCTTCTGCGTAGTACCCGGATTGCCGGACTTGTAACCAATATACTCGGCAACGGCTTTCAGTATGTTGCTGACACCAGCCAGAGTGATGATGGCCATGAGAAGTATCCAGAAACTCTTCTCGAAATACCAGCCGGCCAGATAGCCCGTGAATCCGAACACCACGACCTGCCACATAAGACCCACAAAGTCCTTTGCATGATGGTAAGTGCGTGCCAGTCCCAGCCTGCGGCGTATGCTGAGGCCGCTCCTCCACTGACGCAGGAACAGTCCCGGCCAGTCGTAAACCTTGACCAGGTTACGCACCTCAATCTCAATAGGCTCGTCAGGAGCGACGATGTCCTCGCGTGCAATCCTCACTGAGCTCTTGATGAAGTATGTCACTCCCGGAATGGCAATCAGCAGCACGATGATTGAAAGCAGGATACGGAAGATTCCGCTCAGGCTTGTCAGAATTACCACCAGGCCCACGCCTAAGATAACGGCGTGCAGGATATGCGTGTAGCGACCCAGGCCCTTGTACCATGCGCGCATGTTCTCAAATGAGATATAGAGCGTAGGTATGAGCAGCAGCGTCAGAATGGCCGAGAACGTAAGGCCGCCTATGACGGTCAGGGCAAAGGGCGCGCCTATGGCACCGGCATACTCGCTGTCGCCCATCGCCATCGGGATAAGCGTGACGATGGTAGTTATGGTAGTTATGCAGATAGGCCTGAGACGCGAGTAGCCACTGGTCATGATGGCCCTCATGCGGCCGTAGCCACGCTTGCGCAGAGTGGTCGAGTAGTCTATCAGGATGATGCCGTTGTTGACCACCACACCCAGCAGAATCAGGAATCCGGTCAGGGTATTGGCCGTCATCAGGCTGTTGCCCGACAAGAGTAGTGCCAGCAGTGATCCTATGGCTGCCAGAGGTATGGAGAACAACAGCACAACAGGTGTGGTCAGCGACTCGAACGATGCCGCCAATATCATGAATATCAACAGTATCGATGCCAGGATCAGGAATTTGAACTCATTGGTCGAGTCATCGCCCCGCTGTGCTTCCAGAGCGAGTCCCGAGGGCAGATTGTAATTGGCTATCAGGTCATCAATCTGGTCGTGATAGCCGTCCAGCACATCCTTGGGCAGTTCCTCGCTCTGCGATATGCTGTAGGAGACGTTGATGCGGCGGTCACGGTTCACGCGGCGGACCTCGGAAGGTCCACGGCTCAGACGTATGCTGGCCAGCTGCTGCAGTTCATGCACTCCGCCGTTCTGATCGGTTAGGGTGACGCGGCGCAGGTCATCCATCGTCTTCTCCCAACGGCCGGCCTCTTCCTCCTCTTCGGTCAGGTCATCCATGATGACGATGTCATACTCATCGGTACCAACCTTGAAGCTTGCGCCTGTGCTGGTAGAGCGGTTCAGGTCATTGAGGGCCGAGGTGATGTTCTGGAGCGTGATGCCGTACGATGCCAGTGACACGGGATCGAAGGTCAGCTGGACCTCGCGGCGACCACCTGGGTTGTCAACGCGGACATCACGCACGAACTCCATCTGTTCCAGATTGTATCTCAGTTCGTTGGCCACGATACGCATGGTCTCGGTATCGGAGCCCTTGACCACTATCCTCTCGGAATTGTCGCCCACGCCGAGCACGCTCATAAAGCTCGCCAGCCTGTTCAGTCCGTTTGCATTCTGCTGTCCTCCGCCGTAACCCGGGGTTACGCGCACGTCAATATCATCGTCCAGCTTGAGCTGATCGCCCAGCTGCTCCACAATCTGGCTGATGGTCGGTCCACCCTTCTTGCTGTAGTCATCCAGAAGGGTGACAGTGATGGAGGCCTGATCTTCCTGGATGCGGCTTATTACATCTTTCTTGTGCGGAAAACTGTCCAGACGCGACTCCAGAGTAGCCGTAGCCTCATCTGTGTTCTCGATGGTGCTTCCGGTAGGCATGGTTATGCTGACATTGACACGGTCGCTGTCTATCTGACGGTTCTGACCGGTATTGCGCGATAGAGCTACTATGAATGAGATGACCAGTACGACAACTGCGGTGACGATGGTCGGCCCTGGCTTCCTGAGGCAGGTTTTGAGCAGCGTGGAGTAAATCTGCAGCGGCCGGTCGTGTATGGACATCTTGCTAAACGGGGTATTGCCACTCCCACTGCTGCGTTCCATCATGGCGGCTGTTGCCATCGGGATGAACGTGACGGCTACAAGAAGCGAGAAAAGCAGCGTAGATATGATGGAGAAGCCGATATTCTGGCCAAGCAGCTTAATCATAGGCTCCTCGGAGAACACGAACGGCAGGAACACCGTAACCGTGGTGAGCGTCGATGCAATGAGGGCCTTGCGCACCTCCTTTACGCCCTGAAGAGCCGCCTGCCGCGGAGGCATTCCCATAGAGGCCAGGCGGTAAATGTTCTCCAGTACCACAATACTGCTGTCCAGCAGCATACCTATGGCCAACGCTATACCTAAGAGTGTAAGCGTATTGATGGATATGTCTGCGGCATAGAAGATGTTGAATGCCGACAAGACCGACACGGGGATGGACAGTGCGATGAGGCACACCAGCCTGATGTTGCGCAGGAAGAACCAGAGCACGAAGATGGCCAGCAAGCCGCCCAGCAGCGCCAGACGTACTATCTGCGACATGTTATTGCTGATCTGGTCGGCCGAGTTGGACTGCACAACCAGCTGCAGGTCCTGCGGGGCAACCTCGCGGTTCACCTCATCTATGCGTTTCAGACATCTCTTGGACAGTTCCAGTATGTTCTCGCCTTGCACATTTACCATCGATACCGAAATGGCGTCCATGCCGTTAACCCTGCTGATGGTGGTCTCGTCCTTGTAGTCGAAGAACACCGTCGCCACATTCTTAAGATAGATGGGACCGGGCGCAACGACAAGGTTCTCCACCTGTGACACATCATCGTAGTTGGCATCCAGCTGCACGTAATACTTCCGGTCCGACTCGCTGATGAAGCCCAGGAACGTACGCTCCTGGTTGTACTGGTTCAGTGCCTGGCTGATCTGCGAGTTTGAGATGTTCAAGGCTTGCATGGCCTCCGGATTGGAACGTATCTCGATGGACTTGACACGACCACCATATACCGTCACGTCAGCTATTCCGTCAACGCTCAGGAGACGTGGCACCACATCCTTGTCCACGATGGCCCTGAGGCGGTCCACACCGCCCGTTCCGCGCACCTGAAGCGAGATGAACTGGTTGCCCATGCCACCGATGTTGGCCTGCTGGACATTCACGTTGACGCCTGTGGGGAAGTCCGAACGGATGGAACTGATCTTCTGCTGCAGCTTTACCGTGGTGAGCTTCAGGTTGGTTCCACGCTTGAAATCGACCCTGATGCTGCCCTGACGGCCCGACACGGTCGTGTCCATATTCTCCACGCCGCCCACAGCACTGACGGCACCCTCAAGGGGAATGACCACCTGCTGCTCCATGTAAGAAGGCGTCAGGTCACTCTGGGCCGAACAAGTTATGTAGAGCTGAGGCAGTTCCGTATTGGGCAGCAGCTCAACAGACAGCTGCTTGTACGAGAAGTAGCCCATGAGCGACATGGCCACCAGAACCATGCAGATAGTTACCCTGCGGTCGACAAATGACTTCATTTCCCGGTTATTCTATTTTTGGCGCTCTCAAACACGTAATATACACAGGGTATGACTATAAGGCTGAGCAGGGTCGATGTAGTCAGACCACCTATCACGGCCACGGCCATGGGTGAGCTGAGCGATGCTCCCTCTCCTATTCCCAGAGCCATCGGCACAAGTGCCAGGATGGTGGTGAGACTGGTCATCAAGATGGGTCGGATACGCTGCTGACCCGCCTCAGCAATGGCGTCGGTCATGCTCAGGCCAGATTCACGGAGCTGTCCTATGCGGTCCACCAGGATGATGGAGCTGTTGACTGCGATACCTACCAGCATCACCATACCTATGATACCCATGATGTTCACCGTGGTTCCCGTTATGAGGAACAGCAGCACGGATCCAACCAAT
>JAZLLE010000063.1:0-89029 GCA_045597985.1 Bacteroidaceae bacterium | reverse complement strand
ACAACTTGCCACACATCGTAGGATGAGAAAGCGCGAAACCGCCGTATGCCGAACGGCACGTACGGTGGTGTGGGAGGTCGGTAAATGCAAAAGTAGGAGGGAAATACCTTTTATGATTAGCATTTACCTCCTACCCGATTACAATTCTATTCCTTGTCTTTATTTGATGATATCACTTGCTTTCAACTCGGATATGTCACCGAATCTGTGGCCTGTCTCATCAAGGTTGAATTGCTTCCTGTCTCCGACGATTGTCCAGATTACGGGTTTGCCAGCCACTGAATTCCTCCAGAACTCATTCAGTGCCGCGGCATTCATACTCTTTATGTTCTCGAAGAAATCCTTGCTCGGATCATGGTCATAGCCTATGTTTCGCTCATATATGATATAGCTGCCAATGTCCCTGAATGTGGGCAAGCCGACAATCTGGTCAAATGTGAGCTCTTTCTTGTTTCTCTCAATTCTTTCCTCGTGGAACGGAGTGCCTGTAATCAAGGAGTCCATAATGTGCATTACATCCAGAGTCTTGTCACCCTGTGTGCCTGTATATGCACGCAGATAAGCCTGAACACTCTCACGTTTGTCATAGTCGGGCCTTATAAAAGCCGAGGACGATGAGTAGGCGTATGAGCGGAACTCGCGTATCTCCTGGAATAGCAATGAGCCCATACCGCCGCCCAGATAGTTGCTGTAGGCGTATGCTATCTGCCTGGATTGCATATCTTTGAGGAGGCTTGCCGGAACGAGTGCGTTGATATCGCTTTGGGTTGCCTTTGACTTCTGCACGAAATATATCTTCGGTGAATTCCCGAGTACTACCTGACGCTGCGGATATCCATTGAATGGAACGACGGACTTTTCCAGTTGCAGCTTGCCCTTCAGAATGTCTGCCACCTGCCCGGGCTCAAGCGTGCCTGAATAACTGATGAAGCAGGCATTGCTCTTTACGTAATCGTATGCCGCCATCAGCACCTCTTCTGCTATTTTCCCTTTGTCTGCCAGATATGCCGACTGCTCTTTGGATACGGCGTATTTGATAAGGGCGTCGCTAAGTGTCGATGCGTCGCGCTTATTCATAATTCTGTTAGTCTGGTCGTTCTCCTTAATTATGCTGAGCTTGGTCTTGTCGGACTTTGGCGAATTGATAAGGTCTGCCGCAATTGCCAGTGTCTGCTCCAGATTCTCGTCAAAGCCGGTAATGCTGATTGTGAAATCATCCTCGTCAACCCCGAACCAGATACTGCCGCCAATCTTCTGCAAGGCCATACGATGCTCATCGTAGCTCATATTCTCAGTGCCCAGAAGTGTCAGGTATTCTGTAACTCTCTCCAGCTCAGGTCTCGCTATCAAACCTACCGGATATGTTATTTTCAGGTTAAAGACATCGTTCACAGGATTCTCCACACCATAGAGTGTTACGTTCGGCGTTATCTGAATCTGTTTGGCATCATTCTCAAAGTCAATGTATGGTTGCGGGTATTCCACCTTCTCCGCCTCGGCCTTTAATGCCTGGGCGTATGCCGACGATGCGGCTCTGTTGGCCGGAACCACGCTCTTGTATGGCGGCTTCTGCAGGTGGTCCTTCTCTGGGTCACCGAACTTTTTGCGGATAACCAGATAGTTGTCGCCTAAGTACTTGTTTGCCAGCCTGACAATGTCATCCTTTGTCAGGTTGCTTATGATGTCGGCCTCGGCCACAACATCCTCCCATTTCTTGCCCTGTGCGAACGCATCTATCATCTCTGCCATTCTTGCCTCCTTGCTCTCAAGGCCGGAAATCAGCTGCCGCTTGTAGGAGAGCTTGCAACTCTCAAAGAAATCATCGTCAAAGTTACCGCTCTTCAGGTCACTTATAACCTCCATTACTCTCTGCTCTGCCTTCTTGTTGCTCTGGAACAATATTTTGGGCAAAATCATAATAGGGAAAAGACCGGCCTCGTTGAATGCAAGGTCTGGGTACAAACACATTGCGGCCAGAAGCTTCTTGTTGGTAGTAAGCTTGTCTAAAAGTCCTGTGCCCTCAGCGTTGTTGAGCAGGTACGCCATAAGGCTCATAGGAAGACACTCCGGGTCCTTCTGTGCCGGAGCACGGAAACAGATGGCGTTGATTTTCACGATTGGAACCTTTGCCAAGGCAACAACTTCCTTCCGGCCGTTGTATGCGGGTAGCTCCTGCATGGAGAATCTGTTGGGCTCGCCCTTGCGGATGCGGCCGAAACTCTTCTCCAGTATAGGCAGCGCCTGCTCAGGATTTACATCACCCGTGAGCATAATGCCCATATTATTGGCCACATAGTATTTGTTGAAGAAGTCGCTCATCTTGCTCAACTGCGGATTCTTCAAATTCGCTGTAGTTCCGATAACAGGGTACTGATAAGGAGAGCCATTGAAGCCGTCCTCCAGAATCCTGTCTCTGAATGCGCTCATTATCTGATTGTCACTGCGGTTCTTCTCCTCATAGACCGTCTCAAGCTCGCTTTGGAACAGACGGAATACAGGGTCAATAAGACGCTCGCTGTTCAGCTCAGCCCATTGCTCAAAATAGGACGATACAAACTCGTTGTGATATACGGTGATGTCAGGACTGGTGTATGCGTTCAGGTTGCTGCCGCCACATTCTGAAATCAGATTGTTGAACTCATTCGGTATGGCATAGTCGCTTGCCTTGATGTTCAGACGGTTGATATCCATCTGTATGAGGCTCCTTATGGAGTCATCGGTAGTGGCTGCCAGCTCATCGTACTTCATTGAGATGGAGTCAAGATAAACCTTCTCTGCATCGTAGTCAATGGTACCGATGTTCTGTGTACCCTTGAACATTATATGCTCAAAATAGTGGGCGATACCTGTCTCCGGGCAGTCTTTGGCTCCTGCCTTCACAACCACCGCGCCGAATGCCACCGGCTGGCTGTGGTCCTCGTTAATCCATACCTCCATTCCGTTTGACAGGGTGAAGGTCTGTACCTTGAGCGCATCTGTAGTCTGAGCCACACCCAGTACGCAACTCATTAATGCAGCAATAGCTGCGATTACTCTCTTTCTCATTTTTAATGCGTGAAATTTTACGCAAAATTACGTGATTTCAGCGATACGATATGCAATTATGCTTATAAAAGGAGTGCACTGATACTATTCCTATTATGAAATCCTCTGGGATGAAGCCCCAGAAACGACTGTCCTGCGAGTGGGGCGTATTGTCTCCAAGAGCAAAGTACCAGTCTTGGGCGAATGTATATTCGCTTATGAGTTTGTCGTTCAGCATTACTGAGCCATCATCTGCGACTGTCAGTACTCCTGATGTCTCATATTCTATCACGTGCCGGTACAATGATGCGTTGAATGCAGTCATACTCACGGTAAGCCCTTTTGCCGGAACAGAAAGCGGCCCCATATTGCGGCTGTTCCATACGGGCATAGAGAGCGGAATGGTAAAGTAGCTCAGTTCCTGTATCAGAATGCTGTCTGGAGTATTGCGAAGCGCCTCCTGCCTTTCAGCCAATCCTATAGGCCGTAGAATACGATCATTCCAGCAATGCCCCTCAGCAATGCCTATCCTGTCACCGGGGCAGCCCAGCACTCTTTTGCAATACACATAGTTTATCCGGAACTCTATATGTGACCAGTCATCTCCACCGAACGGAAAGTTGAATACAATCACATCACCCGGACGGATCTTTCTGATTCCGGGCAAACGGATGCAGCGTATTGGGGCGTGCTCTGAGAAATCAAGTGAGGTGTATATCCTAGGCCCGAAAAGAAGCTTGTTCACTACAATCCTGTCGCCTGGATTAAGCGTTGGCCACATAGACGAGCTGGGAATACGGAAAGTGTCTGCAATGAGAATTCTCCGGCCATAATGCATCAGTACGATGGCCAGGGCCGCCAAATAGGCCCATAGAATGATTCCAATAATGTTTTTCAGCTTTGTTTTCATTGTATAAAGATGTCTTTCTATTGATTAGAGAATAAGGCAGCGGTTTTGCGGGTTAGGCAAAACCGCTACTGTGTTGTGGGGGTGCCTTAAGAATAAGGCTAAAGTGAATCAGTTGGTCTTAAACTGATACCTCACCTCGGCAAGCTCGGCATTGGCCTTCTCTATCTTTGACTTTAGGCCTTGCTTGTATGCGGCCATACGGGCTGCAAGGTCGCTGTCGCTCAAGGCCAGCATCTCGCCAGCCAGGATGGCGGCATTCTGCGCACCGTTCACACCCATTGTGGCTACCGGTATGCCAGGAGGCATCTGTACTATTGAGAGAAGTGCGTCCAGGCCGTCCAGCATACCTTTGATAGGCACGCCGATAACCGGAATGGTAGTATTGGCTGCTATTACGCCTGGAAGGGCTGCCGCCATACCTGCGCCTGCTATGATTACTTTTACTCCACGCTGTGCCGCTTCCTTGGCGAACTGCTCCACAGCATCGGGGGTGCGATGTGCTGACAGGGCGTTCATCTCGAAAGGAATCTGCATCTCATTCAGAAAGGCGGCCGCCTTCTCCATAACAGAAAGGTCTGATGTGCTGCCCATAATGATACTTACTGACGGATTCATATTATTCTTGTGGTTTATTTCTGTGCGAAATTACTAAAAATGCCGGAATTCTGCCGCAGTTCTGGACCGGATACTTTTATCTGAACCGATTCCCAAAGGCGGCATGACTTACTCCGGCATTTTTTTAGCGTAACAATGTTACGTTACGCTAGGGTAATTTGCGTATATTATATAAAGGTAGAAGGACACAGATTTATATCTGAGAGAGCACGCATATTGGATAATTTATTCTTACAGAGAAAAAAGACGTCAACAGGCTGCGGCGAGTATGATGACGATACCATACCTCATACAGGCAAAAAACAGTGATTTTGCATAAAAACAGTATAAAAACAGGCGTTTTGCGTTGAGGCCTCAAGCGCGTCTGTTTGTGCCCCAAAACGACCTCGGTTGAGCCCCCAACGCAATACGCCTGTGGCCACGGCTGAAAGCGCTCATAACGACGCCCCATAACATACATAGTCAGAAGAGCATAAAAATGGTTAGGAAAACGGCTTGCGCTGTCTGAAATTATAGTAAATATCCTCAACAAATATCCGATGGCCGGCGCGTTTATCAAGTACGCAGCACACATATTTCACAGATAAGTACTAACTTTGCGATATATACCTAGGCCGCACTCCCGTACCATAGAGAGACGGTCACACATTATAAACCTTTTATTCTATGTGCTTATGAAAAAAGAAGCTGACCAGAGAGACCATTCCACGCCGCAGGCCACTGCGGCAAGTAACGAACAACCTAAATCTCCGTTCATAGAGCTTATACGCGATTACGGTTTCAAGATCGTGATGGCAGACGATGACCATCCCGGGCTGATGCTGCGGTTCCTGAACGAGATTATCCCTGAGAGGACCATCGTGTCTATAAAGTTCCTGAACACCGAGGTGCTGCCTCCCGAGGAGGATGGCAAGCGCCAGCGCTACGACATTCTCTGTACAGACAAAGACGGCAACCGCTTTCTGGTTGAGATGCAGAAAGACCCGTACCAGTACTTCCAGGACCGCCTGATGGTCTATGCTGGAGATCCCCTGACCCACCTGCTCAAGAGCGGCGAGTTCTATGACAGGACGCGCACCTTGTATGTGATATGCATTCTTGGCGGATACCTGAAGATAGAGGGCGAGACCAGGGCGGAGCGCGAGCAGCTGGTACGCCGCGCGTACGTAATGATGAAATCATCGCAGAAAATTTTGACGGATAAACTGAATTTCATATTTTTACAACTTCCTGCGGCAGAGGAGCCTGCGGCTGAGTCAACGTTCATAGAGAAGTGGGCGTACTACGTGCGCGAGATGGGCAACGTGAGCCAGAAGCCCGAGGGGCTTGACGGCTATTTCAGCCTGTTGTTCGATGCCGCCAACCGCAGGAACATAGAAGAGCGCAAACTTACAATATACGACAATATGGTACGTGACGAGATTCAGATTCAGGCCGAGAAGCAGTACGCCCTGGATGAGCTACGCGAGGAACTGGAGCTACAGAGACAGAAAGATGTGGAAGAAGCTAAAGAGCAAGGAATTGAGCAAGGAATTGAACAAGGAATTGAGCGGGGAATCGAGCAGGGCATTGAGCAAGGCAAGCTTGACACAGCCCGCAAAATGCAAGCCGCCGGCATCGCCGTCGAGGTAATCAGCCAGTGCACCGGTCTCACGCCGGAGCAGATTGCGGAGCTCTGACACTAACGGCATTTACAAGAATGTTCGGGTCACTTGCTATCGGGAAAGTCAGATACGGCATCATAACCGGCGCATTGTCCAATTTCAACAGCCTTACTGAAGATTATGCTTGTCAGAAAGACGGCACCATTTCTGGAGGAGGTTATTTTTGGGGCGATGGAAGCGAATGTGACTCGCGTTTCCGTATGCTCGCAGGGCTTTATTGGAGTCCGGCTGACAAGCTGACGGTATATGCCAACTCTGGTTTTTGCTGCGACAATTTATATTGGCGCGATGCTCAGAGCCAATGGGCACGTGTGACAGACTTGTCCGGAAAAGGCATTCTGCTCGGTTGCGGGATAATGGTACCGATAAGGCATTTATCACTCACATCCGGTATTTGTACGACGGTTTTAAGAAATCAATATCCCTGAATATCGGTATAGGAATCCGTTGGGTACAAGTTCTGTGAGGCAGGACTAATGAGACAAATGGTTGGCGGTAAGCCTCGGGTCGAGGCGAGGAGGATGTTTCTGTTGATAAATCAATGCTGTATACCTCTGACATTTCCTCTTAATTGTTTTGTCATAACAGTTAATATTTGTTATATTCGCAAGACGAACCAAGTATGTATGGCATTATGAGGGGAAAATGGGTTAAAACGGCTTCTGTGTGTGCCGTGGCGTTACTGACAACGGTTGTGACAACTTCTGCCGTGAGGCAGGACACTCCTTCCTATCCCATTAACGGAGTACCGTTTACATCGGTAAAGGTATCGGCCGACAGTTTCTGGGGCGACCGTATCCGCCAGAGCCGCGAGGTGACCATACCGCTGGCTTTCAGCAAGTGCCAGGAAACCGACCGCTATACGAACTTTGAGCACGCTGCGGCCAAGATGGCCGAGGTTGCCCGTGGCGACAACTCCAGCAATTACCGCCCCACACAGTTCCCGTTTGACGATACAGATGTCTATAAGACTATAGAAGGTGCAAGCTATCTGCTTCAGACTTATCCGGACGCAAGGCTGGAGGCTTACATTGACAATGTGCTTGATATTGTGGCGGCTGCCCAGGAGCCAGACGGCTATCTCTATACCGCACGCACAATGAACCCTGAGCATCCGCACGACTGGTCCGGGCCGGTACGTTGGGCAGGCGAGGAGAGCGGAAGCCACGAGCTGTACAATCTGGGACATATGATAGAGGGTGCCATAGCTCACTATCAGGCTACCGGAAGCCGCAAGTTCCTTGACATCGCCATACGTTATGCTGATTGCGTATGCCGCGAGATAGGTTACGGCGAGGGTCAGATAATCCGTGTTCCCGGACATCAGATTGCAGAGATGGCTCTTGCCAAGCTGTATCTTGTAACCGGCGATAAGAAGTATCTGAACGAGGCGAAGTTGTTCCTTGACAACAAGGGCAAGACCGCCCGCAAGGACAAGTATGACCAGTCTCACCTGCCTGTGATAGAGCAGGACGAGGCAGTGGGCCATTCTGTCCGTGCCGGCTATATGTACTCCGGAATGGCTGATGTGGCCGCTCTTACGGGTGATGAGTCTTACGTCAACGCCATAGACCGCATCTGGGAGAATATGGTGGGAAAGAAAATGTATCTGACCGGCGGCATCGGCTCAACTGGCGGCAGCGAGGGCTTCACCGAGAACTATGACCTTCCGAATATGAACGGCTATTGCGAGACTTGTGCGGCCATTGCGAACGTATATACAAACTATCGTCTGTTCCTGCTTCACGGTGATGTCAAATATATAGATGTGCTGGAGCGCGCCCTGTACAATGGCGTGATCAGTGGCGTGAGTCTGGACGGAGGCGCTTTCTTCTATCCGAATCCGCTGGAGTCGCACGGGCAGCATCAGCGTCAGGCCTGGTTCGGTTGCGCCTGCTGCCCGAGCAACATCTGCCGTTTCATTCCGTCAGTTCCGGGGTATGTCTATGCCGTCAGGGACAATGAGGTGTTTGTGAATCTGTTTATGTCAAACACATTGAATACCAAAGTGCTGGGTAAGACTCTGGAACTGACTCAGACCACCGGATACCCTTGGAACGGCGATGTGGAGATTGCCGTGTCAAAGGCTCCTTCCAAGCCGTTCGCGCTAAAGGTGCGCATTCCTGGCTGGGTCCGTAATCAGGTGGTTCCTACAGACCTTTATACATATGCTGACAATATCACTCCGGGTTATTCCGTAACCGTTAACGGTCAGCCTGTGCAGAGCGATATAGTAAACGGTTACTTTGTGATAGACCGGAAGTGGAGCAGGGGCGATAAGGTGAGCGTGCATTTCGATATGGAGGTGCGCACCGTACAGGCTCACCGTCAGGTTCGCGAGGACCGTGGCAAGGTTGCAGTGGAGCGTGGCCCGATAGTGTATTGCGCAGAGTGGCCTGACAATGACTTCAATGTGCTGAGCGCGCAGATTCCTGCCAGTCTCTCAAAGATTGATGTTATCCCCGCAAGTATGACGGTTGAGGGTAAGAGCTATCAGATGAGCCACATAAGCTTAGGTTGTGCCAGGGAAAACTATGCCGGCAACAAGACTAAGTCGCGTGATGTGGTCCTGAGGCTGATTCCGTATTATGCCTGGGCGCATCGTGGCAATGGCAATATGACGGTGTGGCTTAACAGAGAGTAATTATTGTCTAACTTTTAAATAATACAGTTATGATTGCAAAGATTGTTTACATCCTTGGTATTATCGCCGCTATTTGGTGTGTTCTTGACATTTGGAAGAAGAATACCGACGTTTTGAAGAAGATCCTGCTTACTATCCTTGTGCTGGCTTTCAGCTGGGTGGGTATCGTAATTTACTATTTCCTGATTAAGGACAAGATTTGAGCAGGCAGTTGCTTGTATATGGTGCGTTCCGGTAACTTGCCGGAACGTACCTTTTGTATATATATACCGCACTTCTTAAATAAATATGCGGAAATTGGGCGAAATATTGAAAAAAACAGCTTAACATTATACAAAATACAATAGTTTGCAGTAACTTTGCACAACTTAAATTTTATACGATGACAGTAAAGGAATTGGAAGACGTTGTTGTCCGCTTTTCAGGCGATTCCGGCGATGGAATGCAGCTTGCAGGCAACATATTCTCAACTGTTTCCGCAACAGTAGGAAACAGCATCTGCACCTTCCCTGACTATCCTGCCGACATCCGCGCCCCGCAGGGCTCGCTTACCGGCGTGTCTGGTTTCCAGGTGCATATCGGTGCTAAGAAAGTGTTCACTCCTGGTGACAAGTGTGATGTTCTGGTGGCTATGAATCCGGCTGCTTTGAAGACTCAGTACAAGTTCTGCAAGCGCGATGCCGTAATCATTACCGACAGCGACTCATTCGGTCAGAAGGATCTGGAGAAGGCTGAGTTCAAGACCCTGAATCCTTTTGAGGAGATGGGCATAAAGAATACCGTCATTGAGGCTCCTATATCTTCTATGTGTAAGGAGAGCCTTAAGGACAGCGGGATGGATGTGAAGTCTATACTGAAGTGCCGCAACATATTCGCAGTAGGTTTGGTTTGCTGGCTTTTTGACCGCAAGCTTCAGATTGCCGAGGATATGCTTAAGAGTAAGTTCGCCAAGAAACCTGAGATTGCAGCCGCCAATATCAAGATTTTGAATGATGGCTACAATTATGGTCACAATGTTGACGCAGGTGGCGCTACAGTATATCGTATTGAGTCCAGCGGTAAGGAAAAAGGCCGCTATATGGATATCAACGGAAACAAGGCCACTGCATACGGCCTGATTGCCGCTGCTGAGAAGGCTGGTCTGCGTCTGTATCTTGGCTCATATCCTATCACTCCTGCCACAGATATTCTGCACGAGTTGTCAAAGCATAAGTCTCTTGGCGTTGTCACCGTACAGTGCGAGGACGAGATTGCAGGCTGCTCATCGGCACTTGGCGCATCATACGCAGGCGCTCTGGCCGTAACCACTACCTCTGGGCCTGGTATCTGCCTTAAGAGTGAGGCTATGAACCTGGCTGTAATCGCAGAGCTTCCTCTGGTGATTATTGATGTTCAGCGTGGAGGTCCTTCCACAGGACTGCCAACCAAGAGTGAGCAGACCGACCTGCTTCAGGTGCTCTTCGGCCGTAACGGTGAGAGCCCGATGCCTGTCATCGCCGCTACTACTCCGACCGATTGCTTTGATGCCGCATACGATGCCTGCAAGATTGCTTTGGAGCATATGACTCCTGTAGTGCTGCTTACCGATGCATTCATCGCAAACGGATCCTCTGCCTGGAAACTTCCTGACTTGAAGGATTATCCGGCAATCAACCCGCCGTTCGTCACTCCTGAGATGGCCGAGGGCTGGACTCCGTACAAGCGTAATCCCGAGACTGGTGTCCGCTATTGGGCTCGTCCGGGCACTGAGGGCTTTATGCATCGTATTGGCGGTCTGGAGAAGAGTGCCGCCACCGGCGCCATCTCTAATGACCCGCAGAACCATCACGATATGGTGAAGGCCCGTATGGATAAGGTTGCCAGGATTCAGGTCCCAGACCTGAAGGTTGAAGGCGATGAGGATGCCGACCTGCTGGTTGTAGGCTTTGGCGGCACTTATGGTCATCTGCGCGCTGCCGTCGATGCAATGAATGCGGACGGCAAGAAGACCGCTCTGGCACACTTCAAGTATCTGAACCCGCTGCCAGCAAATACCGAGGCAGTGCTTCGTAAATATAAGAAGGTGGTTGTAGCCGAGCAGAATATGGGTCAGCTGGCCGCATATCTGAGAATGAATTTCGAGGGACTGCATCTTGAGCAGTTCAATGAGGTAAAGGGTCAGCCGTTCCAGATTCAGACCCTGATTGAAAGTTTCACAGCAATTTTAAATAAGTAAGCTATGGCAGAGGAATGTAAATATACAGCACAGGATTTCAAGTCGGGACAGCCCCGCTGGTGTCCGGGTTGTGGCGATCACGCCCTTTTGGCTGCCTTGCATAAGGCAATGGCCGATCTTGGAATCGCTCCGCACAATGTGGCGGTCATCTCTGGTATCGGATGCTCATCGCGTCTGCCTTACTATATGAATACTTACGGTTTCCATACCATTCACGGACGCGCCGCCGCTATTGCTACCGGCGCTAAGGTTGCCAATCCGAATCTGACCATCTGGCAGATATCCGGTGATGGCGATGGTCTGGCTATTGGCGGTAATCACTTCATTCACGCTATGAGGCGTAACATAGACCTTAATATGATTCTGCTGAACAACCGTGTATATGGCCTTACCAAGGGTCAGTACTCACCCACATCATTGAGGGGCTTTGTCAGCAAGTCATCGCCTTATGGTACTGTTGAGGATCCGTTCCACCCTGCAGAGCTCTGCTTCGGCGCACGCGGTCACTTCTTTGCGCGTTGTGTGGCAGTAGATGCTCCCGGCGCTGTTGAGTGCCTTACAGCCGCCGCCCGACACAAGGGTGCGGCCGTTACCGAGGTTCTGCAGAATTGTGTCATCTTTAACGATGGTACTCACGCCGATGTATATACAAAGGAGGGTCGTTCAAAGAACGCCATCTACCTGAGACATGGCCAGCCAATGCTGTTTGGTGAGAACGACGAGTTCGGCTTGATGCAGGAGGGTTTCGGTCTGAAGGTTGTAAAACTTGGCGAGAATGGCATCACAGAGAAGGATATCCTTGTTCACGATGCTCATTGCGAGGACAGCACCCTGCAGCTTAAGCTGGCATTGATGGAAGGACCAGACTTCCCGGTTGCACTTGGCGTTATCCGTGATGTTGATGCTCCAACCTATAACGATGCCGTTTATGCTCAGGTTGAGGAGGTGTCTGCAAAGAAGAAGTATCACAACTTCGCTGAGTTGCTTGAGACAAACGACACCTGGATGGTGAAGTAGGCCGTTGGCTGCAATATAAAAATAAAGGAGGGCCTTAAGACTCTCCTTTATTTTTTAGAACATCATCATACCCATTCCGCCGCCCATTCCGCCTGAGCCAAATGATACGTTTGTTGTGGTTGTATATTCAACTGTGGTGTCATCCTCAGTCTTGGCAGGAATCCAGTCGGGCATAAGCATTACTGTGCGGAGGGCTTCCTGACCTAAAAGATAGTTTACGTTCTTGATAACTTTCGGATTGACAACGGCTCCATCCTTTCCGATGGTGAACTGCACTGTGACTGTCTCTTTTATGCGGGCATCCTCACAATCCTTCGGGTAGAATGTGTTGGAGCGGATAAAATTCATCATCTGCATCATACCGCCGGGGTATGTGGCTGCCGGACCTTGCGGGCCTGCCATAGGGCCGCCTGGGCCACCACCCATCGGACCTCCGAATCCTCCAAATCCACCGAATCCGCCCATACCGCCAAAGCCTCCCATCGGGCCACCCTGAGGTGCGGCGTTGGCTTGCGCGCTCTCGTCTTTCGGGTCGATGGACATAGGCACTCCCTGACTGAGGACGTATGCCAGCGAATCAATATATGTTGAGAACGTGGGGTACTCCTTGTCGGATCTCAGCACCAGACGATACCATTTCTTGGCATCGCGCAATGCTGTTGTGTCCTGGTCCATACGCCATTGCCCAAGACAGATATTGCCAAGTGTAGCCTGTGTGGTAATGAGCTCTTCGTTCTTATTGCTAACCTCCTCAACACCTGGAACAGTGGCAAGCAGCATACGGGCCTGAGTCAGGAAGTTCGGGTCGGCATTATGTTTGCCATATTCAAAGTAAAGACGGCCCAGCAGATTGTATGAGCGTACATCCTGTGTCTTTACAGCCTTGCGCAGCCATTTGTTGGCGGCCGAGAAATATGCCGTATTCTCAGGCTTGCGTACCCAGAAAATAAAGTAGTAGTTGCCAAGATTGTATTGAGCATCCAGATAGCCATTGTTGGCGGCAGTCTCCAGCAGATTCATTCCCAACATGAGGTCTGCCTTGATATTTGTCCCGCTCATGCATTCCACTCCAAGCAGGTTCATAGACTTATCATCGCCCTTAAGGACTCCCTTCTTGTATTTCTCTATGGTCTGCCTCGCATCATCCTTCAGCAGCACAATTTTGTCTAATTCCGATTTGATGGAATCTGCGTTGATATCCGCAAATACATTTGTAGTCGCTATAAGGCAAAAGAGTGTGAAAGCCAGTTTTCTCATAATGTCTGTTTTTTTCAGACGCAATAATACAAATAACTTTTGAGAAAAAAAACTTCCGGAAGTTCAAAGAACAACCGGAAGCCTTAATAATAATATATAAGGTGTTTGACCTTAATTCTTCCTGCGCATAATTGTGTAAGCGGTTGGAGCTGCCACGAAGAGTGATGAGCAGGTACCGAAGATTACACCAAGAATCATGGCGAATGCGAAGCTGCGGATGCTGTCACCGCCAAGGAAGAAGATACAGAGCAATACTATCAATGTACTTACTGATGTATTGATTGTACGTGCCAGAGTGGTGTTCAGGGCATCGTTGAAGAGCTGCTTCTTATCGCGCTTCGGATAGAGGTGAGTATATTCGCGGATACGGTCGAAGATAACCACCTTATCGTTGATTGAGTAACCTATAGCGGTCAGCACGGCACCGATGAAGGTCTGGTCAATCTCAAGTGAGAACGGCATCCAGCCCCAGCAGATTGAGTACATACCCAGAATAACCAGAGTATCGAAGAACAGAGCTACGATAGCGCCTACTGAGTATGCTACGTTGCGGAAACGGATAAGGATGTACAGGAAGATGGCAATCAGAGCCAGGATGACGGAGATGATAGCTCCGCGTGTGATATCCTCGGCAATTGAAGGTCCAACCTTCTGTGAGCTGATGATTGAGCCGCCGGTGCGGTTGTCACGGTCAATGAATGTAGCCAGATCGAGTGTCTGGCTGAGCTTGCCTGCAGACTTGAGTGAGGTGAAAAGGAACTCCTCAATCTCTGCATCGATGCTCTCTGAATCATCCTCAATGCGGTAGTTGGTTGTGATACGGATTGTCTTGTGGTCGGTACCAAGGGCGATTGCCTGAACATTGTCCTCGGTGATGACCTTCTCAAGAATGTCGCGTACCTCCTCCGGCTCAACAGGCTGCTCAAACTGAACGACAAAGTTACGGCCACCGGTGAAGTCAATACTCTTGCTCAGACCTCTTATGCAGAGGAAACCGATGAATACCACTGCTGCAGCACCGAATATCACGAATGACTTCTTTGCTGCCTCCATAAAGCCAATCCTGGTGTTCACCATCAGATTCTTTGAGAAAGCTGTGGTGAATGTGAGGTCCTGCATCTTGCCCTTCTCAAGGAAGTGCTCATAGACGATACGTGTAAGGAACACTGCTGTGAAGAATGAGCAGATGATACCTATGATCAGAGTCGTGGCGAATCCACGGATAGGGCCTGTACCATATACGAACAGGATGATACCTGTGATGATTGATGTGAAGTTGGAGTCGAAGATGGCCGAGAAAGCATTCTTGTATCCATCTGCCAGTGCTGCGGATACAGCCTTGCCGGCTTTGAGCTCCTCCTTCGTACGCTCATAGATAAGTACGTTCGCATCGACTGCCATACCTAAGGTAAGTACGATACCTGCGATACCGGACATTGTAAGTGCCGCCTGGAATGAGGTAAGAATACCCAATGTGAAGAAGAAGTTGCAGAGCAGTGCTCCGTTGGCTATCATACCCGGAACGAATCCGTAGATGAGGCACATATAAATCATAAGGATGATGAAGGCCACGATGAAGGAGATGAATCCCTGGCGGATTGACTCCTGACCGAGTGACGGGCCTACGATATCCTCCTGAACAATCTTTGCGGGAGCCGGCATCTTACCGGACTTCAGAACGTTTGCAAGGTCCTGGGTGTCCTCAATGGTGAAGGCGCCTGTAATCTGGCTGTTTCCACCTGTAATCTCGTCGTTTACGTTAGGTGCGCTATATACCAGGCCGTCCAGAACAATGGCGATGTTGCGGTTGATGTTCTGCTTTGTGAGCTGTGCCCAGCGGCGTGCTCCCTCTGTGTTCATAGACATACTCACGCAAGGATTTCCGTGCTGGTCGAACTCATCCTTTGAGCTGGTGACAACATCACCGTTCAGAGCGGCGTTGCCGTCTCTGTTGGTAACCTTGATGGCGTAGAGCTCAAAGTACTGCTCTTTTGTATCAATTGCCTTGACACCCCAGAGAGTCTTGAGGTCGCGCGGGAACATTGATTTGATGTCGGCGCGTGCCATCAGTCTGTTGACCTCGGCTGTATCGTTCTTGTGTGCGATACCGATTACACAGCTGTTCTGGTATGATGGCGGGTTAAGGCGGGAGAGAAGCGGGTTGGCCTTGCGGAGCTCAGCCTTCTGTGCAGCGGTAAGCTCTGTCTGAACATCACTGTCATTGAGAAGCAGGTTGGCAAGGCTGTCCGTAGAGTTTATAGTTGCCTCTGCTACGGCTGCGGTCTCCTCTTTGGCGGTCTCTGTCTCCTGAGCCTCCTCTGTACCAGCCTCGGCCAGACGGAGCTTACGGTCTGCGGCCTGAATAATATCGGCCAGCTCACCGAACTTGTATGTCTCCCAGAATTCCAGGTTTGCGGAACCCTGCAGGAGTTTTCTTACACGCTCCGGCTCCTTGACACCAGGAAGCTCAACCATAATGCGGCCCTGCTTGCCCTCCAGTTCCTGGATGTTTGGCTGTGCCACACCGAAACGGTCAATACGTGTGCGGAGCACCAGGAATGCATTGCTGATGGCAGCGTCAATCTCCTCCTTCAGTACGGAGATTACCTGCTCGTCAGTGCTCTGTACATCCACACGGTCCTTCAGCATAGAGGTTGCGAAGAACTTGTTGAGATTACTTGTCTGGTCAATCTTGCGGAACTCCTCAACAAAGAGATCAACAAAATTGTCCTGGCTGCTTACCGAGCGCTTTGTGGCTGCCGATAAGGCGGCGTTGAAGTTCTCGTCCTTGCTGTTGTTGGCAAGAGCCTTCACTACATCGGGTACTGATACCTCAAGAATGACGTTCATACCGCCCTTCAGGTCAAGGCCCAGGCCTATCTCCATCTCACGGCACTCTTTGTAGGAGTAGATTCCCAACCAGGCTTTCTCGTTCATCACTGAGTCAAGGTAGGCCTGCTCGCCCATTGGACTCTGTGCAGCTTTCTTCTCAATGCTGCGGGTTCTGAAAGTAAAGGAGAGATAGAACAGACATACTACTGTCAATGCTATCGCAAACACCTTTACAAATCCTTTGTTTTGCATATTATTAATTGGTTAATTATTTGTTGTCTGAACATAGTGCGGATTACACCGCAAAATTCAAGGGTGCAAATATAGACAAATTTTCGGTTCACAAGCACGCGCGCGTATTAATTTATATTAGAAACGATGCAAATGAGTCCGTGATTGGGATTATTGCAATCTCAGAAATGATATTTCGGGATAGTGGTCTGATTCTTTTATTGACCTGTCCACGAGACAGTGTATTGGCTTGAGCGCCTTATTGCAGAAAGTGTGGTCTATCCTGAAATAGAGTCTGTTTCTGTTGTAGGAGATTCCGGGTCCGAACCCCGATGCGGCATAGACATCCGTGAGTCTTTTCGCTATGATGCGGTGGGTATAAGAGAGTGGTGTGTCGTTGAAATCACCGCATAGAAGGATGTATCTGGCATCCTCATTCTCAATCATCTCTGCAATCATAGCACCTTGTCCGGCTCTCTTCACCGCAGCCCTCATCAGTTTCCTTAAAGTTGATTTTGACCCCTTGTAGCTGGCTGTATCCTTAGGGTTTTCAATAAGATGGTTGTAATCGTCTATCTCATCCTGGTTGAGTCCGAAAGATTGAAAATGACAGTTATAGACAGCAAGCGTGTCAGAGCCAACCAGAATACGTGAATACAGGCAGCAATTATTAGAATCAGGAAAATCAATCTTTTTCCATTCAAGAATGGGCCATCGTGTTATGGTTGACATATTCACTGTGTGGCAACTGTACTTTAAGCCTGGTAAAAAATCCTTATCGTTTTTTATTACATTCTTGAGCACGCCGCTGTTGGACTCCTGTAAACAGATAATATCTGCCTCACTCTTGTTTATGTAATTCAATATCGGATTGTCAGTGCCACTGCCGCCTAATTTGAATATGTTAAGATAAAATGTGTTGTATGAAAGTAATTTGATGGTGCTATCCCCATTTTTGTGCGGCTCTTTTGACATGTGGAGAGGTGAGTATGTGAGTGTCGGCCTAATGGTCAGAATAATAGCCAGCAATGGCAGCCAAAGAGCTTTTTTCCAGAAGACAAGCCATATCAGAAGAAACAGCAGATTTATGACAAAGATAGCTGGAAATGCCATCCCAAACAGGGAAATTACAGGAAAAGAACTTACATATAGATAACTGCTCCATCCGCTGGCAACCATTAATGCCGCAACTATGATATTAATGGCAATCAAAGGATAATATATGATTTTACCAACGGCTCTCATGGGGCGATAGAATGCGATATTGACTCTCAGCGATGTAGCCTGTATTTGTTTTTCCAGTATAGAATTATCAGAAATCCTACGAGCATTCCGCCAAGGTGGGCGAAGTGGGCCACGTTGTCTCCAGGACTGTTGCTGAGTCCGGAAAGCAACTCAAGCAGTACATAGCCTATGATTAGCCATTTTGCCTGGATGGGCACGGGTATCGGAATAATGAAGATGGGGTTGTTGGGGTAGGTCATTCCATAGCCCAGCAATATCCCGTAGACGGCACCCGATGCGCCTACCGTATTGATCATATTGAGATATTCCTGCATAGGTATCGCGCCATATCCAATGTTTACGGCACCGTATTTTGACAAGTCAGCCACCCACTGTATATACTGGACTCCCTCCTGGATGAGTCCGGCTCCCAGTCCGCAGGCAATGTAGAAAAAGAGATAGCGGCGAGGGCCCCAGGTATTCTCCATCATACTGCCAAACATCCATACTGCGAACATATTGCAGAATACGTGCCAGAACCCTTCGTGCATAAACATATATGTGAAGAGCTGGTAAAATCTGAAGTCGGATGCCTTGAAGAAATGCAGGCCGAACAGCGAGTTGAAGTCAATGCCTATCCTGGTCATGGCCACACCTCCAAACCACAATAGTACGTTTATTATAAGGAGGTTCTTTGTGACAGTCGGTATTCTGTTCATCGGTGGTTTTTGTTAACGATTGGCGAAGATAGCGGAAACGGCAGAAATAACCAAAGCGCCCCGGATAAATTAACTTATCTTACAATTCAGGATTTCCCGGAATATCTGTCTGGCAGTTTCCAATGCATCATTGTCCAGAGGGGGGGTGTCTTCCAGACGGTAGGGTATTCCCATATTCTGATATTTGTACTTCCCCATAGTATGATATGGCAGCAACTCAACGCGTTCAACAACGCTGAAGGGTCTCAGGTATTCCGCCAATTCCTCCAACATGAGGATATCGGCTGTTATTCCGGGAACAACAACATGTCTTATCCAGGTGGGCATCCCTGTTTCCTGCAGATAGTTCAGGAAAGTCTTGTTGGTGCTTGATGAGCAACCTGTATATGATCTGTGCAGCTCCTCGTCCAGAGTCTTGATGTCAAGCATCACCAGATCGCTCTGTTCTATGGCGGCTGCTATCTGAGGGAACGGCTGTGCGTTGTTAGGTCCGAATATCGCTCCCGATGTATCCAAGGCTGTATGCAGACCCTCCTTGTGGCACAGACGGAAATATTCTGTCACAAACTCAGCCTGCAATAAAGGCTCGCCTCCAGTGCAGGTAACGCCTCCTTTGTGAATGAAGCCGTAGTAGCGCATTGTCTCGTCAAGAAGCTCTTTCGGAGTCATCTCGTACTGAACCGGAGCGTCAATGGCCCAGGTGTCTGGGTTGTGACAGAATGCACATCTCATAGGACAGCCCTGGAGAAACGTCACAAAACGTATTCCAGGGCCATCAACTGTGCCGAAGGACTCCAGTGAATGAATCCTTCCTGTCATTGCTTACAGACTTTGGTTGATTGTACGGCTCAGAACGTCAAGCTGCTGCTCGCGTGTGAGCTTTACAAAGTTCACAGCATAGCCGCTCACGCGGATTGTGAGCTGCGGATACTTCTCGGGATGCTCCATGGCATCTTCCAGAAGCTGACGGTCAAACACATTCACATTCAGATGCTGTCCTCCATCCGGAGCGAAATAACCGTCCAGAAGACCAACAAGGTTGCAAATCTTGCTCTCTGTGTCTTTGCCGAGTGTGCCTGGAGTGATGGCGAATGTGTATGATATGCCGTCGTGGCTGTGTTGGAACGGCAGTTTTGCTACTGATGACAATGCGGCCACCGCACCCTTAGTGTCGCGCCCGTTCATCGGGTTTGCGCCAGGAGCGAACGGTGTCCCGCAGGGACGTCCGTCAGGAGTGGCTCCGGTTCTCTTTCCATAGACAACGTTAGATGTAATGGTAAGCAGTGACTGCGTGGGCTCCGCGTGACGGTAGGTCTCGTGCTGTCGCAGAAACTCCATAAACTTCTCAGTTACCATCAGTGCCAGTTTGTCGGTATTCTCAAAGTTGTTGCCGAAAGGAATGTAGCTGCCCTCCTGCTTGAATCCGGTGGCAATGCCGCGCTCATCGCGAATAACCCTCACCTTGCCGTACTTGATGGCGGCCAGTGAGTCTGTCACGATAGACAATCCGGCTATTCCCGTTGCGCGTGTGCGAATTACATCTCCGTCAATAAGGGCCATCTGGTATGCCTCGTAATCGTACTTGTCGTGCATATAGTGGATGATCTTGAGGGCATTTACGTATGTCTTGGCCAGCCATCTCATCATATTCTCGAACTTGTACATCACCTCCTCATAGTCAAGGTACTCAGATGTGATAGGAGCATAATCAGGACCTACCTGCTCGCCTGTCATCTCGTCGCGGCCACCGTTGATGGCGTAGAGAAGGCACTTTGCAAGGTTGGCGCGGGCACCGAAGAACTGCATCTGCTTGCCAATCTTCATAGGGCTTACGCAGCAGGCAATACCATAGTCATCGCCATAATCAGCGCGCATCAGATCATCGTTCTCGTATTGTATGGCACTTGTCTTGATTGATACCTGCGCACAGTACCTCTTCCAGTTCTCAGGCAGTTTCTCAGCCCATAGAACGGTGAGGTTAGGTTCCGGTGCCGGTCCAAGATTCTCCAGTGTGTGAAGCATCCGGAAGCAGGTCTTGGTAACCAGTGTGCGTCCGTCAACACCCATACCGCCCAGTGATTCGGTAACCCATACCGGATCTCCGCTGAAAAGGTCGTTGTACTCTGGTGTACGCAGGAATCGTACAATGCGCAGTTTGATAACCATCTGGTCAATCAATTCCTGAGCCTCAGCCTCGGTAAGGATTCCCTCGCGGATGTCTCTCTCAATGAAAATGTCCAGGAATGTGCTGACACGTCCCAGCGACATTGCGGCTCCGTCCTGGTCCTTTACGGCTCCAAGGTAGCCGAAATACACCCACTGTACAGCCTCGCGGGCGTTCTTTGCGGGCACGGTCACATCAAAGCCGTAATCGGCGCACATCTTTACAAAGTCCTTCAGAGCGGATATCTGCTCGCTGGTCTCCTCGCGGCTCTGTATGCACTCCTCCGTCATCTCCTGAATATCCAGACGGTCCAGAAAACGCTTCTTCTCCTCAATAAGGTTGTTGACACCATAAAGGGCAATGCGTCGGTAGTCTCCAATGATACGTCCACGGCCGTAAGCGTCTGGCAGTCCTGTGATGATGTGCGCGTGACGTGCGGCGCGGATATCGTTTGTGTATGCCGAGAAAACACCCTCATTGTGTGTCTTGCGATATTTCGTATAGATGTCCTTCGTAGCCGGATCCAGTTTGTAGCCGTATGCCTCAAGGGCGGATTCAACCATCCTGATGCCGCCTCTCGGGAAAATACCTCTCTTGAGCGGCGCGTCGGTCTGAAGACCTACAACAACCTCGTTGTCCTTATCTATATAGCCAGCCCCGTATGTGTGAAGCGATTGTGGCAGCTTGGTCTCGGCGTCATAGACTCCTTTCTCTCTCTCAACAACGAACATCTCGCTGAGCTTCTGCCACAATACTGTGGTGCGCTCTGTAGGTCCTGTCAGGAACGAGCCATCGCCATCGTATGGAGTGTAGTTGTGCTGAATAAAGTCGCGTACGTTAATCTCTCTTTTCCAAGTGTAACCCTTGAACCCCTCAATCTGGTTTGTTAACTTCATTTCTATCTGATTTTTAATTCTTTACGTTTGCTGTATGGTCGTATTCATTGCCGAGTCAGACCCCGCTTTTGTAATTTTGCGCGAAATTACTATTTATTCGTATTTCTTGCATTTGTTACTATTGATAAATAAACTTAAAAAGAATGAATAGTTTTCAACCGTATCGGTTCTGGTCTCGCTTTTTTTGCTCATATTTGCACATAAAAGTAATGATATGTTGTTGCCGTTTCTTAAAGAGGGTAGGATAGAGGCCGGATGTGATGAGGCCGGACGCGGTTGCCTGGCAGGGCCTGTATATGCTGCTGCGGTGATTCTGCCGCCTGATTTCAGGAATGAGTTGCTGAACGACTCAAAGCAGCTTACTGAACGGCAACGTTATGCATTGCGTCCTGTAATTGAGCGCGAGGCACTCGCTTGGGCTGTCGGAGTTGTGGATAACCACGAGATAGACAAAATCAATATCCTGTCAGCATCCATTCTGGCCATGCATCGTGCCATTGACGGACTGAAAACTCGACCGGAGCATCTTCTTATAGATGGCAACCGTTTCAAGCCGTATCCGGGCATATCTCATACCACTATTGTAAAAGGCGATGCCAGGATGATGTCCATAGCCGCAGCATCGGTTCTGGCCAAGACATATCGTGATGACTTCATGAATGCCATAGCGGCAGAGTATCCGCAGTATGACTGGCTTTCAAATAAAGGATACCCTACCGCAAGACACAGACAGGCCATCAAAGAGTATGGCACTACACCATACCATCGCCTTACTTTCAATCTGCTTGGCGATGGTCAGATGTCTTTGGATTTTGGATTATAGGGCCGTCTCAGATTGACAGGACTGTAAGCACGTTTATCAGCTCCGGGTCAATGGGCTTGTCTTTCTTTATGGCCTTTGCTATTGGCACATAGACAATCTTATCATCGTCAATGCCAATCATAACGTTGCGCTGTCCCTCCTGAAGTGCCTCGATAGCTGCAACTCCTAGTCGTGACGCCAGGATGCGGTCGTATGCGCTTGGGGTGCCACCGCGCTGAAGATGCCCGAGTATTGACACGCGTACATCGAATTGGGGATACTCCTTGCGTACGCGCTCCGCATAGTGCATGGCACCGCCATCCTTCTCTGATACAATTACTATTGAGCTGTTCTTGCTCTTGCGGATACCACGGTTGATGAATGTAGCCAGCTGGTCTATGTCTGTGCTGTCCTCCGGAATAATCGCAGCCTCCGCTCCTGCGGCGATGGCACTGTTTTGTGCCAGGAAACCGGCATCGCGCCCCATCACCTCAACGAAGAAAATGCGGTCGTGTGAGGTAGCTGTGTCGCGTATCTTGTCAACGCACTCAACTATGGTGTTGAGAGCACTGTCGTATCCTATTGTGGCATCTGTGCCGTACAGATCATTGTCAATCGTTCCCGGCAGACCAATCACGGGCACGTCGTGTTCTCTGGCCAGCTCCTCAGCACCTGCCAGCGAGCCGTTGCCACCTATTACTATTAGTGCGTCAATATGGTATTTGCAAAGAGTCTGATAGGCTTTGTCCCGGCCGTCGCGCGTGCGGAACTCCTCACTGCGTGCTGTCTTGAGAATAGTACCGCCCCTCTGTATTATACTGCTCACGCTCTCGGTGGTGAACTCCTTGATATCCTCGTGAATAAGGCCTTCCCAGCCACGGTATATACCGAATACCTTCCAGCCTGCGAATATCGCCGAGCGGGTTACGGCTCTGACCGCCGCGTTCATTCCTGGCGCATCTCCTCCCGATGTTATGATGCCTATTGACTTAATCTCTGCCATAATTGTATTATTAAAAAAGAGTGGCCTTGGCACGTATGCTGAAGACCACTCCTTATTTCTGATTTCAGTTCTGATTAGAAAGCCCAGTACATTCCGAATGACAATGCGCTGTTGTTGATATTCAGACCAAAGTTGCTTGCTGCGTCGTTTGTAACGTAACCAAAGCTGCCAAGGTGAGCTACAAGTGTAATCTTGTCTGATGCGGCAAACTTAATGCCCGGACGAAGACCAATCCAGAACTCGTCAACCTTTGTGGTGTAGTCAATTCCACCGTCAACGAAGAAACCAACGCTGCCCAGCTGAGCGAATGTATAACGTGCGTATGGCTTGATAGAGAAGGCTTTGGTGTCTGTTGAATAGCCAAGACCTAAGGCAACATCCCAATTGTCATTGAGTGAATAACCTACCTCTGGAGCTATTGTAAATGTTGTGTTGGTGTCATCAATTATCTTGTTCTTTGTAACATTGAGACCAAGACTTCCTCCCATCCATACCTGAGCGTTTGCGCTAAGTGTACATACTGCTAATGCGATAGCTAAAACGATTTTTTTCATTTTGTAATAATAAATGTTTTAGTCCAGCCTACTCTGTCATGGGTTTTCGGCTTCCCCCGCTTGTTTGCGGTGCAAATATATATGTTATTTTCGTTGGGCAGGCCAATCTATACGTTAAACAAGGTTATCATCACGGATTGTGGCGCTATTTAGTACTTTTTCTGCCAGAAATATCATAATATTCATCTCCCTTCAGGATAAGAATATGTCCGTCAATGAATGTCTTGTTGGTACTGTACGTGCTATTTGTGGCAGTCCCGGCTTTCGTGACTGACAGTGTGTGGGCCTTCCAGGCATCTGGAATGCCATAGCCGTAATCGCTGTCCGGAGCATCATAGCGGTCGGCGGAGCATATTATTCGCCAGCGTATCTGCTGAGCAGTCTCATCCGGATGGGCTGACCACAGGCAAGCTGCCAGACCTGCAGTAAGCGGGCAGGCGAACGATGTTCCGCTGCCGGTTCGAAGTGAGTCTGTACTCGCATTCAATATCGTGGCCTGGCTGCCGAAAGCGCATACCTCAGGCTTTATCCTGCCATCGTACGCTGGTCCGCGTGACGAGAAATCAGTGACTTTCCTGTTTTTATAGACAGCACCCACTGTAAGGATACTGTCCGCATCGGCCGGAGTGGTGATGTAGTGCCACTCCTTTTTCCCCTCGTTTCCGGCGGAGACGCAGAGCAACATTCCCTTCCTGGCCGCGATTGTGGCGGCGCGTGACGGACGTGTTGACTTACCGTCCATATCCTGATATGTATAATTCAGGCTTGTGTTGTCGAACGCATAGTATCCCAGTGATATGGATGCAATATTTACGCCGAGGCTGTCCGCCAGCTCCAGTGCGGCCACCAGATTGTCGCCCTCCTTTGGGCTCTCTGTATCGCATTCCTCGGAGCGTATCATATAATAGCAGGCTTTAGTGGCTGAGCCCAGAAAATCATTGCGTACTGCGGCAATGAGGCTCAGGCAGGCAGTGCCGTGGAAACCCTTGTCACCGAAGAAATCGTATTTGTCGTCTGTAAGGTCATAATGCCCGAGTATCTGTTCGCGGATAGGATTGAAAGCTGTGACGGAGTCTGCGTTCTGAAATCCGCCGTCAATTACCGCCAGATGTATGCCCTGACCCTCAAAGCCTGCCTTGTGCAGTGGCGGCAGATTGTACAGCTCAAGCTGCTGGAGTGCTCTGCCGTATATGGCAGAGTCGTTCCCGACTGGTACTTCAATATCAGTATCTTTGACTATAGATTCTATTTGTTGATGTGATTCATCACGCGTGAGCTCAATATCCTTAATGAAACTGCATTCCTTCAGCCTTGCCAGAGTGATGCTGTCCTCAGGGATGCTCACGGTGGCGCCGTTTATCCAACGGCTGGTGTGCATCACCGTAGCTCCCAGGGAGCGTACACTGTCCAGATAAACAGGACTGACGGTATAGTCCAGTGAGTCAATCTCAATGTTCCACTTGGCGCGTTGCTCTATCGCGCGCTCTCCCAATGCGATGTGGTCGCTTCCGTTCTTGTCTGAGAAACTCAGAAAGTAGATGAAAAGAATTGCAAGAAAATTCATTTTGGTTTGTTTTTGATACGCAAAGGTATCGGTTTTTATTTTAAACGGGAATAGTGAAACTGTTCTTTTTGTAACTTTGCGTCCACTTGTGTAAATAATTTAACCTAAACATATATGAAACAGAAAGCATTGCTTATGATCCTTGACGGCTGGGGTATTGGAAACCGTTCAAAGTCAGATGTCATCTTCAACACGCCTACTCCTTATATGGACTATCTCAACGCCACCTATCCGCACGCACAGCTGCTTGCCAGTGGTGAGAATGTAGGTCTGCCAGACGGCCAGATGGGTAACTCAGAGGTTGGCCATCTGAACATCGGAGCAGGCCGCGTGGTATATCAGGACCTTGTCAAGATTAACCATGCCATTGCTGACAACAGCATTATGCAGAATCCTGAGGTTGTGGCCGCATACAGCTATGCCAGGAAGACCGGCAAGAAGCTGCATCTGATGGGCCTGGTGTCGGACGGCGGCGTACATAGCTCACTGGAACATCTTCTTAAGTTCTGCGACATCGCCCGCGAGTATGGCCTGGACAACGCATACGTACACTGCTTTATGGACGGCCGCGATACCGACCCGAAGAGCGGTCGGGGCTTCGTCAAGACTCTTGTGGAGCGTGGCGACAAAGTGGCTACCATCATTGGCCGCTATTATGCCATGGACCGTGACAAGCGTTGGGAACGCGTTAAGGTAGCCTACGACCAGCTGGTTAACGGTGAGGGCAAGAAGGCCGACGATATGGTCAAGGCTGTACTTGAGTCATACGAGGATGGCGTTACCGACGAGTTTATGAAACCAATCGTCAACACCGCATACGACAGCCGCATTGAGGAGGGCGATGTGATTATCTTCTTCAACTTCCGCAACGACCGTGCCAAGGAGCTTACCATAGTACTCACACAGCGGGATATGCCGGAGGCCGGTATGAGCACCATACCTGGCCTGCAGTACTACTGCCTCACTCCGTACGACGCATCATTCCAGGGCGTTCATATCCTGTTCGACAAGGAGAACGTGAACAACACCCTCGGCGAGTATGTGTCGAGTCAGAAACTGGCCCAGCTCCACATTGCCGAGACCGAGAAGTACGCTCACGTTACATTCTTCCTGAACGGTGGCCGCGAGACTCCGTACGAGGGTGAGGACCGCATACTTGTTCCGTCACCGAAGGTAGCTACATACGACCTTCAGCCGGAGATGAGCGCCTATCTGGTACGCGACCGCCTGGTTGAGGCAATCTCTACTGACAAGTACGATTTCATCGTGGTGAATTTCGCTAACGGTGATATGGTGGGCCATACTGGCGTATATGAGGCAATAGAGAAGGCTGTCACAGCTGTCGATACCTGCGTTCACGATGTGATTGAGACCGCCAAGGCTCACGGCTACGAGGCCATCATCATTGCCGATCACGGAAATGCCGACAATGCGGTCAACGCCGACGGCACTCCAAACACCGCACACTCTCTGAATCCTGTTCCGGTAATCTATGTCACTCCGCGCAAGGAGGCTACCGTACATGATGGTATCCTGGCCGACGTGGCTCCGAGCATCCTGGCCATTATGGGCCTGCCCGTTCCGTCGGATATGACCGGCAAGGTGCTGATTGGATAAAATAGTTTCGGCCACACAGGACACATAATCAAAATTTGTGTATCTTTGCGGCCGAGATTAATGTTTCGTTAGCTCAGCCGGTTTAGAGCGCTTGCTTCACACGCAAGAGGTCCGCGGTTCGAATCCGCGACGAAACACTCGTGAGACTGGTCATTGTATGGCCGGTCTTTTTTGTTTTGCATTCTGCGGCCTGTATCAGTTCTTCAGCTTGAGGAAATCCTTGAAGTGGGTTACGTCCTGATCAAATGTGTAGGGACCGGCCAACATTTTGCCGTCTGAGTCAACAATGACATAGAACGGCTGGGCGTTGGCGGCGAATTTATAGCGTTGTAGCAGGCTCCATTTGTCACCCACGGTGCGTATCTTTACGTTTTGACCGTTCTCTGTTACTGTTGCAGGATGGTCCAGGGGTGTGCGGTCATCAACATAGAGTGAGACCAGAATGTAGTTGTTCCTGATTGTGGCTGACACGTCGGGGTCGGTCCATACAGCGGCTTCCATCTTGCGGCAGTTTACGCAGCCGAAGCCGGTGAAGTCAACCAGTACGGGCTTGCCGCTTTCCCTTGAGGCTGCAAGGGCTTGGGAATAGTCGGTGAAATCGGCCTCAATCACAGTGACGTCACTCTTGAGGATGCGTGTTGACATAGGCGGGCAGAAAGCGCTTATGGCCTTGAGCTGTGCACCCCAGAGGCCGGGCACAAGCCATGCGGCGAATAGCAGTGAGATTATGCCTACAGTTATTGACACTGGTCCGGGCCTGTCTGATTTTCCCTCTTTTCCGAATTTTATAATACCGAGCAGGTACAGACCCAGGATTACTGCCATTATTATCCACAGGATTATGAAAAGCTCGCGTGGCAGTATGCCCCAGCCGTATGCCATATCGGCTACAGACAGGAACTTGAGCGAGAAAGCCAGCTCAACGAATCCCAGGGTTACCTTGACTTTATGCATCCATCCGCCAGAGCGTGGCATGGACTTTAGCCAGCCGGGGAACATGGCGAACAGTGCGAATGGAATGGCCAGTGCCAGCGAGAAGCCGGTCATTCCTATTGTGGGTGCAAGGATGCTGCCGTTCTGGGCGGCATCTACAAGCAGGAATCCTATAATAGGGCCTGTGCAGGAGAACGATACAATGGCCAGGGTAAGTGCCATAAAGAACAGACCTCCGAAACCTGAATTTCGGGCTTTGCGGTCGGTGCCTGTACTCCAACCAGATGGCAAGGTTATTTCAAACAGTCCGAAGAACGAGAATGCGAATGCGGCCAAGACTGCAAAGAATATTATGTTGACTATGGCGCTTGTGGCCAGCGAATTCAGGGCGTTGGCTCCGAAAATCAGCGTGATGACCAAACCAATGCTTACATAGACAGCCATTATGCACAGTCCGTAGATAATAGCATCGCGCAAGGCTTTGTGGCGGTCTGCTGAGCGCTTCAGGAAGAAACTTACGGTCATTGGGATGATGGGCCAGACACAAGGCGTGAGCAATGCCAGCAATCCGCCAAGCATACTGGTCAGAAACAGTGCCAACAAACCGCGGTCCTGACTGAGTGGGGCCTCGCTGTAACTTACCGGTGTCCATTGTGAGCTATCAAAACCTTCCAGGGCACTAAAGTCGGTATGGTCACTGGCAATACTGTCCGTATGTTCCGGACTAACGGCAGTGGCTGACTCGTAGGCGAATTCTATGTGTGTGGGGGGCAGGCAGCTCTCGTCATTGCAGGCTCCGTATGTGAGGTTGCCTTCAATATGCCATTCGTCTGATGTCAGGACTACATCTTGTATGAAACGGACGTGCCTCTTAAAATAGCTGACTTCGGCTCCGAACATTGCATCGTGATGTCTCTGTTCCTCACCATTGAATCTCAAGTAGCCTGCAAGTCTGGCACCGGAAATGGAGTCAAGCTGAATCTCTGCGCTGGTAGGACCTCCGGTCTGGTGTGTTGAATAGACGTGCCATCCGTTTGAGATATTTAAGTCAAAACTCATGCGCAAGGTATCTGTGGACACACGTTCCATACTCTTTTTTGAGGTAACAGGCTGCATGGCTCCACTAAACGGGGCGGCTAGCAGAAATGCAAGTAGAATAGATAATATAGCCATCTAAAAAGAAATTTGCCACGAAGTTATACAAAAACGGGGACAGTTTTCTCAAGCTATAAAATAACGTAATGATAATGTTCGCTATCGGACTGGCCAAAACGGCTCGCCCAAAAAGTGTGGGATAAAGATTTGTTAGGATATTTTACAACTCGCGACAAGAATGTACAAGCAGAATATGAAATATGACAAGAGGGTTCGGATGCCAGTTCTGGCCTCAATCTATTCAAATTCATAAAACGCTCATAAAAGAAGGGGGTCTCGAAGGTTCTATAGATGACCTCCACTTGTCATCTATTGAACCCAGGAAACGGGCGTCTTAGGCGACACATCCGACGCGCCTGTAATATGGAGGTAAAATCCTCATATTTACATCAGGCAAACAGTCAGAGCGACATCATGAGCTGAGCGAAATATGTAAATATTCCTTATTGATACAACACCGCTCCATCATAGTATGCGAGCTTATTGTTCAACTGGCTAACACTCTCAGATTACAGTTTTGATACAAAACGTGGGCCTCCGTACGTTCTTCATCTTCCACATACAGATCATTTACGACTGCGTGTTCTTCAAGTACCTTGTTCCGAGAGGTGATGACTATGACGGGAAATATAAAGAGAAACTGCGTGAGGACGCCAAATAGGGCATCCGATGGTCCAAAATAAGATAGGAATTAGTGAATGTGTTTTCTAATAATTCTTATATTTGCAAACATGTAGCTAATCTCTCATTAATTTCTAAACAAATGGCTTTCAACTATCGAACTAAGAAAAGTGCGCAACTGGCTCATGTCACAAATCTAATAAGTATGTCTCGTCTTGACGGTCAGATGACCGAGAACGAAAGAGACTACATACTGCTGGTTGCAAAGGAATTCAATCTGACTCAGTGGGAACTTGACCAATGTATGAAGGACAGTGAGAAATTGGTCATTGATATGCCTAAGTCAGATGAAGACAAGGTGGAATATATGAAAAACCTTGTTTCCATGATATTCTCAGAAGGCACTATCGACGAGCAGAAAAGACGCTTTGCCGAGCATATCTGTGAGAAATTCGGCTATGACGGCAAGGAGACTGTAGATATCTTATTTAATGAACTTATGGAGGAAATAGGAGAAAGCGAGCCGGAAGAAGAAAGTGAGCCGGAAAGCAACGGCGAAATGACAGAAGAAGAGTTCCGTGAAGAACTTCAACGTCGTCTGCAAAAGAGTGCTGAGTGTTTCAAAAAGAACGATATGTCAGGCGTCTTCGATCAGCTGTTGTATGCGTCTATAGCTGATTCGACATCTCGCCGGTTGTTCCTGCGTATCCCAAATTATGTATATCCTATGTTCATGCTCACCGACAAACAGGTAGGCGAACTGAAAAAACTTTCCGACGATGGTGACGCCATTGCCCAATATACCCTTGGACGCTACTACCAGCTTGTACGTCCCAGCTGTGAAAACCTCAGAAAGACACGTGCTCTTTTCGAGGCATCTGCCGCTCGAGGTCTGAGTGAAGCATACTGCGGTCTGGCGCTTCTTGCCCGTGACGGCTACTATGAGGAGGCAGATCCCGACAAATACAATAGTCTTATGAACGAAGCTGGGAAGAAGAGAAGCATTAAAGCTTTTTATTTTCTGTGGAAGGATATTATTTATGGCATGAATGGGCAATCTGCTAATCCGCAGATAGTCATCGACACCATGACTGACATGCTGAAAGACGCAACAGGAGAGGATGAAAAGGACATTTTCAATTACGATCCGGAAGCTTACGACTTGTTAGGACGCGCCTATCAGGAAGCAGGTCAGAAAGAAAAGGCGGAAGACGCATATATTCGGGCCGTCAGCATGGGATATTTTGAGTCATTGTCAAGACTGGCGTATATGATGTGTTGTGATAACGATGGTAATATTGTCGAAAAGGAGATGTTCGACCAATACATCGGGATTGGAATCGAACACAATGATGCCTGGAGTTACGCTATGCGGGGGCTGAGAGGTGAAGATGGCTATGATGACCTGACCTCGAAGGAAAAAGTACGCAGGACGGCAGAAATTAAAGCCGATTTGGAGAAAGCATCAAGGTTGGGAGACAATATTGCTCCGGCGATTCTGGGCAAATACTATTATTACGGTACACTCGGTTTCGATGAGGACGATGAAGCTGCATGGAAGTGGTTCAACATAGGGTCTGCATATGGCAGTTCCGAATGCTACAGCATGATGGCACAGATGATTTCCGAAGGCCATTGCCCTAAGAAGGTAAGCGAAAAGTTCCATGCTTTCTGCATTCTGTGCGCATACCGCTTTGGCGATGAGGCTAAATTGGTAGATGTCATCCAGGCATACACCGACGGTCTGCTCGACGATTTCAAGAACGAAATAGAAAAGTATTGTATACCCAAATTCAATGGCATCAAACAGGGCAACGGGAAACAGGATGATTCCAAAGGCGGGAACAGCTGCCTTGACGAGATAGCTGATATGGAAATCTCCGATCCCTGGAGTTGAGTAGGATAAACATTCGCGCTATGGACTGATTTGGATATGGAAGGCAGGCAAAAATGGGAAGAGACCGTGCGGACAGTAACAAAGTCCCCCGGAAGACATGAGACGGGCAAGCCGCCTGAAGGCGAGTGTAGTTTTTGCGGAGCTCGGACAGTCCCCGGACAGACCGTATGCGACGAATGTAGAATGCCCCTCGGCGGCACTGTATGCCCGGTATGCGGTACGTTAAACTATCGTTCATTTTGCAGCAGATGCAATGCCCCGTTGAACAGGGCTGCGGAAGCCGCCATTGAAAAGGCAAAGCGTGATCCTGTTTACCAACAAGTCAGCCGCCTTATAGAGAAAGCCGTGAAAATAAAAGAGCGGATTTCCGGAACGGCGGCAGAGGCAAGCGAAGGGACTCTGGAGTTTCTCAAGATGTTCTCGTCTGATATCGCCTTCACTGAAGCCGCTGCTCCTGGACTGCAGGAAGAATATCTCCGGACGGTGAAGGATATAGAAGAGCTGTTCGCCCAAATGCTTCCTCCCGCAGGGAGCACACCTCAGCAGCAGTTCAACTATTATTCCGCGAGAAACATCGCCGTCACCACCGTATTGCAGGAGGAAGTCAGGATCAAATCACCAGTGGGATGGATTTGCAATTTCTGCGGCTGCCATCACAGACAGCCGAGCGAGTGCGCCGAGCCCTTCCGGGGAGGAACCTGGGTGTATGAGGACAAGGTGCTGCAGGAACGCGTTGTCAAAAAAAAAATCAAAGCTGAAGAATAATGGCAGACCAACTTGACGATAATCAGGATTCCGGAGGCAAAAACGGTCCGGAACTGGTGCTGAATACCGACCTTTGGACGGCCTTGGATTCCGAAGATATGCTATATACCCCTCAGGGTTCCGCCATAGATCCTGAGGCGGTGCAATATACACCCCAAGGCTCTGCCATAGACCCCGAGGCCGTTGCACCTCAACCCGGACCGGATATGAGACGCGGGTCAGGTCCCTCAGTTAGTGGCTCCGAGGGGGAGCTCATCATCCAGAATGATGGAACTGCCCTCAAACGTTATAAGCCTAATGTCAAGTGCAATGCCGGGATCCTGAAAAAGGTCAAGGCAATGTCCGGCAAGGGTTACGTGGCTGACGTCATAGACTTTGGTACCAGGGACTTTGACGGCATACAATGTGATTTCGAGCTGATGAAATACTATCCACTTGGAGCTGCCGCACAATACGATCTGAGGGGAAATGTCGAAGCTATCACGCACATAGTAGCCAAAATTGCGCTGTGCCTTGATGCCTGTCACAGGAATGGTTTCATACACAAGGACGTCAAACCGGCCAACATTCTCATAACGGACAAAGATACTTGGGATTGCGTTCTTTGCGATTTCGGGTTCGCGGACTTTTTTGAAAACGGGAAAGTGTCCACAGTTCAGAACAGGACACCGATTTATGCCGCTCCCGAAGTGTATGATCCTTCCAATGTGGCGATCATCGGAGGGAAGACTTATTGTACTTTGACACCGGCATCGGATTTCTATTCACTTGGAATGACAGCCCTCAGTCTGTGGAAAGGGGAGAAGAACCTGTATGCGAGAGAAGCCGAACTGGCGATTGAGAAACGGAATGACAAGATTAAGGTTGACGGGGATATTCCCGATCCTTTGAACAGGATTATCCGTGGTCTCCTTGTCAAGGACCCCGCACACAGGTGGGGATTAGCTGAAATCAGACGCACAATTCAGAAACAAGATGAGGTTTCAGTGTACGCAGGGGGCTTCGAAGTCATTTTCAATGGTCAGAAAAACCAGGTGGCACATTCGCCGCAGGAGTTGGCTGCATTCATGCTTAAAGACCAGAAACTGGCCAGATCCTACCTTTACAGCGGACAGGTGTCCAAATGGCTGGAAAAACGACCGGAGCTGAAAATTGAGATAGACCGCATAGTGGAGAAGGATTTCCCGAAGGATGAAATTTCGGGAATGTTGTGCGCCCTTCACATTCTGAATCCTTTGTATGACCTGAACTTGCGCACTCCGGATAATCCCGGATACGCTATGACCGGAGAGTCTATCGGAGCGGTTCTCAATGAAGCATATAACATTTTCTACGGAAGATTCGGAGGTGACAGGAAGAGGGCTCTGAAGGAATGGGACTCTGAATGTTCCAGAATAATAAACGGATCCGGCATCTTTGTGCGTCTGATCTCAAGTTTTGAATTGTATTCGGAAAAAAGTTATCTCGTCTGGTTCTTCAGACACAAGGGGAATAGATTCACTAAACAACTTGACTGGTTGAAGTACTGCCTTAATTTCGACAGCCGGGACAATAAGAAAAAAGCCGGTCCAAAGGATGCTGATTATCTGGAACAGACAGCAATGATGAAGACCATCGTCGGTTTCGAGCATACCCCGACTTACGACTATCCTGACGAGCCGGCAGGAATACGCGGCTTTTTAGCGGTAAAGTACCACGAAAACCCGTATATTGACATGGCAAGACAATACACCTATGAGAAATTGCTTGCCGATTATCTGAAAGAGTATCGCAAATATTGTCCTGACTGCGTTGAGGGCCGGCGCTTCGATTTAGCTGTCTGCATTGCAGGCGATACAGCCGACAAAGCCGGACGCGGTGCAGGACCACTTGCCGCCAGAGGCCTGATACAGCGCATCCTTTCATTGGTGCTTGCTGGGATACCGGCAGTCATCCTTATGATAAGCGCCATCAACCTTGTAGCGGAATACCCTGAAATCAATATAAGTGGAATCAATTTCGGTTGGACCTTCATACTTATAGGAGTTGCTCTGGGCATAGTAGCTTCGTTCCTATTTGATGTTGACGGATGTTTTGTCCCAATCATATCCGGACTGGTTTTGGGCATACTTCTTTTTGTGATTGTGAAATTGCTGGGAGCCTATCTGACATGGATTTATGCAGCCGTCATCCTGACCATTATCATACTTTTCTTGGTCAAGGTCGTATTTGTGGGCCGTGCGGGAGATGTTGACAGAATGAAAGGTGGGCCAGGTTTCATGGAATTGACTCTGGAACCGCTGTATTTCGCCTTCAACAACGAAGAGACATTCACTTCTTCATTGAGTGCCTATGTTGATGATGACGCCATTGAGGATTACAGGAATACTTTGAAGAAACGTCGCAAGACGCTGCTGATATTCATTGCCATTTTCTGGGTCCTTATGGTTGGGCAGTATTATATCAATAAAATAACGGACACGCCTGACGCCGTAGAGTCCGGAATTCAGATAACCAGGAAAGAAAGAGGAATCATCAATGAGTAATTGTAACAAATGCGGTGCCCAGAACCGTCCGTCCGCCAGATTCTGCAAGAAATGCGGAGAGCCCCTCGAGATAATTGTCTCAAGGGAAGGATATTTCGGTAAAGAGTGTCTGGAAAACGAAATTAAAAAATTCCAGGAAAGACTTAAGCTGGCGTCTCATCTCAAAATATCAGGGACAGGCACAAGAGTCGGACTGGACAGCCTTATCCTCGGCCCCCAGGGAAGCGGCAAGAAATTCATCGCCAATGAAATAATTGATATGGCAGCCGGGGCCGGAATAGTCGATAAGAAGCAGGTTGTTGAAGTGGATGCAGCTGACTATGACAACTGGGCCTCGGATCTGGACAAACAATTGTCGGGCATTTCCGAAGGCGTGCTGGTCATTACAAACGTTCACAAGATCCTATGTGGGGCCAGGTCGTCGGAGATCACCTCACTGGACCCCCTGTTTGCGAGGATGACCAAGGGTGCGTCAAAGTTGCCCGTTGTCATTATGACAGGACTCTACAATGATATGGAGAGTTTCCTGTCCTACAATCGTGGAGTCGCGAACCTCTTTGAGTTCAATTTCCGGCTCGTCAACATTGATGAGGATGTTCTGGCCGCTCTAACTGCCGCAATCCTGAAAAAAAGGTTTAAGCTGAATATGACTGATGACGCCGTCACCAGACTTAAGGGGCATTATGAATGGATGGTGCACCTGGGAGAGGGGACACCGGGGAACGGTCATCTAGCCGTAAGCAAGGCAGAAGAGATTGCCACCAATATGTTCAACAGGGGCGGGACAGATACGATAATTCCTGATGACGTCAAGGGCAAGGTTTTCGTCCCGCGTTCCGAAACGGAAATTTGGGAGGACCTCAGCAACTTCATCGGACTTGAAAATGTCAAAAACGAAATCAGAACAATCATCAACGACATCCACATTGTGCAGGAAGAGCAGGGACCGGATGCAAGGGTGACTGTCAACGACCACTATGTGTTCACGGGAAATCCCGGAACGGGCAAGACTACGATATCCAGAAAATTCGCAGAAATACTTGCCGCAATCGGGGCTCTTCCCAAAGGTCAGCTCATAGAGACTAATCCTTCGGAACTTATAGGCCAGTATATCGGAGATACTGAGAAGAACGTCCGGGATGTCGTTGACAAGGCCATGGGCGGAGTCCTTTTCATTGATGAGGCCTACGGTTTGGCAAACGGACAGTACGGTCAGGCGGGTATCAACACCCTGCTGCCTCTTCTTGAGACATACAAAGGCCAGTTCGTCTGCATCATTGCGGGGTACAAACGGGAGATGGGCGATTTTATGAAGGCAAATTCCGGACTAAAGTCGCGTTTCAACAAAACAATAGAATTCCCCGACTACAAACCTGTCGAACTTGAGAAGATTTTCTTGCTGAACGCAACCAAGGCCGGGTTCTCCCTTACGGATGAGGCAATCGAGAAGCTCCATATCCCAATGGAACAGATGTACAACCGTCGTTCCGAGCAGTTCGGCAACGGACGTGATGTCCGCAATTTCTTCGAAGCAGCAGTGGAAAGGAGAGGGAAACGAATTGAGGGACTGGATGCCGCCACCAGGAGGAATGAAGGAAAAACCCTAACATACGAGGACATTGTCGGTGAAGAAGGGACAAGGGATATCTGTATAGATGAAGTCCTGTCGCAACTTGATGAGCTTGTAGGACTCGATGGCGTGAAAAGATACCTGAAACTGCTTGCCGCCAACATCATTCAGGAGCAGAAGAAAGCCCTACGGAAAGGATGTTCGCCAAAGATTCCCGCAGACCATTATATGTTCCTCGGCAATCCCGGAACAGGTAAGACCACCGTTGCGAGGATGATGGGTAAAATACTTAAGAGCCTCGGAGTCCTGGCGACGGATGAAGTCGTTGAGGTGGGGCGCGGGGATCTGGTTGCTGAATATGAGGGCCAGACAGCTTCCAAGACCAGGGATGCCGTAATGAGGGCAATGGGCGGCATTCTCTTCATAGATGAGGCTTACACCCTGAATACCAGCCATCAGGATGACTTTGGGCTCGAATGTATCGGCACCCTCGTCCCGCTGCTCCTCAACAATAAAGGCAAGTTCGTGTGCATCGCGGCCGGTTACACCAAGGAGATGACGGCGTTCATGGCAACGAATTCCGGGCTCAAGTCACGCTTCACCCAGAAGATATTCTTTGAGGATTACGATGCGGCCCAGATGATGGAGATATTCAGGCGCATCGTGGTGAAGAATGAGTACAGGCTGGATCCGGAGGCATATTCACGCGCCTGTGCGATATTCGAGGAGATATATGTCTGCAGGGATGCCAATTTCGGAAATGCCCGCGATGTCGGGAACCTGTTTGACAACGTGCGCAACTGCCATAATATGAGACTTTTGTATGCCGGAAGTGATACAAGCGAAGACCAGGAGTGCACGATTACGCTTGAGGATATGGATGCAGGTTATAACGAAATGAAAAGAATGAATATATGAGATGCCTCTATTGCAAGGAAATTATAGATGATGACAGCTTCTACTGTGATCAGTGCGGTCAGAAACTGTCTTTCTGTCCTGATTGCAAAGTTCTTCAAAGAGGAACGGAATGCCCTATATGCGGAGCCACACTCGTCGGGGGCAAAGAGTATTTCTCTCAAGCCGGAATCAGCCCCGCAACTATTGCGACAACCACAGTCCGGACTGCTGACATCACTGTGGATGCCAAGCCCTGGTATCTGGCAGGCGAGGGGATGAAACTTGAGCTGAAAGCAGGCCCTTTCGGAAGGACAAGCGGAATCTATGCGGAATTCTCATCCTGCATTTTTGTGTCGGGCAGGCACGGAGAGTTTGCCCGTACTTCTCAAGGTTGGACCGTAATGGACTATGGAAGCACCAATGGTACATATCTGAACGGAATCCGACTCAAACCCAACACTCCATATCCTATCAAAAAGGGAGATACTCTTAAAATCTCACGTTTATCCTTCGTCATCCAATGAAACTGACTATTCAGGCATACTGCGACAAAGGTTGTATCAGAGATCATAATGAGGATATGTTGTCCCTCGGAGGTTTTCTGTTGAGTGATGCCGGCACCGACCTTACTGTCAATGTGCAGGAAATGAGGCAGTTCCATCTTTTCGTCTCTGATGGCATGGGAGGACACGAAAAAGGCGAAGTAGCCAGCAGGGAACTGTTGACAAGCATAGACAAACTGCTGTCTGACAGAGAATTCGATTCTCCTGAGGCCTTTGTATCCGCTTTTACAGACCACCTTGCCGGGATCAGCGCCGAATTCAATGGGAGGGCAGCTGAAGAAGGACTGAAATCCGCGATGGGATGCACTCTTACCGGAGTAATCTGGATGCTCGGACAAATCCTTCTTGTGAATTCCGGAGACAGCAGAACGTACCGTTTCAGGGGCGGCAGACTCACCCAACTCACGACTGACGATACGGAGAGGGGAATCACAGGCAACGTGAGAGACAAAAAACTCCTGCTCTCCTGCATTGGCGCTGGAAGTATAGGGGCTGTAAAGGTGGAGAATATCACTGACCGTCTCCTTGATGAGGATATGATAGTCATCTGCTCCGATGGCCTCACCGATGAGGTAAGTGATGATGAAATGGAGGTAATCCTTTCCAATGACTTTGAACCGGCTGCAGGGCTGGTCGAGCGTGCCAGGGACAACGGCGGCCACGACAACATCTCGGTCATCGTGGCTCTTGTCGGTGAAGGGGAATTCGCTCCGGGATTGAATGATGAAGATTATATTGATGATGACGGGCGTTTCGATGCATGAGCTTGAATAAAATGAAGCAATGAAGTATATAATCAGTTCTTTTGTCAGTCTTGCCATAATCGTTTCTGCATTCTTTTATTTCAGAGCGACTCTCGGCAATCCGTTCGAGGCTCCCGACGATCCCGTCTGGGAGTGCATGGTTGGGAAGAAAGAAGCGCACCTTCTAGCAGAGCGTTCGGACAAGAAGTCTCTATCTGAGAGGGAGGCTCTGGTTCAATGGGAAAACGGCACACGCTCCTGGGTCAAAATATCCGAGCTGCCTCATTACTATAAGATTAAGGGATTCGACCCTACCAAAGCAGCCCTGATCTGCAAGGATTCACTTGAATCCAAGGTTATCGGGAAATCCTTGAGAGAAATTGAAAGAGAGCTGGCTTACCCTTCGGAAATGAGCGGAGCGGAGGTGGTTTTCCCCATAAAAGTCCTTGCTAAGGATGACAGCCTTTCAACGGAAAGCGTGACCATTACTTTCAAGGACAGCCTTGCCACAAATGTGGACTATTCCCTGGTTCCCGACAAGAAAGCAAAGTTTTATTCATTGATTCCGGGGATGTCCTCTCTTGTAAGGCATGGAGTCAGAGCTTCTCAACTGCACGGCTACATATCATATTTGAAAGAAGATGATGCAAAGACAGAAAAGGATTATCATTTTGGAGATTTTACTGTAAGGATAGTGTCCTGGGTAGCCAGAATCGTGTTCTTTCTCGCATTGCTTGTTTTACTAGTGTCCGTTCCTTTCATCATCGCTCTGCCGCTGCTGATGATATATACCGACTATGTGATTGACGGCACAATTGCCGTCCTTATAGGAGTTGTTGCTGAATTGTTGTTCCTCTATGCCTTTACTATGGTATGTCTGATCTTTGACGGTCCATCGATTGGGCTTCCTGTCATAAGTGCGGCTGCGTGTACTGTCCTGACAATTCTGTTCTACAAGATTTTCGGCTAAGGGCAGGTACATCCTCTTTTATTTTCGGGCAAAAATACTATTTTAACAAAACGAAACTACTTAAAACAATGAAATCCCCATTAAAGAGAAAACTGGACAGGCTTTTGGCAAAAGACAGTGGAAAGCAGCTTGGATGGCTCTGTGCAATAACGCTGTTGATAATATTTTCAGCGATACTGACGGTAAAACTGTTCTTTGACGAAGGTGACTTCTCGTGGGAGGATGTGGTGGCGGTTTTTCTGGACCCGGGTTATTCCCTGGCAGCCGGTTCGCACTACTGGTTCCGTATCATTCTCGCTATTTTAAGCACTCTGGTATTTTCCGCACTTCTCATAAGCGTATTCACCAATATCTTCGACAATATCAGTGAATCCGTCAGGAATGGAGAAAGACGCTATCGCCTGAAAGGACACGTAGTCGTTTTCGGAGAGGGAGGCAGTGTACCTGTTGTGGTGCAGGCTCTTCTCGACAGTGGAAAGACTGTTGTTGTCCTCTGTGAAAACGATCCGGAACTGGGGAACGAGGTCTATTACTACCATGGAAGTCAAACCGATGAGGACGATATCCTTTCAACCTGTATATATGATGCAGAGTGCATCTATTTGACAGGCAATGCTTCCGACCCGAATCACGATGCGCTCAACCTCAGGACTCTGTCTATCCTCAAGAGAGCCGTTCCTGCGACAGACAGGAAAATTCCATGCTTCCTTTCAATCAGGGAGCAGGAAGTCAAGGAAGTGTTCCAGTACATGAAGAACGCTTCGGAGTCTGACGGCTGCGTATCGGGACTGCAGGTTAACATCATTGATGAATTTGAATATTATGCCGAACAACTGATGGTTGGCACTGATTACCTTCCGGTCATCAGGACATCGGAAGACAAGGCGGCCCGCTTTGTCATTTTCGGTTCCGGTAAGGTAGCGGTTTCAACAGCTGTCGAAATAGCCCATATCTGCCATTATCCTTCATTCAAACGGTTCGGGCGTCGGACCGTCATCACCATGATTGATCCCGACATATCAGAATGCCGTCAGTCCATGCTCGCCGCTCATCCGACCCTGTTCGAGATGTCTCACTACACCTTCATATCCGGCAGTGGAGTCAGGACAGAACATAGTCCTGCATCAGAAAATGATTATCTTGACATTGAATGGGAATTTGTTGAGGCTGGACATAACGACTCCATTCCAAGGGACATAATCCAATCATCAGCAAAAGACGGATCAACGGAATTGCGCATATTGATTTGCATCGAGGATTCGCATAAGGCAGTGGAATGTGCCCTGCATCTTCCTGAAATTTCCCATACAACTTCCCGGACAGCCTTGTATCTAAATGATTCCGATGACATCATCCAACTGGCTCTGTCAACCGGAATGTATGGTGACATCACCATATTCGGCCTTGCAAACAAAACTATTACCGACCCTTTGATGGGAAACAGGCTGAAACTCGGACAAAGAGTGAATTTCATTTACAACAAGGCGTATATGAATCCTCCTGCAGACTCCCCTGAAGATGCATGGTATCCGATCAGTGAGGCAGACAAATGCTCCAGCATCTTCTGCGCCAGCGCTCTTCCACTACGCACTAAATGCTTTGACATAAGTTCAGAACAGTTGCCAGTTTACGAAGCAGAGCATAGGAGATGGGTGATGTCGGCCCTTCTTATGGGCTACAAGCCAGGACCGGTCAAAGACAAGAAAAGATTCATACATCCCGACATCGTTCCTTTTGAGTCCCTTCCTGAAGAAGAGAAGGACAAGGATAGGATTCTGATTGATGCCCTGGATTACATTTTGAACAAAGAATAAGTAAGTATTATCCTATGAATTACAGATTTTCTCCGTTTCTCAATTATGAGCGCGAACTCAAACAGAGAATACACGATTCGCTTGAAGGCGATGTAATAGATCAGGTCATGCAGTCTGTCGGAGCCATTGGTCAGAATGACAGCCTGATACGTACCAGCCTTGCCATAGATATGCTGAAGGTTGAGCCGGAAATAATGCCACATCTGTATCAGTTATTGCAGGACACAATCTCAAAACTTGGATTTGACAGACAGGCCGAGTTCTATATTACCAACTCGATAAGCGCCAATGCCTGCACTTTAGTTGACACTGCTCCTGACCGTCCGATAATCATAAGACTCAATTCCGCACTTATCGAACTTATGACAGAAGACGAACTGCGCTTTGTGGTCGGCCATGAACTTGGTCACCAGATAAACCGAGACGGGGAACTGTCGAACCTGATTTCTTTTATCTTTCCGGAATTGGAATCCATGTCACCTTTGCTTCTCCAGCTTAAAGTCAGGGCGTGGAACCAGTTATGCGAACTGGTGGCTGACCGTTTCGGCTACCTTGCGGCAGGGAACAGAGATGCCTGCATTTCAGCTTTCTTTAAGTTGCAGTCTGGGCTAAACCTGAAGGGAATGAATATTGACATAGATGCATTTGTCCGACACAACCACAAGCTTCTCGCTCATTTCTACGAAGGACAATTCCTGTCCCTCCAATATAACGACCACCCTGCCAATGCAATCAGGGTCGAAGCCATCAATGCCTTCGCCACAGCCTCATCTCAGGAGGAACTTGACTCGATTATGAAAAAACTGGTGTTTATGATAAGCAGGGTAACCACATCGGAAATAGATAGCAAAATGCCATATTTCATGGCAGCGGCCGGCCTCCTGATCGCAAGTGCAGATGGTGAAGTATCCAAAGATGAAAAGGAAAACATTCTCCAGAGAATATCGCAATTCACCCTGTTTCCGATGAATATGTTGAAAAAAGTTGAGAATGGCGATGTCGTGAGAGTCTTTAATGAAAGTCTGGCTGCTATTCTGCAGAAAAATCCCAATCTCCGGTTTGAACTGTTCAAATTCATAATGGATCAAGTCCTCTCCGACAACAAGTTGAAGGCTGAAGAGGTCAATCTGATGATCAAGATGGGAGTTGAGGCATTCGGTTTTAGCCAGCAAGAAGTCTTGAATGCCTTCGCGCAGAGGATCAGAGAGGCATTCCGGCCTTCATTCAGCTCCATTTGTTGATATAGAAGATGAAAACTATAGGCATTTTTATAAGCAGTACTTTCAAGGACATGGACGCTGAACGGGACATTGTGCTCAGTGTCTTGAAACCTGCCATAGAAAGTGCTCTGAAATTCAGGCATGTAGATGCTGCAGTCCGAATAGTTGACTTGCGTTGGGGTGTGAACACACAGGACATACCTGAAGAAGAACGCGAGAGCAAGGTTCTTAATGACTGCCTCGATTATATCCGAACATCCCGACCATTCTTCATCGGCTTCGTCGGCGACAGGTATGGTTGGATTCCTCCCGAAAACCGTTGGCAAGGCATCGTTGATTCCATGACTGACGAAGAACGGGCCATGATGGGCGATGATCTGGGTGATGTACGTAGTGTCACGGAATTAGAAATGCTGTTCGGAGTCTTGAACGACAGGAAATCTCTTTCAAGCAGTTTCTTTTTTTTAAGAAAGCCGGACGTATATGAAAAGATGAATCCTGTATCCAAAGCCATTTTCTGTGACAGCGACCCCCGATACGTGGCCAAGTTGGACAGTCTTCGGAGAAAAATCCGGGATACCTATCAGTCAAGCGGATACACGCGTAATGTCATAGATTATGACTGCCGCTGGAATGGCACGTCACTGGAAATTGATGAAAAGGCAATAACATCCATAGTCGACCCACTGGTTCGTACCATAATGTCGGAGATTGACATTGATGCGGCGAACTGCACCGAGCTGGACGATATGGTCCGCGCAGACTTTACCTTCGCCGAAGAAAGGGATTCATACTATGTCCCCGATGCTGCATTTCTCAATGAGGTGACATCACACCTTGGTTCTTCGTCGACGCCTCTTGTAATCAAGGCCTGGGACGGTATGGGGAAGACATCTCTGATTGCCCACTTGTTCAATGAGCTGCGGGATAGCGGACAATGGCTTCCGCTTATGCACTTCTCGTGCAAAGCCGGGTATGACTCTTATGCGGAGGTGATGCTGAAAAAGTTTCTGTGGATGCTTCCCGGACAGGGCTTCCCGAAGCTGCCTCTGTCGGTAGAGGCTCACCCCGGCATTCTGATGAAGTATCTGTCAGAAATCGCCGGACAACAGGAGAAAAGGGTGCTGCTCCTGATAGACAATGTGCAGTACTTGAAAGATCTTAAATATATCCTTGCCGATTTGGTTGACACGCAGAACTTTTCCATCGTCCTCACGACTAATATTGACATCACCTGTCTGCGCGATGGCGAAAACGCCCGCTATCTGTCGATACCAGAACAGGATGAAGAATCTACCAGACAAATCGCCGCCCTGTACACGCAAATAGCTCACAAAGGACTGCCAAGGAAAGTTCTCGACTCTCTGACTGAGAGGAAGAGAGATGACGGCAGACCGGCATGCGGCAATCCATTGTGGACTATAATGGTTCTCAATCATCTTATCGGACTGGATTTGAATGACTTTGCGAAGATGAGAAACATCGCTGATGTGGATGAGGCAGAAAAGATCTCCTTCTATCTGCAAGAAGTCATTGAGAACACTCCCCCTGATGTCCGCCTGCTGCCGGATTATCTGGTCGAATCATTCCCAACCGACGAAGAAGCCTGCCTCGCCCGTGAAGTATTGGATTCAGCGTCTTTTGGTTTCACATCTCTTGAACGCTTGAGGCAGTCATATCGCGAAGACGTATCCCTGCTCTCCTTTCAAACAGTAAAAAAAACATTTGCTCCTCTGCTTAAAGAGGATTATATCGCCGATGTCATCAAGTTCGACAATGACATTCGTAACACGTCAGGGATGCGACCGTGCGACATTGATCCACTCGAACAGCCCAAGCCATGGAATTACCTATACGGTAAGGCATTGCAGTTGAGCAAGATAATTGAAAGCCTTCCTGAATATGCCGATGGTATGATATATGAGGCCATCAGAGCCGAACTAAATGCCTGTACGTTTTTTTTCATTGAACGGACAAGGAATGAAATCGCCTGCTCTGCTACACAAACCGTTTGGCCTGAACTGGTGTCCCTGTTTGAAGGGAATGCAGAACAGTCGTTCTATGATTCACTGGCAAGGTTCCATGAATCTCAGAGCTATGACAGTCAGATCCTGTTATGCATCTCGTATTGGAATTTCATCTTCTTGGAAAAGTGTATGATTGAAAGGACTTCAGATCCGAATATATCCGCACAGATCATCTCAGCCATGGAGTCGGCATTCCTGCAAATAAACGCGCTTACCCACAAGAGCCTTTGTGCCATTCTTGCCAACGCCTTGTATTTTGATGCCAGATCAGACTTTGAGAAGCGTTATTGCGGCAATCTGTCGAATGCCGTTCATTTCAAGGGATTGCAGGAACAGCAGACAAGAATACTATACCTGAACAGTCCGACATTCTCACTGACATACAGCTACGCTTCGTGTCTGGATGAGCATTCTTCCAACTGGATTGATATGGGGACAAATGCAGCCCAGCAGAAAAGATACATAACAATCGGTCTGGAAAAAAACAGAGTCTCAATTGAGCTCTTCAGGCTTCTCGCCCAAAATCAGCCTTCAGATGCGATGCTTCTGGATCTATATATGGCAAAGGTACGGAGAAGTGGCATCCTGATGAGTCTTGATAATGCTGTGGCAATGGAGTGGAACGGACAGCTGATCGATGAGATGGAGCGATATCTTTCAGTACCAGGTATTGCCAGACAATATTCTTTTGTCTGGGATTATCAGGCTCGTTGCCAGATTGTTGCAGGAAGGCCGGAGCAGGCTTCCGATTCAATTGCAAAAGCCATTGACATTCTCCGTAAGGAACATCGGAAGCATCCCGATGACATCATGCTCCATCACAGCCTTGCCACTATGCTGAAGTCCGGAGCGGACATTCTTGCCAGCTGCGGTTCGCTGACAGAAGAACCTATTGAAGAACTACGCAGCACCACCTTGGATATTCTTGAAAAGAACCCTAAGGATTCCATTGCAATGCGGCATTTGATGATGGCACAGGTGCTGGACTTGTTCTGCCACGCAGTGAATGGCAATCCTGACGGGTTGTATGAACTGGCTTTGCAGACTCTCCAGCTCATGGAACTTGTCCTGCTGTCCGACAATAACGTAAGGGCGCTGGAATTGAAATACTTCTGTCCCGCTCTTGATTATGTTTTCAGGCACATTCCAGCAGAACAAGCCTTGAACATCGCCACCAGATACACAGCCATCCGGACAGAACTGATAAACCGACGACTCGTCACACCGGACTATCTGCCGTCCATAAAACCAGCGTAAGGCCTCCGAAGCCAAACCGATGCGGTTTTAGATGCGACCTCTTCCCACCACTTGCTACAGCCAACAGAAACAACTCCGTTCTTGTCAGATGATGCCCTGGCGCTTGAGCTCGCCTATGGTGAGGTCAAGCTCATCGTACCAGGCCTGGCCGAAGCGCCTTATCAGGGGCTCGCGCAGGTACTTGTAGATGGGCATTCCCTCGGCCTCGCCTTTCAGTACGGCGGCGCGGCATACATCCCAGCGGTCATAGTTCAAAGCATAGTAATCGCCTGTCTTACTCACGCGGATGGGGTAAAGGTGGCATGATACGGGTTTCTTGAACTTGCAGCGTCCCTCGCGGAAGGCCTTCTCTATGGCGCAATAGCAGCAGCCGTCATCTCCGTAGCAGGTGAAGACACAGTCCTTGCCATTCACAATGGATGTGACAAGCTCGCCCTCAGGGTCGGAGTAGGCCACTCCCTGTCTGTTGATGACCCCGCGGGCCTCAATGGAGAGTTCGTCCCATATCTCCGGCAGAAGCTCCTCAATCTGTGCGATTTCCTCTGGTGTGACAGGCGCGCCTGCGTCGCCCTCGATGCAGCAGGCCCCCTTGCAGGCCGATAAATCGCAACTGAAGCATTTGGTCAGCACGTCGAACGATACTATTACGTCTTGAATTTGCAGCATACTCTATTGATTACGTTTTTTGAGCGGTACGAACACCGGCATAAAGAACACCAGGGCTATGATGGAGAATATCATTCCGCCTATCACGCCGATGGCGAAGGCATACCAGAAGTAGCTGCCCTCCTTGCCGTCGAACAGGAACGGGATAAGACCCAGCACTGTTGATATGATGGTGAGCAGGGTGGGGATTATCTTGCGGTTGTATGCCTTCACCCAATAGCGTATGTTCTGCCGCTCCGTGACAGGAGCGTCGGTGTAGCGCGATTTGGTTACGGTGTTGTACTCGCTTATCAGGTAAATGCTGGCGTTGACCACGATACCGCAGAGCATCACCATTGCGGCATATCCGCCCTGGTCGAAGGTGACTCCGAAGATTGGGAAAGCAAGGAAGAGCCCTATGAGTCCCAAAGGTATCATTACTATTATGGAGAGCGGCTTGTGTAGTGACTCGAACATAGTGGCGCAAATCATATAGATGATTATTGCTACTATGAACAGAAGCAAGGCCTGCTGCCTTTTCTCCTGACTGCCCCACCAGTACCCGTCGTCATTGCCTACGTGGAATCCAAGAGGCATCTTCTGGTTGAACGTCTTTGTCAGCTCCTCGTTCATACGGCCGGCCAGCTCGTATGAGCCCACAAAGTCGTAGCCTACCGATACCACGTATTCCTGATTGTGGCGCTCTATGCCTACGCCGGTGCGCCGCTTGGTTATGGAGCCCAGGTCGTTCAGTCGTATCTTGGCACTGTCTATGTCAATCATATCGTTGTTGATGTGCCACAGGTCGTAATAGTCCTTCTCTGATGAGGTGAGCTGAACGGGAATGTTCTTCTCGCCATTAAAGATGGAGCCTACGCCGTTGTCGTACAGCTGCTCGGTCAGATATCCGAAATACTGGCTTACGTTGAGTCCCTGAAGGGCTATTCTCTTGCGGTCCATATCAAGGAAGAACTCGCTTGACGGCATATTGCCCCACGAGCCTGCTATGTCGGCCGCCGATACGCGCTTGCGTGCGAGCAGGCTGTCGCGCAGCTCGCCGGCATAGCGGTACAGGATGTCGTAGTTGTAGCCGTAGAGTGAGATGGTGTGGCTCCACGAAGAGCGGTACACGCTGTTGCTCAGGTAATTGTCATCGGGGTCAAGCGCGCTTACCGACCAGGTGGCTCCTCCGTAGCTCATTGCCTTGGCCCACAGCTTCTGCTTCAGCTCGTATGGAAGACGGGTCCTTCCAGCCTCCTTGTCAAAGGTGATGGAGATGCTTCCGTTGTTGCCGCTCACTGATGATTGGAACATCTCTATGCCGTCAAACTGGCTCAGCCAGTTCTCCATAGCGCTGATTATCTCGTTCATCTGCTGCGCGGTGCAGCCCTCGGCCATCTGCGCGCTCACATCGAGCCTCTTGTTCAGCTCCTCCTCGGGGTTCCTGTAGAATGAGCCTGAGTTGAGGTTCTTGGAGAATATGTTGAACGAGCCGCCCAGCACGTACTCGAAAATCTGTCTGTTCTTCTGATACCACTTGCCGCCGATGGTCTTGTTGTAGAGTCCTACAAGGCCGCCCTGGGTATCATAATAGTTATCCTTATGGTGTACGTTGGATGGAAGCAGATGTATTGGAACACCGAACAGCCAGATTAGCAGTACGATGAATACCCATCTGTGCGCTCTGCCCCACACGATGAGGCGCTCATACCAGTTGCTCCACCTGACTACCAGACGCTTTACGCGGGTGGTGTGGCGGGCCACGCCTCTCGATTTGAGAGGAATCTTGTCCAAAAGCGCCGGTACGAAAAGGAACGCCACAATCATTGAGAGCGTAAGGTTGATAATGATTACCCAGACAAAGTTCGTCAGGTTGGCGCGTGTCTGCTCCGGCAGGAAGAATATTATGAGCAGGGCCGCTATGGTGGTGAGCAGGGCCCCGGCTATGGAGGTCATCACCTTACGGTTGTGGTAGTAGGTGAAGTGGTCTGCCATCACTATGGCGGTGTCGATGATGATGCCGAGCGAGACTGTTATTCCGGCCATTGAGTACAGCTCAATGTCAATGTTGAGCAGCCAGTAGAAGATAACCGCCGAGAGCAGGTTTACGGTGATGGTAAGCCCGATGATGGCTAAATAGCGGAAACTGCGGCTTACCAGCAGCACGAACAGCAGCAGGAAGAGCAGCGACATTATGGCGCGGAAGAATATCTTGTGAATCTCGTTGTTCAGGGATACCGATGCGTCGTGGGTCATACGGATGGTGAAGTTCTCGGGGAAAGTCTGCCTCAACTCCTCCATCTTTTCCTTCACGGCGGCGGCCACTTTTATTGTATTGATGCCTTCCTCGGCATCCACATAGATGTCTATGGTGTTCAGTCCGTTGATCCTGCGGTATGAGCCAGGCGGCTGCTCCTGGTACTTGACGGTTGCGAAATCGCCCAAGAAGTACATACGGCCGTTCACCTTGCGTATTGGTATATCCTCAAGGGCGCAGTCGAGCGAGGTGGAGCGCAGGCGCACCAGCATCAGGTCGTTGTCCTTGAGAAAAGTGCCTACGATGTTGTTCTGGAAATGCTGGCTGAAGGCGCTGCTCAGGTCACTTGGAGACAGTCCGACAGCACGGAGCGAGTTCGGGTCGAAGGTGACCGCCCACTCGAACGGTGATGCTCCCGAGGTGCTGACGCTCTCCACACCCTCTATTCTGGAGAGCGGAGTGCGGATGTGCTTCTCAGCATAATCCACTATGCGGTCTGCCGGCATGTCGGCATTGATGGTATATGCGAGAATGGTCTGCGAGCCTTCGCTTCCCGATACCGAGCCGCTCAGCCCCACGCTGGCCCCCTCGGGCAGAGACTTGCGCAATTGACGCAGCTTGGTGGCGGCCTCGAAGCGCACTGATTTCATATTGGTGCCCTTCTTGAACTCTACATTCACGTTTCCGCCGTTATTGTATGACGATGCGCGTACGTCGGTCACTCCCTCAAGTGAGCTGAGCGCTCCCTCCACGAGCGATGTAGCCTCCGACTCAACCACGCGGGCGGAGGCATTCGGATAATTGATATATGCGTACAGAGACTGCATCTCCTGGCGCGGAGAGTACTGGATGTTGAGCATCGGCAGGATGCCGGCGCCAACCACCATAAAGACCATCATCACCAGGATGACGGAGAACGATGACAATCCTTTTCTCTTATTCTCTGTCTGCTCCATTGTCATTTGGCTGATTTGCCACGTCTCTCCCTGCGCATCTCAATAGCATAGTAGCACAGAGGCACAAAGAATACGCTGACGAATGTTCCGGCTATCATACCGCTAATGAGCGCCAGCGACAGCGGGTACTGCAGGTCGCTTCCCATATTGCCGCGAACCAGGAACGGGGCTATGGCCAGTATTGTGGTGAGCGATGTCATAAGTATGGCTTTCAGACGTCGGCTGCCGGCCTCGAATATGGCGTGCTTCAGCTCCATTCCGCTCTGCCTGAGGCGGTTGATGGTGTCAACCTTCAGGATTGAGTCGTTGATTACGATACCGCTCATCACCACGATGCCTATCATTGACATAAGGTTCAGCGTCTCACCGCAGATGAACAGCACGGCAAGTGCCGCGAAGATGTCTATTACAAGCTCTGACATTATGATGCAGGGCTGGATGAGCGACTCGAACTGTGCCGCAAGTATGAAGAAGAGCAGCAGCACTGAGATAAGCAGTACCAGGCACAGCTCCTTGACCATAGTGCGGTTGGAGAAGTATGAGCCTGCGAAATCCACCTCAAAGCGCTCGTCCTGCCGGACAATCTTCTTTATTGTGGCCATTGTGCTCTTGATCTCTTTCCTGGACGGCTCCAGCTCCAGACGGTAATACTCGCCCTCCACACCGCTCGTAATGTTCTTCAGATCGCGGTTGCGGTTCTCCTTGAGCAGTATCTCAAGCGGCACCTTGCCCCCGTCTGATGTCCTGACATAGTTGTTCTGGATAAGGTCGTCGGCCTGTTTCCTGTCTGTGCCGATGATTACCGGCACGGACTGGCTGCCTTTGGCCACGCGCATCACTGAGTTGTCGCCCAATGACTGCTGCAGATAGCTCAGCACCTGGCCGTACGACACTCCGTACAGTGCCAGCTTCTCAGGGTCTGTGACCATCTCTATGTACTCGTTCCACTCGGCCGGCCTGATATAGACACCGGGCAATGCCTTGCGAAGCTTCTCCAGCAGCTCGTTGAGCTGTGCGGGCTCGGGGGTGGAGCCGTCGGACACGCGGATATGCGCGGTCAGGGTGGCCTCCTTGTCGGCGAATATCATATCGAACAGGTTTCCCGACGCCTTGCAGCTGAACACCGCCTTGGGCCAGTGTGAGCGCATATAGTCAGACACCTCCTTCTCCAGTCTCCTCACATCGCGTGTGGATGCGGTTTTCATATAGATTACAGCCTCGGACGGGCCTATGTCGCCGGTATGCGAGAGTACGAACTGCTGCACGCCTGCCATTACGGTGGATTGCTCCACCAGCTGGTCAAACTCATTGACCAGCTCGTTGCAGCGGCGGCTGTTCTCCTCGGCGGTGACGCGCTGGTTCCACTCTATCTTGAGCAGCGTGTCGTTGTGCGACATCTGCGGCAGACGCTCCTTGCCGATGTTGGTGAAGATCACGCCTATCAGCAGCACCGATGCGCCGAAGATACCCCACATAACGCCTCTGCGGCGGAAGAACCACTTGAGCAGGTTGTCGTAGCCTACGGTCATATTGCCAACGCTTATCCTGGATATGAGCTTGTTGGGTATGAGGCATGGGCTCTTGCGATACAGCTGATAGTAGAATACGGGAATGACCAGCACCGATACCAGCAGTGCGGCGAAAAGCGTGATGGTTACAGCAATGGCCTGGTCATAGAAGAGCGCTCCGGCTATTCCGCTCATAAAGACAAGCGGCACGAATATGGCGCAGGTGGTGAGCACGGAGCTGAACATCGGCCCGAATACCTCCTGTGAGCCCTGCACACAGGCTATCTCCAAGGGCTCGCCCTTACCCCACCGCTGGGTGATGTTGTCTATCACAATTATGGAGTTATCCACCATCATACCAAGTCCAAGCACCAGTCCGGACAGTGATATCACGTTGATGGAGATGTGCAGCACGTAGAACATCATAAATGACATTATGAGTGCCGTAGGTATGGTTATCACCACCAGAAGCGGTGACTTGAAGTCCTGCATGAAGAAAAATATGATGAGGCAGGCGAAGAGCGCGCCGAAGAGCAGGTTGCTCACCATATTGTTGATGGAGTAGTCCAGAAGCTCGGTCTGGTCGCGGGTAATCTGGAACTCCATATCGGGATAGTCTGTGGCAAATGCCTCGGTAAGTTCCCTCACTCCTTTCCTGAGGTCGGCCATCTTCGATTCCGTGCGTTTGATTACGGCCAGGGTGATGGTGGGCTTGCCGTCGGACGTGGCCATTCCCTTGCGAACCTGCGGCTGCTCGCGCACCTCTGCCAGGTCTTTTATCTGGAATACTCGCCCGTGGATGTTCAGATATACATCCATTATGTCCTGAACGGTGAGGATGCGCGACTCGAAGCGTACGTTGAAGCGGTACTCGCCGTCGCGTATGGACAGGTTGCCAAGCTGTACGTTGGCTCCGTTGATGGCGTTCTCAAGCTCGGTCTCGGTGATGCCGAGGGCGTTGAGTGTCTCCATATCGGGCACTATGAGCATCTCGGGGAAGACCTGTCCGGTGATATCCACCATTGCCACCTCGGGCAGCTGCTCAAAACGGCGCACTATTACCTGACGGGTGAAGTCGCTCATCTCAAGGAAGCGGTTGGAGGTCTGGTCGAAATCGTCTTTCAGGGTCACGTTCACGAAGAATGCTGGTATGTCGGTGGCGCTGGCTCGCATCACGGTGGGGCGGTCCTCGCTCTGTGGCCAGCCGCCGGTGGCGCGGTCTATGCGCTCGTTCACATCCATAAAGATGTAGTCGGCGTCGGTGCCGTACTTGAAGGTCATCGTGATGACTCCGTTGCCGTCTTTGGTCTCGCAGATGATGCTCTCAAGGTCGGGCACCTGTACCAGCTCTCCACGGAGGCCGTTGATGCGGGTCTCGTTGAGCTCGCGGGCGGACATATTGGGCGATGATACCTGTACGGTTATCTGTGGGATGTCTATGTCTGGCACGAGTGATACGGGCAGCATCCTGATGGAGACGATGCCGAGCACCATCACTGCTATCAGTATCATTATTACGGCAATGGGCCGCTTTATCAATCCTTTGAACATATATTATTGCTTCCTGTCCGTTTTAACAGAAATTGCTTTCTGTCCGTTTTGTCGTAGAGGCTGCGGGGCTATTACCTGCGCGGCTACTCGCTTACGCTCAGATGACCTAAACGCCGAACTCGCAGCTTTTAGTCACGCCTCGCGCGCCTAACGCAGCTCAGACACCGGCGTTCTTGACGGCCATCTGAGCTACCTCGCCTGACGCCGCTCCGGGGATAGTCCCGCAGCCTCTACGACAAAACTCCGTAATCATTATAATCAGGTTTTTACTAACATTCCTTATTCTTCCAGCAGTTCAACTGGGGTGTCGTCACCTAGGTTGAGGTTGCCGGAGACGATGATAAGGTCGCCGGGGTTGAGGTCGCCGCCACGGTCGGTGTTTGGGGCTACGACGTGCTCGGTGCTGTTGCTCATCACGATGTTGACGTATGTCCAGACGCTCTTGCCATCAATGTAGCGGAACAGAACCTCCTGATTGTCGCGAATCAGTACGGCGCTCTTGTTTACAACCAGCTGGTGGGGCAGGTCGTTCTCTACGATGATGCGCACGTTCATACCGTCCAACAGACTGCCGTTGTTGCGTACCTTTGCCATTACCTGTATCTGGCCGTTCTGCTCCACTGTGGGGTTGATAGAGGTGATTGTGCCGTTCAGTGCGATGTCCTCGTCAACGAACGGGGTGATGGTTATTGCCTGACCTACGCGCATGAACTTGTACTCGGTCTCAAGGATGCTGAATATCACATCGAGGGTCTGGTCAGCTATGAGGGTGCAGAAGGCGCCCGACGGCTCGTACTCCTTGGCTGTGATGCTGGCTATCTTGCCGGCGAACGGGGCCTTGAGGTCTGAGTTCCCGTAGTCGCGGCTGGCACGGCGGTAAGCCATCTCTGAGTCGGAGAAACCGGTGTTGATATAGATGGCGCGCCTCACATCGGCCGGTATGTTGGCTGTGTCGGCAATGGTGTAGCCATAGTCCAGCAGACGGTCGGAGAGAGTCATCTTGGCCTTCTCGAAGGCTAGCTTGGCAGACTCATACTGCTCTCTCAGCTGTGTCTTGTCAAGTGATGCCAGTATCTGACCCTTGCTTACGGCCTGACCCTCGCGGACATTTATCTTTGCAACTGTGCCGTTGGCCTGGAATGATATCTTGCTCTTCTCGGCGGCCTGCACACGGCCGTTGCAAATAAGCTGCTTGTGGAAGGTGCGGTACTCGAGTTTCTGTACGGTAACCTGATTCTTCTCTACGGAGTAGTCCTGACGGGCCATTCCGGCCATATCCTCCGACTCGGCGTTGCTGTTGCCCTTCTCCTTACATCCCGCCGCGGCCATCACTGTCAGTGCCGCCAGCATCAGAATTCTTGCTCTCATTTTACTATTCTGTCAAATTCGGCGCTTATGTCAGTGCCTGAGATAAAATCATATAATGTGGTCTTGCGCAGGTTGAAGTACTGGCTCCAGAAACTGCGGATGTTGTTCTCGTATGTGTTGCGGGCGTTGTCGCGGTTGCTCTGCAGCTGGTTCAGGTCGGTTACGGACATTGCTCCACTGCCAAAGTTACGAAGCGCCAGCTCATAGCTCTCCTCGGCAATCTGTGCGGCACGCTTCGATATCTCGCACTGGCTGCGCTGATTGTTGAACTGCATCACCTGCACGAAAAGGTTCTGACGGTAGTCGGCCAGAGACTGCTCAAGACGGCTTTTCTGTGTCTCGGCCTGAGCCTTGGCCATCTTCACGCGCCCCTCGCCAAGCCCCCAGTCGGCGATAGGCACTGAGAAACTCACACCTACAACCTCCTGGTCCTTCAGCCCGATGAATGCCTTGTTGAAGGTATCGCCGTCGTTGGACAGTCCGAAGCGCGCGTTGACCGATGCGGAGATGCCACGGTTGGCCTTGGCCTGCGCCACACTGCGCTCAGCCTCAACCTTTGATACCTCTTGCGAGAGGTTGAACGATGAGTTCTCAAGGGCTTTCTCAAGAACCTCATCGTAATTGAGCAGAATGTCAGGAATGGCGTAGCTGATAGTAAGGGTCAGCTCGGTGTCCTCCTGATAGCCGATGTATGAGCACAGGGTGTTCTGCGCTGAGCGAAGGCTTACCTTCTGGCTCTGTATGGCAAGTGAGTCGTTCAGCATCCTGAGCTCAAGCTGCAGCAGGTTGTCGCGTGTGATGGTGCCCATCTGGAAACGGGTCTGGGCGGCCTTGTACAGGCGCCTGCTCTCCTCGAAGCTCTGCAGTGCGTTCTCGTAACTCACCTTGGCGGCGTTAAGGTTCCAGAAGCAGTCGGCCGCGCTTATGGTAACGCTCTCCATATTCTCCAGGTACTGGCGCTTGGCTATCTCGTAGTTCTGCGGCTCGGTCTTCTTATCCCACTTGAGCGAGTTGTAGCCCCACAGCTGCTGCATATAAGAGAGGTATATGGGCTGCGCGTACCAGTTGGTAAGCCGTTGCTGGCCGAACTGGTCCAGCCTCTGCAACGATGTGGAGAGCGACAGCGTACCTCCCGTCAGCGCTATGTTCTGGCGGATGGACAGCGTCAGGTCGTTGGACATATTGTAGTTCTCGGCATATCGTATGGCTCCGGTGTTGTAGTCCTGAAGCGTGATGAGCGAGCGGTTGAAGTTTGCCAGATTTCCGTTCAGGTTGAGCGACGGCAGATACTGTGCCTTGAACGAGCGGTACTGCCAGTACGATGCCGCAAAGATGTTGCGGTTGGTCATAGCCGATATGGAGTTCTCCTGCGCCAGGCGTATCACATCCTCCATAGAGAGTATCCTGGGCCCGATAACCGTCTGTCCGGCCATCTCAGGCTGAGTGGTGCCTTGTGCCTGAAGCGATGCCTGACCGCTGCTGAGCACCGCAATCAGCAGTGCGGTAGTGATAAGTATTTTTCTCATTGTCCCGTTGTAATAAGGCGGACTGGCATATTGATGCTCTGCCATTGTTACAAGTGCCAAAGGTAGCGCAAAACAGTATATACAACAAGGATTTGCCGTGACATTATAGTGATATTTTCGTCACAAATGTCGCAATTTCACTACAATTAACGTTGTGCTTGTTGATATTCTGTCAGAGTGTCCTTTTAGATCGTATTTTGAGGTTACCATACTTCACCGTTTACCGTAAGGGTTAGGAAATCATTATTGTCATCGCTTTGCAGGAACACATATTTCGTAAATGATCCTGGCGTATCTGTTGTGATGTGCGCACAGACTCTGCCACGGGAGTGTGGCGGCAACACCAGATTCTCCGGCGTAACGGCCGTGCAGTCGCACTCCGGCATAATCGTTACCGATACTGTGCCGTCTGTCCTGTTTATAACCGTGAAGCGGGCCTTTGCGGTATCTCCCAGATGAACACTACCTACACTGACGGTGTCTCGGCGCAGCCTTATACCCGATGAGCGGCCTGTGCAGGAGGCCAGACACATCACAGTCACGGCGAGTAATGGAACAAATCTCCTCATTGCGTAATTGTCTGATTAGGGTTGTTACGATATTTCCGGCCGCCCACAATGCCGATGATGAAATCCTCGGGTATGAACCCCCAGTAGCGGGAATCCTGCGAGTCCATACTGTTGTCACCGAATGCGAAATAATAGTCTTGCCGAAAAGTGTGGCTTGTCATATTATCGGCTGGCCAGGAGCCTGTCTCGTATTCTATAACAACTCCCGCCCAACCGGTAGGTTTCCTGCAACATCTGTTTGACCTTCTTCGGATGGCCGATGCCTCAAGTGCCGTAGTAATGGCCCTGATTGCCACATCCGCAATGCTCTACGGCCTTACCCAGACCTTCCAGCGCCGCGAGTTGCGGTAGTATGTTCGCACACTCGGAACTGTGGGCTGTGTTGAATCATCTTTAAAAATGTCGTAAGGTCTGCTTGCTTTACTTGCTGAATTGTAGAACATCGTTGCCGGGAATAAGATACCAATCGTCCGGATTTCCGAGTATATACCCACTATTAGCGACCTATAACTGTCAAGCGCTGAAAGTATCATCATTTTGTCTATTGAATGTAGTCACTGACATCATACTCAAATAGTTCCTCGGTACGCTCGTTGAGTCCGAAAATTTTTATATGAACGCTGTCGTATGTTATGGAGTATGTCTGCTGGTCAATGTAGAAGGCGAGCAGACACTCCCCATTCCAGTTGAAGAATCGCACAGGACGCTTGTATGTGTCATAATCATTCTGCTTACCATCTCTATTTGCAAGAATTGTCATTAAAAGGTTTATTGCGTTAACCTTTATTGCCGGTTTACCACCATTCGACGTTTCCACTGTTGTCTATGAGGAATGGGCGCTCATCGCTGCCCCTGGTCAGGTTACGGAGCCAGAGGAGGGTACCGGCGGGGATGCTGTCGTATTGCAGGACATTGTCGGTGGCGGTCTGGCGGCCGGCTGATACCCAATCAAGGCTGCGGCTGTCCCAGTATAGCAGCTCATATCTGTTGCCGGGGCAGATGTCGTTATCATCGCTCCGTGGCACTACGCGCACGTAACTCACGTGCTGCGCTCTCCCTAAGTCCATACCCACCCAGACAGCGTCTGCCTGTCCTTCGGCACTCTCGAAGTTGGTGAGCCAGCCGCTATCGAAGGCACGCCTGACTGTATCGGCTGGAACGCGAGGGTCAGCCAAAGGAATGCCGTCCATACGTGTAGAGTCTGCGTCAAAGAAGGTAAGCTCAGCAATGCTTCCGTAGGTGCCGTCTGCTCCTAAATAGCGCCAGTAGCGGTGTGCGCCCGTGGTGTGCGGCAGTAGTATCTTGTCTGGTATTTCTGTGGTGCTGAAGGTGTATGCGGTGATGGCGTCGCTGAAATCACTGCGGTCAGCATATTGTATCCTCGAGCCAAGAAGACGTCTGCGCATCTCCACTACGTTGGCTGACTGATAGTATTTGCGCCGGATGTTGATGTGCCGGATGACTGTGGCATCGCCCGTAATATATCTGACGCAGCCGCTTTTCTCTATGATGAACGGGTCTGACACAGGAATGAGTCTCTTTCCGTCATAGCCCAGCGCGATGTACAGAATGTTTCTGCCTATTTGAGTGAAATGAGCCTTGTGATGACGCACACGCCCGAAATCAAGGATGGTGTAGTGCGGCCCGTCCTGATTGGTTAGCATGGCAATGTATGCGTACCGTTCCTTGATGCGTGTCCCTTTGCGCAATGCTATGACTGGATCTGAGGTGCGGCAATAATGGTCGGTGACATCCTGCTCGCAGAGTGGGAAGGGATGCCGGTAGTTGGATCTTTTTATATATCGTAGTCTGTCAGGGTTGATTGCATAGGTGGTGCGGAACACCTTGGGGCATCGCTCGTATGGATAGAAGCCTATTCCGGCAGGCACAATAAGTGAGTTCATTGTGGGTGTCTCAATGCCCCGGTCGGATATGAAGGTGAACCAGCTGTGCCCCTGATTGTTACGTCCCCACACAGGAACACGGTCAATCACGGCGGGCAGTCCGAGTGAGCGAAAAGTGAGCACACCCATTGTCACGTAATCGTGGCACGAGCCGAAGGTCATATTCTTGAGCGTTGACGCGCTTAGCAGGCGGTATCCGCTCTGTTCCTCCCAAAGCACACGGGGAGGGCGGTCGCGGGTAATCTCATCGCGGACTATGTCAATTGCTCCGTAGATGCTCAAACGCCTGGAATCGTCCGGTGGAATGGCGCCGATGCTGTCTGAGAACTCTTTTGAGAGCGTGTCGCGCCAGCAGTCCAGACTCTGCAGCTCAGCGGCCTTGTAAGGCAGTATCCAGTCAATGAACTCCGGGAAAGTGAGGTGTGATGCCCACGGCCGTGTGCGCCACTGCTCAAAGGCCTGGTCAATGCTGTAGATTAGATAACCGGCGGTCATTACCTGTATGTCTGAGACTACATCGTGTGTCATTCCCGGATAGCATCGCTCGCTGATATCACGTAAGGTGTCGCGTTGATGCTCGGGGGTAATGTCCTGGCTCATCACCTCAAGAGCCGTGGCGTAATAGGCATTGATGGCTGATGTGTCACGATAGGAGTAATGGGCGGGCATATTGGATATAAGATGCCGGGCTGCGGCAAGTTTTTCAGGGTCGTTGCGGTAATGCTGAAGCACACTCTCCAGCTGTGGCCTGTTGTCTTGGGCATATCTCAGTGCCTGACGAAGGGAAAGAGGCTCGCTGTGACATGAGGTGAGGAGCATCAAAGCTGTCAGTCCTGCTGTCAGCTTTGATGCTGGCCTTTGACTGTTTGCTGTTGGCCTTTGGCTGTGGGGAAATGTCCGGGGTTTCATAGTAATGGGTTGTTGCGCCATTTGTCCAATGACGGTGAGTTTATCGTGTCGTCTGATATATATTCAATATGGTTGTCCTTGTGAAGAATGAAGGGCTTTGTAATGGAAATGAGGCGTTCTCCGTCATAGCCGTACGCTTGATAAAGAACCTCACGCCCCATATTCCTGAATATGGCATTTCTCCGGTGAATCTGTCCGAAATCTACGATACACCAGCCTGGATCAACCGATGAAAACGTCTGCGGAAGCTGTTTGGAGTATTCGCCAGTGAACGAGCGTGACCGTTGTGCGTGGGTGGTGTCTCTTACAGCAGATGCGATATAGACATATTTATCCCTGAGCCGTTTCCTTGTCTCTCTGGATATGGGTAATGTCAGGTCTGTGGTGAGAAAGTATTTGCCGGTTACATCGGTCTTGCAGAGATCAAAAGGATAAATCACGCGGGCTTTCCTCAGATACCTCAGACGCTCCTTGTTGATTGAGTATGTGCGACGCCAGACCTTGGGCCCACGCTCGTATGGAAAGAATCCCCATCCAATACCCGTAGAGAGGTCCCATTCCGAAGGCTCCCAGGTCCCTCTGTCGCTCAGGACTACAAACCAGCGTGTAGCAGCCTCATAGCGCGCTCCTACGGGTGTCTCGTCTATTACCACCGGTACGCCTGCCGCACGCAAGGCCAGTGCTCCAATCAGGGCATAGTCAGGTATGTCGCCAAACGTTTGTCTTGGTAGCAGGTATGCGCTTAGCAATGGCAGTCCGCTACGGCTGTATAGTCCGTACCGGCTCATCTTACGTTGCGCCTCGTTCTTAATGATGTCGCCTGTCCTCATTGCGGTTCCATACTCAACGTCATCGTAAGGCATATTGCGCAAATCATCGGTGAAAAGGTTCAAAAGAGTGTCCCGCCAGTCATCGAGGCTTTGTAACTCAGCCATCTTGTAGGGAAGCATACACTCACAGAATTCCTGGAATGTGGCTTGCTTTGCCCAACTGCGGTTTTTCCATTGCCGGTATGAGACGTCGATGTCGTGAATCAGAAAACCGGATGTGATGATCCTGGCGTCTGAGATAGTTCGCAAAGGCGCGTCTCTGAAACACCGGTCACTTATGACAAGCAGTGAGTCACGTTGCTGCTCAGGTGGCAGACCGGATGCAAGAATCCTGGCGGCAATGTCGTAGTACTGCTCAATCTCCGTGCCTTGGTAAGAATAGTGCGCCGGCAGTCCTTCAATGAGGTAGCGGGCCGCGGCAAGTTTCTCAGGCTCATCTTTGTAGTGCCTGAGAACCTTCTCCAACTCCGCGCGGTTGTCTCCTGCGGATTTTAGGGCATACCTCAGCGCTGCGTTCCTGCCACAGGAAAGCATACAGAAAAGTACGATGAAAACACTCATCGCATTACGTGGAAGCATCGGATGGGGAAAAGAATCCTTTTTTAGAAAGTCTCTCATAGTAGTATGTAATTAAACGTTTGGCATCAGCGTCTGCTCACGGCGGCACAGACGGTGCAAATATATACTAAATACCCGGAACAGCAATCTGCTCCGGGTACTTTTTAATAGACTTATTTCTAATAATGTCAGCGCAGGGCCGGGTTGACCAGCTGGAACTCCTGGGCGATGTCTGGCTTCTGCAGGTTCATCTCCACGCTCTCCAGAAGCATTGACTCCGGCGCAATCATTGTAGGCATATTGTTGGAGTTGTACAGGTAGCTCTGTATGGCCTCCTCCCTTGATGCTGCTATTACGTGCATCAGCTCGCGCCTCTCAAAGCTCGGGGTGTTGGAGTGGATGACCGTCTCCTTGCCTGTCTTTACATCTATGCGGGTCAGGATGAAGCAGTTGTAAGAGATGTTGCGGAGCATATAGGTGTGGTCAAGTCCGGCCTTCCTTGCCTCTGAGATGAGTTTTGACTTCATCTTGGAGAGTGGACTTGGCTTATCGTATGTGACGTGCATTATGCTCATTCTGACATCTGGCTCTGAGTATGACGACACAATGGAGTGGCCGGTAGGACGGGTAGCGCCTACACCCGGGTGACGGCCGCTGATAAGTTGCTTCAGAATGCCCTTCTCCACCAGTACGAAGTCTGACTCAGGTGTGGTGCCCTCGTAATCCACCTTGTAGCTGCCTCCCAGTCTGATACCGTTGTAGCTCTCCATATCTGAGTAAAGATGTATGCCGAGCTTCGGATCAAGGAAGCGCTTGCCTAATAGCAGGCCGCCGTTGATGTTGCTCTCCTGTGAGCTGCCGTACATTCTGGAGTACATATCCCAGGTGTTGGTGGCTACGCCGTATTTGGTCACGATGGTGTTGAATGAGTACGATACAGCCTCTTTCTCCAGCAGGATAGGACCGATGTAGAACTCGTTCACGGTCTCGGCCTGGCTCTTTGTGACCATAGCGTCGGCAAACTCGCGTATGCCTGCCGCAAGTGTCTCCTCGTCATAGTCGGTGCAGTCGAAAGGCAGTGTGTAGGTCTCTACGATCTCGGCACCGGTGACGGTTCTGACGGATGCCCTGGTGTCAAGTGACATCTGTATGAACGGGGTGCGCATCTTCAGTCCCTCGGAGTTGAGACGATATACATCGGTGTACTCGATGTTCATGGATACCTCGGTGTTGTATAGGGTGGGGTAATCCAGATAAATTGCGGAGAGCGTGTTGGTGAGCCCCTCCATCTTCTTGCGGTCGATGGCCTGGTTCTTGACGCTTGGCGATATGAACTCACCTCCAGGCATTACGATATGCTCGGGGAGCGCTGCCTCAGCCTCAGGCTTCGGGTTGTTCTTCAGGGTGGCTACCTTGCTGCTGTAGTTGCCTATGGCATATTTGTAGATGGCGTCGCTGAGTTGCCAGAGTGAGTATCTGATGCAGTCGTACTCAGGCTGGTTGCCTGTATTGACGCGTGCGCTTACCGGGCTGTTTGTAACCATTGTGTCACCAATCTGTATGCTGATGGAGCCTGTAAGATTGCCGGGGGTATAGTTGCTGCGTAAGAGTCCTCCCAGAGATGAGCTGGACGAGAAGCCTCTTGATGAGTTGATCCTGTAGTCTGTATAGAATGGAGTGTCCTGACCATCGGACTTGAGCTGGGTCATAGTGCGCTCCATCTCGTCATTCATGGCGCTGAAGATGATGTCGCCCTCATCGCCCTTTACATCCTTATATTCCGGACGCTCCAGCACCGGCGGAAGCTGGTAGCCGGTCTCGGAACGCTGTGTCTCAACTTTTGATATGAAAATTGTCGGTGAGATGGCTGTTACAGGCACCCAGCCGGACTCGGCTCCGCACTGGCCGGTGAAGACCGTCGGGGTGGCTCCTCCTGCCGCTATGCCAGAGAACATTGCGAGCGGTGTGCCGATGAGGGTTACGCCACGGACAAGCTGGTCGGGACGGCCGTCGGCATATACGCGATACACCTCAACCGGGTCAACACCGAACGAGTTGATTGAGCCACCGTCGCCAAGATAGGTCAGACCGCTGGTGGCTGTGCGGAAATAGTATCCGTACTCCTTGCCCTCGTCCTTGATGGCCTTGATGAACATCTCACGAAGCTGCTCCTCGGTGTATGGGCTGGTGTTCTCGATAATCAGGTTGGACTGACGTGATACAGGATCGTAGCCTGCGCTGGCGCGTCCGTGACCGTTGCTGGCAGGGAAACCGTCGATGGGCGTGCGGTCAACAAGGAAGTTCTTCAGCACTCCATTCTCCACGCAGGTGACACGCTGTGCCTTGACAGCCTCGTCATCATAAAGGTAGTGGCCGTAGAGTGATGTGCCGGCGTAGTTGTCGAGTGTAGGGTCGTCATATACCTGGAAACTCTCTGGAAGCACGGGCTGGCCCACCAGATTCTTGAAAGTCTGGCCGCCGCTCTTCATACGGTGTGCCTCCAGACGATGGCCGAATATCTCGTGGAAGAATACTCCGCTGGCTGAGCCTGACATCAGTGCCGGGCCTGCGTACGGATCGGCGATAGGAGCCTCGCGCAGTGCGAGCAGACGCTCAATGAGATCGCGTACATCGGCTATGATGGTCTCGTCATCTGGCAGGTTGTCCAGAGAGTAGGAGAACCAGTCCTTGTAGAGCTGACAGGTCATACCGTCGGTGGCACGAATGGCTCCGGCTAGCATCAGACGCACCGACTTGCGGTTCTGTGCCACTACTGAGCCGTCGGAGGTCAGGGTGTAAATACGCTCTACCTGATAGCTGAGGTTGGCCACTCCCTGCTCAAGCAGCCTGCACTCCTTGAATACGGCTGAGATATGGTCCATACGCTTCTCCCAGTATGTACGGTCAAAGTTGTATGTCTCCTCTGGATAGGGTGCCTCGTAATATTTCTCAACGGGAGCATCGGCAAAGCAGGGGGCCTTGTCCTCATTGTCGGCATTGGTCTTCATCTTTGACAGGGCGGCATTGTAGTTGTTCACTGCTATGCCGTAACGCTTCATTGTCTCGCTCCAGATGCCCTGTCTTACAGCCATAATGGCGTTGTCGGTGAAAGGAACCGTAACTGTCTCCATATTGCTGCTGCGATAGCCACGGCTGGCATCCTGGGCCTGGTTCTCGTACTTGAAGTTGTCGGTCTCGGGTGAGCCTACGCGCACCTGTGGAGTAAGGTTGCGTACGCGCTCCTCATTTGTTATGGATACACCGAAATTGCTGCTTACGGTTGCTGTGTAGCTGTCGTTCAGCCTGAGCGACATAAAGTATGCCGGTACGGGCTTTTCCTTGAGCTGGTCCATACTGAACTTGAGCTCCTCGCGCATGGCGTTTACCAGCGGGTCAGTCTCAATGGTCTGTGATTCTGCTGCCTGCGATACTGACAGACATACAAGAATGCTTAGAATGAATGTTCTTACAAATTTCATAACTTATAGTAGTATAATTCTTTGCTTGATTAGCAGTTTGAGAACAAAGGTACAAAATTACTGTGGCATGGCAACAAAAACGGTGTGACAATTATGTGACATTTACGTTACATTCTCCTGAGGTAGTGGCTGTCTGAAATTATTAAGTATTTTTGCATTGGATTTCCAACTACATTGAATATGAATGACAAATCAGTGATAATAAAGAGAATATTCGCTGTTGCCGTGCTTTTCGCCCAGGCCTTGACTGCTCTGGCACAAAGGTTCCCGAACAATCTGGCTGCCAACAGCGTTGATCCCGTATCTGACTCCATTGCTATTAGCGCCATGCGGTCCAGACTCGACAGCATAAGGCAGAATGAGCATCGTCCTACAGTGGCGCTTGTCTTGAGCGGAGGCGGTGCCAAAGGCGCGGCCTACATTGGCTTTTTCCGCTATCTTGAGGAGGCGGGTATTCCTGTTGACTTGTTGTGTGGAACCAGTATGGGCGGCCTGATGTCCGGAATGTATTCACTCGGTTACGACAGTCACGAGCTGGAGGATATTTTCAAGTCGGTTGACTGGAGCCGGATGATGAGCGACAATATTGATATGAGGTTCCTGTCTTACGAGCATAAGGTGGATAAGGGGAAATACCTGTTGTCTGTTCCTTTCTATTACGAGGATGCTGCACGTACTATCAGAGACCGGGTGTTTGATGCCGATGTTGATGATGACGACTTGCAAGGTACTGAGGCACGCAGGAAATTTCTCTCTTCCATTCCTTCCGGTTACATAGAAGGCTTCAATGTTGAGAATATGTTCTCCAGCCTTTCTGTAGGCTTTCACGAGGATATTCCGTTTGAAAGCCTGCCTGTTCCTTTTGTATGCGTCTCGTCTGATCTGGTCTCGGCCAAGGCGAATTATCATACAAAGGGCTCTCTGCCAAAAGCCATACGCTCTACCATATCCATACCGGGAGTTTTCGCACCTGTCAGAACCAATAACAAGGTGCTGGTAGATGGCGGCACACGAAACAATTTCCCGGTTGATATAGCCAAGGCTATGGGCGCGGATATCATAATAGGTGTGGAGGTGGCCAAGAGAGGTACCACATATTCCCAGGTGAACGGTGTGGTGGATGTGGTGAACTGTATGATAACGATGCTGGGCGATGATGCCCGCAGCAACAAGTCTTTTGAGCCCGATCTGCTGATAAAGCCTGAGACAGGTGGCCGGAATATGCTGAGTTTCAATTCTGAGGCTATTTCTGAGATGATAGATTACGGTTACAAGGCGGCGCAGGACAGGGCCGCTGATTTTCAGAAAATTAAGGAACAGTTGGGCGATTACACCCGCAATGATACCGTTCAACGCAAGAAGGCTATAAACTTGTATAGACAGAATGTCCGTATTTCCGGAATTATGGTTAACGGAATAGATAAGAGCGAGCAGAAAATGTTCCGTAAGATTCTGAATCTGAGCGGTTATCGCGAGATATCGCAAAAGGAGATCGAGGATGCCATGTGCAGGGTAATGGCATCGGGTTCTTTTGAGAAAGTGAATTACTCTTTGCTGCAAGATGATTACGATGATTCCTACACTCTTGTCTTTGACTGCGTTCCAGGCCAGATACACAACTTCGCTATGGGATTCCGACTTGACAATGAGGAGATGGCTGAGCTGCTGTTCAACTTGCGTCTGAATGCGCATAAACTGAAAGGGTGGCGCTTTGACGCTACCGCCAAGGTGTCTGTTCAGCAGAGCCTGGACCTTACGGTATCCTATATCCCCGATGGATTCGCTCAGATTAATTTCAGAACTAACACAGGGTATATCAGAAGCGATATCCTTACAGAAAGTGAGAATACAGAATATAATATCGCGTTTTTCGATACCAGACAGGAACTGTATCTGTCAACAATTCACGGGCGGTCTTATAATATACGTGCAGGCATAAGGCACGAGTATTCCTCAATCCCGATATATATGCCCCTTTATTCCGTGGGCGCTCCGGAAAGTGGGCCCTCAAAGCTTCCGGATAATGTGAGAAAAGGGCATTTTATTACTGGTTTCGTGAATTTAGATGTCAATACTATGAACGACCGTCAGTTCCCAACCCGGGGCTTTGTCGGTGGAGTGGGCTTCGAGTATGATTTCGCGAATTTCGCTGCCTTGAACTTTACTCCGGTGCCTATTCTGAACATCGATGCGAGGCTTGCTGTTCCGGCTACCGGCTGGCTCACGCTTACTCCGAGCCTGTATTACCGAAGCTTCTTTTCCAATGTGGATGTCTATACACAGGATTTCACACCCATACACAATAATTTCCTGGGCGGCGCCTTCCGTGGCCGTTACCTGCCTCAGCATATTCCTTTCGTGGGATTCGGTAATGTGGGCGAGATGTTCAATCACGTATATACAGCCAGCCTGGACGCGCGTTTCCAGATTGGGAAGAAACTATATCTTTCCGGCATAGGTGCCGTTGTCAGGGAAACGCCTGAGTTCTCGGATCTTTTCAGCAGTATAAAACCCACTTTCTGGGGATGCGGCATTGAGCTGGGGTATCGTACATTCTTCGGACCTATAAAGCTGAATCTTCATTGGACTGACTGTAAATATGCCAAAGGACTGGATTACTATCTTTCCGCTGGCTTTGACTTCTGATTCTCTATCTCCTTGCGCATCTCTTCGGTGAGGCGCGACTCAATCTTGGGCTTGAATCTGCTCACATAGAGCAAAGTTCTCTGATACTTGATGTCCTGACCGCTCTCACTGTATAGCTTCAATAGAAGGTACAGCGGATACAGACGGTTTGGCACCATAGCGTATGCGTGAAGATAGCTTGCCTCTGCCTCGGAGTAATCTTTTAACGCCTGCTGATTCTGCCCGATCAGATTCCAGAACATAGGATCGCAACTGATGGAGGCTCCTATGTGCAAAACAGAGTCGCTAAGACGATGTTCTCCTGTCTTGAGTAATGCTCTGCCGTATTGAAACAGAAATATGTGGTTGCCACTTAGATATGGCGACAATTCCGCATATCTTCTCGCAGTCATCTCGTATCTCTCCTGCTTGTAGAGTACCTCTGCCTTGTGCCATTCTGATTCCGCCTTCCTGATTGGGATAAGCTTGTACGTGGTTATGCCATAGCCGGCAGCCGTTATTATCAATAAGGTATATCTAATATGTGCTTTACTATGGGTTATGCCTTTGTTGCAGAAAGACAGGAGCAGTGGCGCCATTATTTGAAATACCTTAATCTCGTGCGGATATGAGAACAAGGCAAAGACGCATAACGCAAGCAGGCCATACCCGGCGGGTGAGACTCTCCTGATTCCTGCCAAAACTGCCATTGCAATGGTGAGCAGGAACATAATCATTGCAGGTATTCCGTAATCTACGCCCACGGCCAGAAATGTGTTGAAGGCGTATTCCGGACTGTCAGCCAGCATTCTCTCCCGCTCAGTATATGTGCCTTTGCGGAAGTACTCGCGTTGGGCATCACCGTATGCCGCTGTGTATTTTCCCGGACCATATCCCGCCAAGGGCTTTTCTCTCATTGCTAATATGCTGATTTTTCCCATAAACAGGCGGCCGTCTGCGGAGTCTTTTTTCTGGTAGTAGGCAAATAGGCCTGCCGTCAACACTAATACGGACAGAGTGATGGCGGCAGGCCGGAAAAATGTCTCTTTGGCGTATTTCCTGAGGATTTTATAGCGTATGTCGTAGCCGCAAGTGACTATTGCGGCTATTCCCGCAGCAAGTGAGAGCATTCCGGCACGGCTCATTGTGGCAGGCAGCATAATAACTGACGATGCGGCCGCAGCGTATGCGGGAATTCCAAGGTGCCGCAGCCATTGTCCTTTATTGGATATTCCGCTGATAATCCAGCTTAATAGAATTACTGCCGATACCGCTAAGAATCCTCCGTATGGCCCGGGGTTCTGAAATGTGCCGGTACATTGGCCTATTCCGTGTGCCGATATACGTTTGCCTGTAAGTTGAGACATTCCTGACGCCGCCTCGAAAAGGCAGATGCCGGAGAGCGTCAGGATTGATATGAATTCTGCCGGCTCACGTAGTCTGGCATTGCTGACTATGATCTGAACTGCAAGATATATAGCAATGCTTTGTAAGATAAGATGCAGCACCGGCAACGTGCGGGCTTCGTGACAGTGGGCCATGCAACTTGCCAGTATGACGGCTGCGGGCAAGAGCGGCAATGCCCCGGCCAGATGTCTCTGCGTATTAGAACTTGTTTCCATATATAAAAACAAGGAGTATTTTCCGCCTTGCGACGGAGAATACTCCCTTTAGAATTTTACGCAAAGATATAGTCAGTCAGCGGAAACCGCAAGTGTATCGACGTTTTTCTTTAGTGCTTTCAGTCAATTTCTATCTTGCGTGTGGCAGGTACTCTGACGGTCTCCTCTTTCTTTGGAAGTGTGATGCGGAGAACGCCGTTTGTCATCTGTGCCGAGATTTTCTCCTTATCTACGTCCTCCGGCAGGGTGAATGCCTGGCGGTACGATGCGTATGAGAACTCCCTGCGCAGGTAGTTTCTCTTCTCCTTGTCCTCGGCCTCGCTTTTCCTCTCCAATGTTATGAGAAGCTCGTCGTCGTTCTCTACCTGAATGTTCAGGTCCTCTTTGTTCATACCAGGAGCGGCTACCTCAATCTGGAAGTTGCCCTCGTCCTCAAGAATGTTCACGGCCGGTGATGCGAACTGTCTTGCGGGTGCAATCACAGCGTTGTCAAAGAAATCGCCGAACAGTGATGGAAACCAGTTGTTTGTTGCTCTACGTACTAACATAATTATTACCTCCTTTACTTTAAGATTCTGTTTCTAATAAAATTCTCTCCCGAGGTCTCCCCGCGCCCCAGGTGGCCTCGCTGTATTAATCTCAAAAGCGATGCCGTGTATGGAAAAGCGTTGAATTGACAGTAAAAAACAAGTGTATAATGACAAACTGACATACAGTCTTGGTTAAATACTGACAAAACGGCTTGATTTTTTATCCTCAAATCGGGTGAATTAACCAGAAATGAGTATCTTCGCAATGTGAGAGTGCATTATTGAGCGCTCATTTGCAACAATTATGTCGATTCTTGAGATTTTAGCCCTGGCCTCCGGTATTCTTGGCATAGTAGGCAGCATTGTGCCCGGTCTTCCAGGGCCGCCCGTAAGCTGGGTGGGCTTGCTGCTTGTGTTTATCAATAAAAGCGATGGCGGACACCGTGTTACGGTTGCCGCCCTGCTGGTGTGGCTGGCCATAATGATAGTGGTCACAATACTCGATTACATTGTGCCTGCAAAGTTTACCCGTATGACCGGTGGTACCAAAGCCGCCAGCAGAGGCGCGCTCCTGGGGTTGGTCGTAGGCCTGCTGCTGCCTCCGTTGGGTATGATTGTAGGAAGCCTTCTCGGGGCGTTCCTTGCAGAGCTGTTCTCGGCCGATAAGGATATCTGGGGCTCTGCAAAAGCCTCTCTTGGCGCATTCCTCGGCTTCCTGTCCGGCACCGGAATGAAACTGGTGGCCTCAGGAATGATGATGTACTACATCGTTGTGGCTATCTGGTAAGTTCTGGTAATAGAGGGTGTTGCGGAAAAGCCACAGTCAGAGACTGTCTCAGGGGCCAGGCTCTAGACACCGGTTGCTTTTGTTCCCGGTTATCGAAGAAGTCGGTAACCGGGAATTTGTTCTTATTTAATGTCGGTCCTCCAATCATCTACCACATATAGAACCCCATCATACTCAAAGCATACTTTGTCCTCCTTGCCTGTAAAGTAGAGGAACATTTTCTGACCGCTTTTCGTGTTCTTGAATTTTCCGTATTTAATCTTGCCAAGACTCAAACCGTTTATCTTGATTAAATGAGAGAGAAGGCCATCGGGAACTTCAGAAATTGCGATTTCATCAGCAGGAATCATGTGGCTCTTACCGATTACTACTTCAAGGTTGATGTTTTTATCCTTGTCAACGGTAACACCACAAGGCCAGTACGTCATCATAAAGAGTGTGACGCCTGCCAAAATCAGAATGATAGGGAGAATGTCTGTCATATGAACATGTTTTCTTTTTACTGGTCTCATAGAATCCGGCTTCATATTATATGCAATTCGTCTTTGCGAAGATAGGAAACTTTCCACGAAACAAAGTGCCAATTGCATAAATAAACGTAAATCCCGGGTCGTATAGAAAACGCGATTCAACGATTGACACAGTTCAAATGACGCCCCCGTCTTTGTCCGTTCGGTGTTCGCTAAGTGTCCGCTCTTTCGCTCTTTGTTCGTTCTGGCTCCGTTTTTGAGCGGAAAAACATCGATGAAATGGTGAAGGCACGGCGAAGGCGTATCGTAGTCATATCGGAGCCGCAGCGAACACTTGTATAATCCGGTGTCCAGTGGGTCTCCACTATGTGTCCAGTGGGTCTCCACTCGTTCTCCACTCTGTGTCCACTCTGGGTCCACTCTGCCTCCTCTCTGTGTCCACTCGTTCTCCACTCAGAGGCGGAAAATGAGTGGAAAACAAGAGGAGTCACGGTGGAGTCACAGTGAAGGAATAGCGGAATCACAGGGGAAAACCGTAGGGGTGCTCTGCGGCTCGTTGTTAATCAGGCATTTACGGCATACTTTGGGACAAACGGGGCCGGAGTCGAGGACAACCCATTGCGGTTCCAAATAGACGCCATAACTTTGCGGCGTGAACCTGAGACGAGGGCAGTATTATTGTTTAACGCTTTAAAAACTCAAAACAATGGCGATTTTCACAGGAATAGCAAGCAAGTTGATTGAATCCGCAGGTGCCCGAATACGGCAATTCCGAAAGGGGGCAAGAAAAGTGGCAAGAACGACCCTGAAAAGGGCAAAATAAAGCGGAATTCAGACAAATTTTAAATAGAAAATCCCACCTGACTGATATTCATATCAATTAAGTGGGATTGTCGTGTGATCCGTGGCGGATTTGAACCGCCGACCTCTTGCCTGTCAAGCAAGCGCTCTAAACCAACTGAGCTAACGGATCAGTGTTTTTGCGCTTATGTCCTCAAGACGGGTGCAAAGATATATGAATTTTCCGTAACATCTATACCTGAAGGCAGAAAAGTGGTCTCGGGTGTGCCAGAAGCCATCCCAGACAGTATCTCTTGATGCCTTATTAACAACCTGTTGAAAACTTTAGCATAAAAAGTGGGGCGTTGTGGTGTGAAGTGGGGCAAAATGCCTAACTTTGAAACCTGAATTAACCCCAAGTGGAGAAGATGAGTTTTATCGGACAATATTCGGCTAAGATTGACAGCAAGAACCGCGTGTTTCTGCCGGCTGCCTATCGCCGCTACTTCCTGACCTCCGTTTCGGCTGACGCCGAGGTGCCGGATGTCACGCTTGTAGTGCGAAAGGACTTCTTTGAGAATTGTCTGGTCATCTATCCGGAGAGTCAGTGGCGGGCCGAGGTGGAGAAGGTCCGTTCAAGATTGAACCGTTTCGACAGCACACAGCAGATGGTTTATCGCAAGATGGTATCTGAGGCTGTGGAGATTCCTCTTGACGCGAGCGGCAGAATACTGATTCCCCGTGTACTGCTTGACAAGGTTGGCATAGGGCAGCAGGCGCTTTTCGTGGGAATGGAGCAGACCATCGAGGTGTGGGCCCCGTCAGTAGCGGAGGCCAGGAGCGGAGGCAATGAGCCGTTTATGAGTGATGCCGGTTTTGCGGAGGGTATTAAAGAGTTTATGACCGAGTGAGAGCGATTTGTCACATATCAGAATATTGGAGAATAACGAGACGACATATCACGTACCGGTCCTTCTCAAACAGAGCGTAGGCGGACTGGTTGTTACCCCCGATGGGGTATATGCCGACGCTACATTTGGCGGCGGGGGCCACTCCCGCGAGATACTCTCAGGACTTTCAGACAAAGGCCATCTGTATGGCTTTGATCAGGATGCCGATGCAATGGCAAATGCGCTTTCTGACTCACGCTTCACATTCGTATATAGCAACTTCAGGTATATGCGCAACTTTATGCGCTATTACGGCGTAGATAAGCTTGACGGCATACTTGCGGACCTTGGCGTGTCCTGGCATCATTTTGACGATGCGGAGCGCGGATTCTCATTCAGGTTCGATGCGCCGCTCGATATGCGTATGAACCAGAGAGAGGGCCGCAGTGCCGCAGATGTGCTGAATGACTACGACGAGGAGAGTCTGGCGCGAATATTCTATCTGTATGGAGAGCTGCAGTGCGGAGGCCGCCTGGCCAGAGCCGTTGCAACCGCCCGCGCAAAGTCCCGCATTGAGCGCACGGGTCAGCTCTGCTCCATAGCGGAGCCTCTGATAGGCCGCGAGCGGGTCAGGAAAGATATGGCCAAGGTGTTCCAGGCATTGCGCATGGAGGTGAACCACGAGACCGACGCGCTTCAGGAGATGCTTCAGCAAGCTGCGAGCCTTCTTCGTCCCGGTGGCCGTCTTGTGGTTATTACATATCACTCGATAGAGGACCGTATGGTAAAGAATGTCATGCGTAGCGGTAATGTGGACGGCAAGGTTGAGGAGGATTTCTATGGCAACAGGAATGTGCCGTACCGTATGATAGGAAAACCGGTTGCGGCCGATGCGGAGGAACAGATGTCGAACCCACGCTCGCGCAGTGCGCGGCTTAGAATAGCGGAGAGATTGTAATTATGGCAGAGTCGGTTAATGGCAGGCAGGCCGAGGCTCCGGAGGTGAGCAAATTCGGCATCAAACAACTTCTGAAGGGTGAGGATCCGCGCATAGTGGCGTTCCTTCGCCGTCAGATTCCTTTTGCCCTGCTTGTAATACTGCTTGTGCTCATATATGTAGGCAACAGATACGACAGTCAGTGCGATCTTGTACGTATAGAGAAGTTGAAAAAAGAACTTGTTGATGTGCGCTATCAGGCTTTGAACACCACAAGCGATGTATCGGCCAAAAGCAAGCCCTCGTATATAGAGCAGGCTGTAGGCAATGGTAATTCAGGGTTACAGACATCGGAGCAGTCTCCGTACCGTATTCATTCAGGCAAAAAATAGGTATGGATAAGAAACGAGACAAATCAGTTGACCGCTTTCAAGGCATAATGCTGCTGCTGGCTGTGGCAGCCTTGTTTATTGTGGGCAAACTTGTCTTTGTGATGTTCGCCGAGCGGAATTACTGGAACGAGGTGGCCGGATATATGGTTACCTGGAACAAGACTATCGAGCCGCGTCGTGGCAATATCCTCAGTGATGAGGGATTGCTTATGGCGAGCAGTATGCCTCAATACCGCATCTTCCTTGATTTCAAAAGCGGCGAGCGGGTAGCCAGGCTGCGTGAGATGGACCAGATGCGCAAGGATAGTCTTTATAATAATTACCTCTCTGCTACGGCAACCGCCATGCATGGCATCTTTCCGGATATCTCAGAGAGCCGGTTTATAGAGTACTATAAGAAAGGTTATTCGCAGAAGAGCCACTATTATGCGTTGATGCCCGATGCCAGAGCGTTGTCGTATAATCAATACAAGGAGGCCGTTGAGATGGTGCCGTGGCTGAAGACACGCTATGACGGGTGGTTCTACAGCAAGAATAGTGTCGTAGCGCGCAAGAAGCCATTCGGCCGTCTGGCTACACGTACATTGGGAGACCTTTACGGTGCCAAGGACTCTGCCAGATATGGACTTGAGCTCTCGTTCGATTCAGTGCTGCGTGGTAAACCGGGCGTGGGTCACGAGGAGCGTATCCGCAACACGGTACGTACCATTGTGGATACCGCCCAGATTGACGGTTGCGACATTGTGACTACTCTCAACGTGCGTATGCAGGATGTAGCCGAGACCGCGCTCAGACGCAGGCTTGTTGACCTTGGCGCCACATCTGGAGTAGCGGTGCTGATGGAGGTGGCCACCGGCGATATCAAGGCTATGGCCAGCCTGACCCGTACCGGCGAGGGCAGCTATTATGAGATTCAGAATAATGTCGTGAGAGAGATATATGAGCCGGGCTCAACATTCAAGACCGTATCTATGATGGTGGCTCTTGACGACGGAAAGATATCGCTCGCAGACAGCATTTACTGCGAGAAAGGACAATACTTCGGCTTTGGGGGTGTAAGGATGACTGACTCACACGCGGAGGGATGGCTCACCACTGCGGAGATTCTGATGGAGTCATCGAACATTGGTACTGCCAAACTTATAGCACCGCACTATAAAGGCCACGAGTCAGACTTTGTGGAGGGCATATACAGAACGGGAATAAACACCCATTTCCAGATGCAGCTTACTGGAACCGGTGCTCCGGTAATCAGAAAGGACGGATACTGGGACGCCACTCGTCTGCCTTGGATGACGTATGGCTATAATGTTCAGTTGCCGGCCATCAATACTCTGGCTTTCTATAATGGAATAGCCAATGACGGATGTATGGTGGAGCCCAGACTGGTGACGGAGGTCAGACGCAATGGAAAGGTCATTCAGGAGTTTCCAGTGAAAGTGGCGCGTGAGAAGATGTGCAAGGAGACTACATTGCGCGATATAAGATATATGCTTGAGAAAGTTGTATCTGACGGAACGGGTAAACAGGCTGGCTCTCCTTTCTTTAAGGTAGCCGGAAAGACAGGAACTGCCCAGATGTCTCATGGCGCCAGTGGCTATACGAGTGGCGGACGCTCTTATCTGGCGTCATTCTGTGGATATTTCCCTGCCGATAATCCTAAATACTCCTGCATAGTGGCGGTACATACGCCTGTGGGATATGGTGCCGGAGTTGCCGGTCCTGTCTTCAACGAGATATCGGAAAAGGTAATGTCTATGTCGGAGACAAGAGATATCGCGGAGGCTCTTGATACCGTGAACGGACACACTCCAAGGGTCCTCTCCGGCGATTTGGCTAAGGCTCATACTATACTGAGGGAATTGAAGATAGATGCGCTCACGGAAGATGGCGCCGAACTGAGTGACAGCACCTGGGGAACAGCATCGATCGATAATGACACGCTGCGGCTCACTGTGCGCGACTACAACAACGGACTCGTTCCGAATGTGGTGGGAATGGGAGCGTCGGATGCCGTTTATCTGTTGGAGAAAGCCGGCCTCAGGGTAAGCCTGAGCGGTGTTGGCCGTGTGTATAATCAGAGCCTGAGTCCTGGAACGAAGGCCGTAAAAGGAAATTCAATATCAATAAGATTGAGAATGTGATGATTGCACTTGCAGAACTTATCAAAGGAATAACTCCTGTAGAGGTGGTGGGAGACTTGTCCGTATCTGTGTCGGGTGTGGAGATTGACTCCAGAAAGGTTGGAACCGGGTCAATGTTCGTGGCTATGAGAGGTACAGCCCAGGATGGTCACGCATACATTGGCAGTGCCGTAAGGCAGGGTGCCTCAGCTATTGTATGCGAGGAGATACCGGCAGAGACTGACCCTGCGGTAACCTATATCCGTTGTCAGAATACCGAGGATGTGGTAGGGCGCATAGCAACACGCTTTTTCGGTGATCCTACATCGAAGGTCACATTGGTTGGCGTGACAGGCACTAATGGCAAGACTACCATTGCCACCCTTCTGTATGAGATGTTTCGCAAGCTCGGCTATAAGTGCGGTCTTATCTCCACAGTATGCAATTACATAGACGGCGAGCCGATAGGTACGGATCATACCACGCCCGATGCAATCACTCTGAACAGCCTGCTTGGCCGTATGGCCGATGAGGGGTGCAAGTATGTGTTTATGGAGTGCAGCTCACACGCCATAGCGCAGAAGAGAATAGGCGGCCTCAGGTATGCCGGCGGTATATTCACAAATCTTACCCGCGATCATCTGGATTATCACAAGACAGTTGAGAATTATCTCAAGGCAAAGAAGGCATTCTTCGATGGATTGGGCAAAGATGCTTTTGTGGTGACCAACCTTGATGACAAAAACGGCCTTGTGATGACACAGAATACAAAGGCAAGAGTAACTACCTACTCATTGCGCAGTATAAGCGATTTCAAGGGCAAGATCCTGGAGTCCGGCTTTGACGGTATGTTGATTGACATCAATGGAAGGGAGGCTTTCCTCCGTTTCATCGGCCGTTTCAATGCCAGCAATCTTCTTGCTGTATATGGTACGGCTTGTAACCTGGGGCGTGATCCGATGGAGGTGCTTAAGGTTATGAGTACGCTTGTGCCGGTGAATGGCCGTTTTGACGCGTTGCATTCGCCAAAAGGCTTTACCGCTATAGTTGATTACGCTCACACTCCCGATGCGCTGGTCAATGTGCTTGAATCAATCAGCGAGGTTCAGAACGGCAAGGGCAAGGTTATTACCGTTGTGGGTGCTGGCGGAAACCGTGATAAGGGCAAGAGACCATTAATGGCTCTGGAGAGCGCTAAAAGAAGTGACCGTCTTATCATTACCTCAGACAATCCCCGCTTTGAGGAGCCGGAGGATATAATAAAAGATATGCTTGCCGGCCTGTCTCCTGTGGAGTTGCGTAAGACAATAACGATAACAGACCGTCGCGAGGCTATCCGCACGGCCTGTATGATGGCTGAGAGTGGCGATGTGCTGCTTGTGGCCGGCAAAGGACACGAGACATATCAGGATGTGAAGGGTGTGAAGCATCATTTCGATGACAAGGAGGTGCTTCGCGAATGCTTTAATATGGAGTAAGTTATGCTGAATTATCTGTTTGAGTATCTTGACAAGATGAATATTCCGGGAGCCGGAATGTTCACATATATTACATTCCGTGCCATTTTCGCTCTGGTCCTTTCCATAATTATATCATCGTGGTTTGGAAAATTCCTGATACGTTTTCTTAGAAAAAAGAATATATCAGAGACTCAGCGCGATGCCAAGATTGACCCGTTCGGCGTTGGTAAGGTGGGCGTTCCTACAATGGGAGGCATCATAATCATTGTAGCTATTCTGTTGCCTTGCCTGCTGGTAGGCCGTCTTGAGAATGTCTATATGATTTTGATGCTGGTTACTACGCTGATACTTGGAACCCTGGGCTTTTGTGACGACTACATCAAGACTTTCCGCAAGAACAAGGATGGGTTGAACGGCTGGATAAAGGTGTTCGGACAGGTGGCGCTGGGACTTATCGTGGGGCTTACTCTCAGATATAGTCCTCAGGTAGTCATCAATGAGAGGGTAGAGACGCGCATTGAGAACAATACGGAGATTGTGGTAAAGACTCCCGATGTCAAGTCAACACGAACAACTATTCCTTTTTTCAAGAATCACAACCTGAACTATGCGGATATGTTCGGATGGCTCGGTGAGAGCGCAAAGTATAAGGCAGGATGGATATTCTTTGTACTGCTTACGGTATTTGTTGTAACCGCAGTGTCAAACGGCTCAAATCTTAATGATGGAATGGATGGAATGGCGGCCGGAAACTCAGCGATTATAGGACTGGCTCTGACTGTACTCGCGTATGTGTCCAGTAACGTGGTTATCGCAAGCCATTTCAATCTGATGTACATACCAGGCAGCCAGGAGGTCGTGGTCTTCTTGAGCGCGTTCGTTGGCGCTCTTATCGGATTCCTTTGGTATAACTCATATCCTGCGGAGATTTTCATGGGCGATACAGGCAGCCTGACAATTGGCGGAATCATCGCTGTTTCAGCTCTGTGCATCCATAAGGAACTCCTGCTCCCTATATTATGTGGCGTATTCCTTATGGAGAGCGTGTCTGTGATGGGGCAGCGTTTCTTCTACAAGACAGGAAAGAAAAAAGGCGTGCATCGCCGTCTCTGGAAGCGTACGCCGTTTCACGATCACTACCGCACATCTCTGGAGCAGGTGCAGAAAGTTGATCCGGGTTGCTCTGTGCTGTTCAAGGGAAAGGGAAATCTGCAGTTTGAGACAAAGATTACATTACGTTTCTGGATTATCAGCATTGGTCTGGCGGCGTTTACAATATTGACATTGAAAATCAGATAATGATGGCAGGGAAGATTGTTGTTTTAGGAGCTGGTGAGAGTGGTGTGGGTGCCGCGGTTCTGGCCGTAAAGGAGGGATTTGAGGTGTTCGTGTCCGATATGTCGGCAGTTAAGCCGAAATACAGGGAGGAGCTTGAGAGGCGTGGCATTGATTTTGAGGAGGGCCTGCACACGGAGCAGCGTATTCTCAGCGCGGACGAGATAATCAAGAGCCCGGGTATTCCAAACGACGCTCCCATCATTCAGAAGGCAGTCGCTAAGGGTATCCACGTCATATCGGAGATTGAATTCGCCGGACGTTACACCACGTCTAAGATGATATGCATCACCGGCAGCAATGGCAAGACTACCACCACATCGCTGATATACCATATTTTCAGGATGGCGGGCCTGAATGTGGGATTGGCTGGCAATATAGGCAACAGCCTTGCGCTTCAGGTGGCCGAGGACCCGCACGACTATTATGTGATAGAGCTGAGCAGTTTCCAGCTTGACAATATGTATGATTTCAAGGCCGACATTGCAGTCTTGATGAACATCACGCCAGACCATCTTGACCGTTACGGCTATGAGATGCAGAATTATGTGGATGCAAAGATGCGCGTAATCCGTAATCAGACCGAGAACGATGCTTTCGTGTTCTGGAACGATGATCCTATAATACAGCGTGAGCTGAAAAAGTATGGCATAACAGCCAGGCTATATCCATTTGCGGAGGCAAAGGCCGCAGGTCTTGCGGCATACGTTGAGGATGGCAAGGTCTGTTTTGACAGGCCGGAGTCATTCAATATGGAGCAGGAGTCGCTGGCTCTGGAAGGACGCCATAATCTGTATAACTCAATGGCTGCCGGTATATCTGCCAACATTGCCGGCATACAGAAAGAGACCATCCGTAAGGCCTTGCAGACCTTCAAGGGTGTTGAGCACCGGCTGGAGCGCGTGGCGCGTGTGGCAGGTGTGGATTACATAAATGACTCAAAGGCTACAAACGTAAACAGTTGCTGGTATGCTCTTCAGAGTATGCCTGTGAAGTGCGTGCTGATTCTTGGCGGCAAGGATAAAGGCAATGACTACAATGAGATTGCTGATCTTGTCCGGGAGAAGTGCTGCGGCTTGGTATATATGGGTTTGCATAACGAGAAACTTCACGATTTCTTCGATGGATTCGGGCTGCCGGTAGCTGATGTGCAGTCTATGCGCGATGCTGTAAAGGCTGCCTCGGAGATGGCGGAGAAAGGGCAGATTGTACTGCTCAGCCCGTGCTGCGCCAGTTTTGACCTGTTCAAAAGCTATGAGGACCGTGGAGACCAGTTCAAGGCTTGCGTAAGGGCTCTGTAATTGTCTGACAGGATGGAGGAGAAAGAAAAGACATATTTCAAAGGCGCGTCGATATACTGGATTCTCTGTATCGTCCTGTGCCTCATTTCCATAGTTGAGGTTTTCAGCGCGACCAGCAGAATGACGTTCGGCGGTGAGCAGAACTATCTGCGGCCGGTGATTCGTCACGTGGCACACCTTTGCGTGGGATTCACCTGCCTGTATGTAGTTCACAGGATACCATATCGTTTTTTCAGACTCGTTCCGTATGTGCTGCTTCCATTGTCGGCTCTTGCGTTGGGCTATCTGCTGTTCAAGAGTGCTACAACAGGAGTTACAGACAGGTGGATAGCATTACCGTTCATTTCCATTCAGCCATCGGAGTTCGCCAAAATGGGCGTTATTACGGCTGTTGCCTGGATGCTTTCCAAATTGGATGTTGACGATGCGATGTCGCAGCTTCAGACTTTCTGGCGCATATTGGCATTGTCTGGCATATTCATTCTGATGATTATGCCTGAGAACCTGTCAACAGCCTTGCTCCTTACCATTGTTGTGCTGGTAATGATGTATGTGGGACAGATTCGCCGGAAATATATGTTCCGCCTTATAGGTCTGGGTATCCTTGCCGGCGGTCTGATGCTGTCTGTCATGCTTCTGGTTCCGCCTTCCAAGATTGCTGATTCTCCCCTGCCACGCCGTTTCGCCACCTGGCAGGCGCGCGTGCTTGATTTTACCGACAAGAGCGATAAGTCAACTCCTTTGGATTATGTAAGGAATGTGGCTCGTGACAAACCGCAGGAGACTCACGCCAATATAGCGATAGCAAGCAGCAATATATTCGGCAAAGGTCCGGGAAACTCCGTGGAGAGAGATTTCCTGCAGGAGGCCAGCTGCGATTTCATCTACGCCATAATAATAGAGGAACTGGGGCTTGTGGGCGCTCTTTGCGTGCTCGGCATCTATCTGTGGCTGCTTTTAAAGACAGGAGGTGTTGCTACCAAATGTGGGAAAAACCGTTTTGCCCGATATATGGCGATGGGTATAGTGCTGCAAATTACCTTACAGGCGTTTATCAATATGGCTGTGGCGGTAGGACTTATTCCTGTTACAGGTCAGCCTCTGCCTTTGATAAGTACTGGTGGAACATCAATAATTGTGACGTGTGCCTATATGGGTATGCTGATTAGCATAAGCTGGAGCGGTGTGGAGAGTCAGGCAACGGAAGATATCTCAGTGGACGAATAATTTCAAAATAATGGCAGAGACAAGAATCATCATCAGTGGCGGCGGTACAGGAGGACATATCTTTCCCGCCATATCCATAGCTAATGCAGTAAAAGCCTTACGGCCAGATGCGGAGATACTGTTTGTGGGGGCCGAGAACAGAATGGAGATGCAACGTGTTCCTGCCGCAGGATATCGCATTGAGGGATTGCCTGTAGCCGGTTTTGACCGCTCGCATCCTTTGAAGAATATATCTGTCCTGGTGAAATTGATGAGAAGCCAGTGTAAGGCACGTCGGATTGTCAAGTCATTTCGTCCACAGGTAGCTGTGGGCGTGGGCGGATATGCCAGCGGTCCTACATTGCGTATGGCAGGCCGTATGGGCATTCCTACTTTGCTGCAGGAGCAGAACTCTTTTGCCGGAGTAACCAACAAATTGCTGGCCAAACGTGCCAGCCGGATCTGTGTGGCCTACGAGGGAATGGAGAGGTTCTTCCCGAAAGAAGTAATTATGATGACCGGCAATCCTGTGCGTCAGAGCCTGACTGAGAACCGTATGCCGAAGGCCGATGCCGCCAGGGCAATGGGGCTTGATCCGGAGAAACGCATTATCTTGATTATTGGAGGCAGCCTTGGAGCCCGTAGTGTGAATGAGAGTGTGATGGCTCAGCTGGATGCCATTCGTGCGGCAGATGATGTGCAGGTGTTCTGGCAGACCGGCAAGATATACATTGAGGAGATGAGAAAACGTCTGGCGGAGCAAGAGCCGGTGCCTAATCTGTTCCCTACGGATTTCATAGCGAGTATGGATCAGGCATACAGCGCCGCTGACCTCGTAATATCAAGGGCAGGTGCCAGCTCAATATCCGAGCTCTGCCTTCTGGGAAAGCCGGTTATTCTGGTTCCTTCTCCAAATGTGGCAGAGGATCATCAGACCAAAAACGCCATGGCTTTGGTCAAGAAAGATGCCGCAGTGCATATTGCAGACAGTCAGTCCCGTGAGCGGCTTATTCCTGAAGCGTTGACATTGGTCAGGGATGCCGGCCGGCTCCTGTCGCTAAGTGAGAATATTCTACATATGGCTTTGCCTGACTCTGCGGCGATTATCGCCCGTGAGGTACTCAGGCTGGCGGATGGAAAGTGAGGTTAAAATTATAAGGAAATTATGGAGACAGATCAGATAAAATCGGTGTATTTTGTAGGTGCCGGAGGCATAGGAATGAGCGCGCTTGTCCGTTTTTTCCTTGCCAATGGCAAGTTCGTGGCCGGTTATGACAAGACTCCCAGTGAGCTTACATCGGCTTTGATATCAGAGGGGGCTGCAATTCATTTTGAGGATGATGTGGAGCTTATTCCTGAGTGCTGCCGTGACTCCCAGACAACGTTGGTCGTATATACACCTGCTATTCCTGCGGACCATTCTGAGATGGCCTGGTTCCGCAATAACGGTTTTGATATTCAGAAACGTGCTCAGGTCCTGGGAACACTTACACGCAGTATGGATGGCCTCTGTGTTGCCGGAACTCACGGCAAGACAACGACATCTGCTATGACCTCACATATTTTGTCAGGCACCGCAGAGGGCTGTAATGCTTTTCTTGGTGGAATCCTTAAGAACACCAGAAGCAATCTTATGCTCAGCGACCGCAGCCTCAGGGTCGTGATTGAGGCCGATGAGTTTGACCGCTCATTCCATCATCTCAGACCGCTACGCTCGGTGATTACCGCGATTGACGCTGATCATCTGGATATATACGGAACATACGACAATTACCTGGAGAGCTTCCGTTACTACGCATCCCTGATACGTCCTGGAGGTGACCTGATACTCAGGTATGGCTTAGAGGATAAGTTGCGCCCTGAGCTGAATGAGGGTGTTCATCTGTGGTCGTATTCTGCGGAAAAAGGCGATTTCCACGCAGAGAATGTGCGGATGGGTAATGGCGAGATAACTTTTGATTTCATATCGCCAGTTGAGAATATCCGTGACATAAACTTGGGAGTGCCGGTGGCAATTAATATAGAGAATGGTGTGGCTGCGATGGCATTGGCGCAACTGAGCGGTGCCACATCAGACGTGATTCGCCAGAGAATGGCATCATTCCGGGGAACAGACCGCAGGTTTGACTTCCATCTTAAGAGGCCCGACAAGGTTTATCTGAGTGATTACGCCCATCATCCGGCGGAATTGAGACAGTGTGCGATTTCTGTTCGCGGACTTTATGCTGACCGTAAGATAACCGCGATATTCCAACCTCATTTATATACGCGTACACGCGATTTTCATAAAGAGTTTGCCGACAGTCTCTCTCTGTTTGATGAGGTATGGCTGGTGGATATATATCCGGCGCGTGAGCAACCTATTCCTGGTGTTACGAGCGAATTGGTGGCTAATGACATTCGTGCCGGAGTTTGCAAGGGTGTGATAGGTATTAAAGATGTGCCGGAACTTGTTCGTCGTATCGCCTCTGATGTTGAGGTGCTGGTTACGGTAGGTGCCGGAGATCTGGATAACCTTTCGGGACAGATAACGGACATTCTGGAAAATAACGGCTGAAAATGGTGAAACGCATTCTGGGAATAGCGATTGTGGCTCTGATGGCGGGATATCTGGTGTTCTCGTTGTCCAGTCTTACTGACAATCCGCGTGGCGCTGTATGCGAGGGACTTGATTTCAAGATACAGGACAGCCTTCACTATGGATTGCTTACTCCTGGAATGATAACCAGTCTGCTTGACGAGAAACGAATGAATCCTGTTGGGAAAGAACTTGATCAGATTGACCTGGACAGTATGGAGCATATTATTATGAATCATCCGATGGTGCTTTCCGCAGAGTGCTTCAAGACAGCCGGAAAAACAGTAAAGATAAAGATTCACACCTGCGTGCCTCTTGTCAGGGTTCTGGGTGACTATGGTACGGACTATCTGGTGGACAGCCGGGGTCGTATTCTGGAGAGAAACCGCAGTGTGGTTCAGGTTCCTGTAGCAACAGGGCACATTTCCAGAGAATTTGCCGGTACCGAGCTTGTAAGGTTGGTGGAGACTATTAATGAGAGCCGTTTCTGGAAGGCCCAGGTGGAGCAGATAAACATTGATGCGAAAGGTCAGATAGAGCTTGTGCCACGTGTAGGCAACCACCTGATAAAGCTTGGCGATGCTGAGAATCTGGAGGAGAAACTGGACCGTCTTGTGATGTTTTACCAAGATGGCCTGAATAAGATAGGGTGGAATAAGTACGCCTCTATCAGTGTGGCTTATGATGGCCAGGTTGTATGCCGAAGACGGTAAATTAGTTGATAATAAAGATATTATTGATATATGGAGAACGAGAAAGTAATAGTAGCTATTGAGCTTGGATCTTCCAAAATATCCGGTGCTGCCGCACGCAGGACTGTAAGTGGCGGTTTGGAAGTGCTTGCTTGTGCATCGGTGCCTTCGTCGGCATTCATAAAGAATGGCGCAGTGTATAATCTGGACCGGACAGCCGACGGTATTGCGAAACTTATTGAATTGCTTGAGAGGCAATTGAATTCCAAAATCCAACAGGCCTTCATCGGCTATGCCGGTAAGTCACTGCGCACAGTACCGGTAATACTTGAGCGGACTCTCGAGGAAGGTGACGTAATTACGAATGAGCTTGTTGATGATATGCTTGCGGAATGCGGTGAGGCCCAGTCGGATGACCTGCTCTCGCTTTGCGTGGCATCACAGGAGTTCAGGACCGACCACAAGAGCGTTGCGGAGTCTGATCCGGTGGGTGTGGCCTGCTCTTACGTTGAGGGCCGTTTCCAGAGGGTAATGATACGCCCGCGCCTGTTCAAACTTCTGGATGACAGTTTCAGACACGCAAGCCTGGACATTGCGGACAGCTATGTTGCTCCAATGGCACTCGCGGACCTCATACTCTCAGAGGAAGAGCGTCAACGTGGATGCGCCCTTGTTGATTATGGCGCGGATACTGTTACAGTAAGCGTATATAAGGGTGGCCAGTTGGGATACCTGCGGGTAATACCGCTCGGAAGCGACACTATTACAAAAGATATTATGAGCCAGCTCCAGCTCACACACGAGCAGGCGGAGTCTCTGAAGGTTACTTATGGCCTTTGCGGTGAGGCGGGCCAGATTGAGGAGAGCACCACTGTTGGCGACAAACAGATATCACTGAAGCTTCTGGGCGAGATAATTGAGGCCAGAAATGAGGAGATAATGATAAATGTGGCCAGGCAGATACGTGCGTCAGGTTATTACGATTCCTTATTCGGAGGCATCGTAGTGACTGGAGGTGGCAGCAATCTCAAAAGACTCAATAATATAATGTCTGGCATATTCGCGGGAGTAAGTCCGATTCGTATTTGCGGCAGGTCTCCTCTTGATGTCAAATGGTGCGACTCATCGTGGGACACTTCGGACGGAACATCTCTTACGCTTCTTGCGCTTCTTGCCAGGGGTGATGAGAATTGCTGCGAGTATCAGGAGGTTGATATGATGGTTGAGCCTGTTCCTGAGGAGGGTCAGAGTTTTGATACGCTCAGCTTATTCAATGATGAGGGTGAGAGCGCTCAGGCTGAGCGCGACCGTAAGGAGGCTGAGCGCCGCAAGGCAAAGGAAGAGCACGACCTTGAGGCTGCCAGGAAGAAGGCAGAGAAGAAGGAGAAGAAGAATTCCCTGATAAACTCCGCCAGGAATTATTTCCATAAGTTTTTCGATGATGTTCAATAATAACGCGATACATAGCTATGAACGAGACAATTAAATCTTTTGAGGAGAATGAGGTGCTGCCATTCGGATTTCCGACAGACGCGCCTAAAATCATAAAGGTTATCGGAGTTGGCGGCGGTGGCGGTAATGCCGTGAAGACTATGTATCGCGAGGGAATACGCGATGTGGTTTTCGTATTGGCCAACACCGACAGCCAGGCTCTCGCTGAGTCTGACATACCTGTAAAGCTGCAACTTGGCAAGATGGTTACCGAGGGACTTGGCGCCGGAAATGATCCGAATGTCGCCAAGGCGGCTGCCGAGGAGAGCATTGAGGATATCCGCAGGCTTTTCAAGGACGAGACTCAGATGGTTTTCATTACCGCCGGAATGGGCGGCGGTACAGGAACTGGAGCAGCACCAGTCATTGCCAGGTGCGCCAAGGAGGAGGGGATGCTTACTGTAGGCATTGTCACTATCCCGTTTAAGTTTGAGATGCGTCCGAAGATCCGTCAGGCCATAGCCGGCGTGAAGGAGATGGCGCAATATGTGGATGCCTTGCTGGTAATCAATAATGAGCGACTGCTTGACATCTATTCTGAGCAAAAGGTCGCCGTTGGCTTCAAGAAGGTAGATGAGACCCTTACCACAGCTACCAAGAGCATCGCCGAGATTATTACCTGCCGTGGCATTATTAATCTGGACTTCCGTGATGTCAAGAAGATTCTGAAGGATGGCGGCGTTGCCATAATGAGCTCTGGCGAGGCCTCAGGCGAGAACCGTGTTGAGCAGGCAATTCAGTCCGCCCTCAATTCACCACTTCTTTACAACAACGACATATATCGTTCTAAGAAAATACTGTTCAACATCTACCAGAGCTCTGATGAGCAGTATCAGCTTGTCTTGAACGAGATGAACGAGATCCGTCATTTTATGGACAAGTTTGAGGATGAGAACATAGAGGTTATCTGGGGACTGGCCAATGATCCGAACCTTGGCGACAAGGTTAAGATTACAGTGCTTGCCACTGGCTTCGGAATGAGCAACATTCCTCTGGTGGAGGATAATACCGACAATGAGGAGGCAATTGGCAAGCTATATGGAGAGCCGGCAGGTAAGAAAGCCCTCTACATTTTTGAGCTTGAGGATGATGATATGGACAATGACGCGCTCATCAATGCGCTTAACGAGTCTCCTACAAATCTTCGCCGCTCATCGGATCTGTCGGAGATGAAAGCGCTCCGCGACAAGGAGAAAGCAGTAGCGCAGACTCTCAGTTAAACACTGTCTGAAGCACTTCAATTGATTTGAGAACCGGAAAACCGGGGATGTGCATTCGCAGGTAGTCGTTCAGACAATTCAGCAGGCCGGCCCTTTCAGAGCCGGTCATTGCCGTCTTTGAGGCCTCCTGCGCATTCTCACTCTGCATTAGCAGCACGGTCTTGTATGCATGGTCCGGCTGTATGAGATCATAATGTGGCGGTTGTATGGCCGGGAAGGTGCCGTCTCTCATATCAAGCCAGCATCCAGGCTGGTAATCGTCAGTGTTCGGGCCGATGCCTAAATAGCCAATGACCTTCAGAATAAAATACAGGTGAAAGTTTCCGGCGTTCTCCAATTTGTCAAATTCCGAAATCGCGTTGGCTATGAATGAGAACAGAGGCCTGTTCTCGCTCTCCTCGCGTAGGGAATATGTCAGAAACTCGCCTAAAAACAGCGCTATGCTGCTTTTTACCGGATTGAAGGGAATATCCTTGAATGGCATAATGTTGCAGGGCTCCTTTAGGTGCTGAAGCGTGTCGGAAGGTACTATCCTGCTCTCGAATTCAATTATTGTAAGTGGCTGAGTGATCGTGTTGCGCCTTGCCCCTTTGTTGCCCGTGGCCGCATAAAGAACGTATGGCACGTGTCCGTTCCCCTCCGTGAATATGTGAATGATGCTTGATTTGTCGTTGTGCCTGACAGTTCCAAGTACTATTCCTCTCTCTTTATGCCACATCCTCTTTTTGTTATTTCTGCCGCGAATATAAAAAAAGTTCCGGAAACTTGGACGTTTGGGAAAATGTAACTACTTTTGCATCCGCTTAAAAGGCAGGGTCCGTTTAGATGTGTGCTGAACACATTGATACGGAAAATGATGGCGCGTTCGTATATCGGTTAGTACTCAAGATTTTCATTCTTGCAAGATGAGTTCGACTCTCATACGCGCTACAACGACATATAAAATTAGATATTTAGAAAATGGCAAATCACAAAGCGACTCTCAAGTCAACAAGACAGAGTGAGAAGAGAAGACTGCACAACCGCTACTACGCAAAGACAATGCGCAACGCAGTTCGTCAGCTCCGTGCAATGACAAACAAGGAGGAGGCAATCGCCACCTATCCGAAAGTACAGAAGCTTCTTGACAAGATGGCAAAGACCCGTATCATTCATCCGAACAAGGCTGCCAACCTGAAGTCAAAGCTCTGCGCCGCAATCGCAAAGATGTAATATTGCCTCTGCCGGTACTTTCCGGTAGTAAAAAATTTAGGAACGACTGAATGAACGGTCGTTCCTTTTGTGGTTTCAAGCCATCCTTTTATTCGCTCGTGAATTAAAGGGGTGGCTTTATTTCTCGCGTTTTGTCTCAAGGCCGCTATCAGAGGGTGTTGCAAAAAGGCCACAGTCTCTGACTGCTACGGAATTGCCTTATTCGTCCTCAAAAGGGTTTTGCCTGGAGGTGGAGTTGGTGGGTTCGGAATTCTGTTCATATTTGGCTTGTCCTATCTATATCTTACGTATCTTGCGGTATTCCTGATGCCGATAGTCTATATCGCCAAGTTCAATCTGGCAATGAGGAAAATAAGGAGAGTGGACAATGAAAAATAGTTTGAGAGTAGAACGGGCCATAAAGGATATTACCCAGAAGGATCTGGCCGATGCCATCGGAGTGAGCCGCCAGACAATCAATTCAATTGAGGCCGGCAAATATGCCCCGTCAATCGTTCTTGCATTGAAGATAGCCAGGTATTTCGGCAAACCGACAGACTCCATATTCCAACTGGACGAGGGGGATTAAATCCCCATTTAACCAACACTAAAGAGCCCACAACAGTGAGCTCTTTTTGGTTCGCCCAGCACGAACGTATTCTAACGGGTGTAAGTCCCCAAACCGCCCTAACAGTGGGAAGGCTACAGCCGAAAGCAAGGGTGTCCATCGTGAGGTGGAATCTGAAGGAAGCCGGCGGCAAACATCTGGTCTGACGGACAGAAACCCGATACAAGGCCTACGGATGAGGATAAGACTGCAACAGAAGTCGAAGTCCGATAACTATCCGAATCATCCGAGGTAAATCGGGCAGACATAAGATGGAAAGTGTACGTCCATAACTGGAGTGGCCTCGCAGGCGGGGCGAAAGGCAAGCAGTAACAACGAACTGCGAGGAGTCAGCAGAGGTCATAGTACCCAAGTCACGTGTGGCTATAGGGAAGGACCGAATCGCGCAGTGCAAAAGTAAATGACTGCCACCTTTGAGACTCCTTTGTAGTCAAATGTCCGAGAGGAACTTCCCCGTTCACGACGATAGGATGGAATCCGACAATAGAATGGGAGTGACGTTAGTCCAAGGGATGGCTGAAAACAACTTGCCACACATTGTAGGATGAGAAAGCGCGAAACCGCCGTATGCCGAACGGCACGTACGGTGGTGTGGGAGGTCGGTAAATGCAAAAGTAGGAGGGAAATACCTTTTATGATTAGCATTTACCTCCTACCCGATTTAGTACCGTATGGATGATGATGTTGTCTGAGATGCGATGTCGGTAAGGCGGTAAGGTGTTAAGGTCTTAGGAAATTAAGGATTTAAGGTTTTAAGGCTTTGTCGTATTAACTTTTTATTTGTATCTTCGCGCAGTTAGCC
>JAZLLE010000062.1:0-5752 GCA_045597985.1 Bacteroidaceae bacterium | reverse complement strand
TGGGCCGACAAAGACATCGGAACACTGATATTGTCTGCCCGGATAGGGAATGAAAACTGAAATCAACGCTTCCGCCCTAAACTTTGCCTCCGGCACACGTTCAATTAATCGCAATCAAACTTTCTTGCGGAATTGAGGTAATACAATATCTATTATGCTTGCTACGTTTTCAAGACATTTTTTGCGGAATGAATTGGCACATATGTCGTTGTATGTTTCAACTGTTGTAATTTGCCTTATTGTCTCTTATGTGATTTTAGCCGTTAGTCAGAAATCAAGTTTCAAATGGCTGAAATACTCGTATTAATTTGTTGCGGAGCCGTTCTCTGGGAGTTAGAGATAATGTAATGATTTATGTTGAAGTGCTTGTTTTTATGAAGCTATTTATTAAGAAAGTTTTACCAACCTCATTGTGGCGCTATTTGCGCGAAAGGAAAATTGTGGCAACACACAGTGCCGTGGCCAAGATATGCGAGGATTTGATTAGCGAGGCAGATAAGGATGGCGTATATAAGGAAATTGTACCGTTACAGGACCTTGGTACCGATAAGGTGATATGGCAGTATTGGGCGCAGGGGTATAACGACTTGCCACCAATAGTAGCTGAATGCCTGGCTTCTGTAGATAAATACAAAGGCGAGTATGGGGTTATCCGGCTTTCTGATGCGAATATAGAAGATTACATAGCGATTCCTGAATATGTGAACAAGAACCGACACAATATGACTGTTGCTAATTATTCAGACATTTTGCGTCTGATGCTGCTCTCTGCGTATGGAGGCGTATGGATGGATTCAACTATTTTGTTAACAGACTTTATACCTGAACAATATCTTAATAGCGATTTCTTTGTCTTTCAGCGTGATTCTGAAGAAAAAAATAAAAAGTATTGGGAAAATACCTATGCCTATTATTTTGGTTGGGCAGACGGTTTCAGAGTCAGGATGCTTAATAGCTTTATAGTTGCAAAGAAACATAATCCCATCGTTGATGAATTGTGCCGATTGATGTTACGATGGTGGAAGCAAAATGATTATCTGCCTGATTATTTCTTCTTTCAGATATTGTTTGATGTGTTGGTATCCGACAAATTCAAGAAATGTAATTGTGCCATAGTCAATGATTGTTTGCCTCATTACCTTCAACAGTTAACTAACGACCCGATGTTTTCAATTATGTCTCGTGATGAAATACTTAAAATTGTAACAATTCATAAGTTGACATATAAAAACGAATTGCGTTGATTTTTGAGTATGTGTTTTTATAGACATATAGTTGTTTGAGATATGAATAAACCGTTGTTTTCAATTATTATTCCGTGTTACAATGTGGCTAATTATTTGGAACGCTGTATGTTCTCTGTAATTAATCAGTCATATCCAGAATGGGAATGTATATTAATTGATGATGGTAGTACTGATGGAACTGCCGGGGCATGCGATCGCATAGCTTGTAATAATGACAGAGTTCGCGTTATTCATAAGAATAATGGAGGTGTATCATCTGCAAGAAATGTAGGTTTGTCTAATGCTGTCGGTGATTTTATTGTGTTTATTGATCCTGATGATTGGATCTCTTTGGAAACCCTCAAGGTATATTCAGATTACGTCGGTTATTCAGATTTTATGAGATGCTCATACGATTTGGTGAGTGGAAGTAATACGGTCAGTCATATAAAAGCTGGTGCATATACTTCTAAGGATTCATATCTGGCTGACATTCTTTCGTATAAGGAGATTAATCGTGGTATTGTGTTTGGCTGTTACAAACGCTCTTTATTTATTGAAAATTCAATAACATTTAAAGAAGGTGTAGCGATTAATGAAGATTATTTATCGCTATTTTGTTTAATAAAGTACGCTAATAATTGCATCTTCCTTGATGACACTCTGTACTATTATGATATTAGCAACTCAGATAGTTGTTGTCATCATATGGACTTACAGAAAGATATTCAGTTTTTTGACGTACATAGTATTATTTATTCGGATCCATTTGTATCAGACAAGAAATGGGGAATACATAAGATTCAAGGTAATATTAAATCTATGTACGATGTCATTAAGCGTTTGTTGCACAGTGCTAGTTCTCCCAATAATATAAGGGAACATATATCAAAATTGTACGACTACTATCCTTCTGCATTTCAAATAATTAGTAGTCACAATTCTTGGAAGGTTAAATTCAAGTTACTTTTCTTTAGAAGGAAAAGGCCACTATGCTTAATATCGTTATTACAAAAAAGAGCTCATAGTTTTTAGTTGATAATATGATACCTAAAATCATTCATTATTGTTGGCTGAGCGGTGATAGTAAACCTGATACTGTCGTTAAGTGCCTGGATAGTTGGAAACAATATCTACCAGATTATCAGATAAAGTGTTGGGATGCAAATGCGTTCAAGTCGATTGACGCGCGGTTTGCTAAAGAGGCGTTCGAGCATAAAAAGTGGGCATTTGTATCAGATTATATACGATTGTTTGCTTTATACCATGAAGGTGGTATATACCTTGACTCTGATGTACAGGTTTGGGATAACATTGATGATATGTTGAGTAACGAGTTCTTTTCCGGATTAGAGACAAGGGATAAGGAGCATACTCAGATTTACTTGGAAGCAGCGATTATGGGAGCCGAAAGGGGAAATGGTTTTATAAAGCAATGTTTGGATTTGTATGATTCGCGTAGATTCGTGGGTGAGAATGGTGAACTTGATATGACTCCAATTCCCACTATATTGTCTCCAATCCTTGAGCAGTATTGTGGATGGAAGCGTGAGGACATTACTCAGTATCTGGATAATGGCGTCACGGTGTATTCTACGGATATAATTGCTAATACAAATTGCGAGAGGACGTCAACGGTGAAGTTGTATCATCTCAATAATAGGTCTTGGATACCTTTGTCTGCAAAAGAAAAGTTTATCAGAAGGCTAAAAGATGTTGGAGTGTACGATTTATTGAGAGATATAAAAGGCAAGCGATGATTAACAAGGAATCTATACTGGAATGTATTATCCGCCCGGAAGGATTTTACACAAGTAAGTACATACGGCTTTTGCGTGCGGAGGAAAAATATACATTTGATAAGCACTGTAAATTGCTTGCGTTTTGGTACAAGGCACGTAAGAACCGTTTAGGTTGCAAATTGGGTTTCATTATCAGTGCCGGTTGTTTTGACGAAGGACTTCGATTGGAGCATTTTGGTTCTGTAATCGTCAATCCAAAGTCCAGGATTGGCAAGAACTGCATAATTCACGGCAATTGTTGTATTGGTAGTAATGGAGGCTATCCCGATGACTCACCCATAATAGGTGATAATGTTGATATAGGTCAGTTTGCTCAAATCCTTGGCGGCATCAGAATAGCTGATGGCGTAAGGATAGGTGCGGGTGCCGTAGTCGTTAAAGACGTGCTGACTCCGAATGTTACCGTAGTCGGTATTCCTGCTAAAATTGTTGAAAAATGAATAATACACTTGATTCCCGTCAGTTTACTTTGATTAAGGCAATGCGGTTCCCGCTTATTGTCTTGGTTGTGTTCGCGCATTCATTAGGTTTTGGCAATGTAGAGATTACAAATGAATTATCTGGTTGGAACGCTTATCATTTCTTCTCAGAGATGGTATCTCATAATTTTGCCAGAATAGCGGTATGTTGGTTTTATACTTTTTCAGGATATCTGTTCTTCCGTAATCTGAAGGATGGTGAGTTCAGCTTTAGCTGGGTATTAGGTAAGTGGAAGAAGCGCGTTAATTCACTGTTGATACCGTATTTGATATGGAACCTGCTGGTAATAGTAGCAACCATAATAAAAAGCTGGATATTTGTTAAGCTTGGTCTTGGCGAGGACGAGGGAATGGCATACGTGCGTCAGTTGAATGTGGTAAATTGGTTCTGGTCCGGTCCTGCTAATTTTCCGCTTTATTTTATGCGCGACTTGATGCTTATGTCCATTCTTGCTCCATTATGGTATTTTGTGGTTAAAAGGTTTAAGTGGCTTAGTCTGGCATTACTTTTTGCGGCTTATGCATCTCCGTTGAATCCGTCCCTCCCGGCAATGAGAGCTATATTCTTTTTCGGTGTGGGTACCTGGATGGGTATATGTCGCGTTAATATGTTACAGTTGTGCCGTAGCATCAAGTGGCCAGCCGCTGTTATTGCAGTGATTACCTTGTTGGTTGCCTCATACTGGAATTCATCCGCATATCACGAATGGCTGTTGCGTGCCTTCTATCCGTTTGGTATGATTACCTTTATGAATATCTGCGACAAACTTATTGATAACAAGAATCGTTGTAACAGAATGTGCAATCTGGCTTCTGCCGTATTCATTATTTATGCTACACACGAGATCTACATACTTGGCTGGACCAAAGGCCTGTTCCTGCGTGTGTTCGGTGATGGCCTGTTAGGCTCGTGGGTAAGCTATCTCTTTGTGCCCATGGTGGTGCTGATGGCCTGCCTGTGCATATACTGGCTTCTGAATAGGTTTATGCCAAAGACATTGGCTTTTGTCAGTGGCGGGCGTGTTGATAAAAAATAATATATGATTCCCATAGTAGTAGCCTTCACCCCCAACTACTTTGTGCCAGCCGCCACCACGCTGCGCTCCCTTCTTGACAGCTCAACCGGCCGGTTCCGCATAATCTGCCTGGTTTCCGAGCCTATTCCGCAGCGTATGCTGGATAAGCTGTTGCGCCTGGGTGCCGGCCGCTTAGAATTCGAGTACATCAACCTTGGTGGCCGTCTGAAGGATGTCTATACCAATCCGCGTTATTCCGAGGCGGCATCGTTCCGCTTGCTGCTGCCGGAGATTCTGCCGGAGTACGACAAGGTGCTGTATGTTGATTGCGACGTTATTATCCGTCAGGACGTTTCGCGGCTTTTTGCCGAGACCGATATGGGCGACAATTACCTTGGCGTGGTGCTCGAGGCTCCCATTGAGAATCAGGCGGAGCGCTTCAAGGCGCTTGGTTGCAATCCGCGCACATATTTCAACTCAGGCTTCCTGCTTATGAACCTTGCGGCAATGCGGGCTGAGAACGTAAGCCGGCGCCTTATGGATGCCTGCCGTGTTGACTGGCTGGAGTTCCCCGATCAGGACGCGCTCAATCAGGTATGTCAGGGCAGGGTAGTGCCGCTCAGCCCGCTGTACAACGGAATTCGCACGTTCTTCCTGCCGCAGTACAAGGCAGATTTTGTGGCGCAGTATTCCGATCCGTTGTGGCACCGGGTGCAGACTGATGCAACAATTCACTATACCGGTGGCAAGCCTTGGAACCTCTTTACCGTTAAGTTCGGTGAGTGGTGGCGTACCTATGACTCTCTGCCCTCTGAAGTCCGGTCAGAGTGGTGTGTCAATAAGAAAATGCTGTGGCTGTGGCGGGTGTATAAGACCGCGGCGGGGCGCTGGCTGATTGATACGGCGCAGCGGGTTTACAGACGGCTGAAGTGATGCTGATGGCCTGCTAATCTTTTAGACAAGCCAGCGGAATAACCTTCACTCCTCAAGGAGCGAATCAACCATTCTTTTCTTGTATTCCATACTATTTGGCACTTTTCATTGGCACCGCCTACATTTATAACATTAACCGAAATAAATTCATATCTTTGAAGCGCGAAAAGATATAAAAAAGGAAAGATATGAAAACAAGAACGTTTTTTTTCTACGTGTTGTGCGGCATTGCCGCCATTGCCGCCTTCTCGGCCTGCGACAAGAATGAAGACCCCGTAACGCCACCCACACCGCCC
>JAZLLE010000061.1:0-10164 GCA_045597985.1 Bacteroidaceae bacterium | reverse complement strand
CGGTAACTTCATTGTGCTTACCGCTCTTCCTGGAACACAGGGTCTTTACGGTTTCGCCGGCTACTTCATCTTTGCCAATATGTTTGGTGTGCTTACCGATGCCATCACTCCACTGCAGGCTTGCGCCGTATTCGGTGGCGGACTTGCCCTTGGTTTGGTAGGTCTGTTCTCTGCAATCCGTCAGGGTCAGGTATGTGCAAACGGTATTGCCGGTATCGCACAGGGCCACGATGTGTTCAGCAAGACTCTGATTCTGGCTGTATTCCCGGAGCTTTACGCTATCGTAGCGCTGGCTGGCGTGTTCCTGATTGGCTCATCGCTGTAAGACGGTGGCTGTTGGCTGTTGGCCGTTGGCTGTTAGCAATATTGCGGTTGGCAAATGGGTGGTTTCCTGTTTGCCAACCGTTTTTTGATGGTGGTTTGTGGCATTTCGATAGATACCATAATGTGATGAATGTCAGAGGCACCTTCACTGAACAAACTGATATCAGGGCGAAAATTGGGAATTTTTGCAAAATTTCGCCCTGATTCGGTATCGCAGATATTAAGTAAATGCTATATTTGCAATCAAAGAACCGGGTAAATGAAGATTGTTGGAAGAGAGGACGAGATTAGTCGTCTGGGTAAGTATTTTGACTCTGGAAGACCGGAGTTCATAGCGCTTTATGGCAGACGCAGGGTTGGTAAGACTTTCCTTGTGGAGCAGATGTTTGGTACAAAGACAGCGTTCAGTGTGACTGGAATTATTGAAGGTACGCGCGATGATGAGATGACTGTCTTTGTCAATGCGCTTGTAAAGGCTGGCTATGATGGTAAGGTTCCGAATACTTGGTATGAGGCTTTTGCCGCCCTGAGACTGACTATGGAGAAGCGTATCCGCAAAGGAAACCGTTGCATAATCTTCATTGATGAGTTGCCCTGCTTTGATACTCCTAAGTCAAGGTTCGTAAAGGCTTTCGGCGATTTCTGGAATGACTGGTGTCTTTGTCATGAAGAGGTGATGCTCATAGTTTGCGGCAGCGCCACTACTTGGATGATTAAGAATATAATTGACAGTCACGGAGGTCTTCACAACAGAATGACCCACGAGGTTCACTTACACCCGTTCACTTTGGCTGAGACTGAGAAATATCTGAAATCCAGCGGAGTGATGTGGGACAGGCTTTCCATACTGCAGCTTTATTCAATCTTAGGAGGTGTGCCTTATTACCTCAGCCTGGTTCAAGACGATGAAAGCCTTAGTGAGACAATTGACCGGCTTTTTTACTTCAAGGATGGAGAATTGCGGAATGAGTATGAGCGTCTTTTCAAATCGTTGTACAGAAGTCCTGAGCCGTATGTCAGGATTATGGACATACTTTGCCGGAAAAAGACCGGCCTTACAAGGGATGAGATTTCCTATGCGTTGAAATCGGCCGACAACGGACATCTGAGCGAATATCTGGATAATTTGGAGAAATGCGATTTCATACGCCTGTATCACGTGAAGGACAGCAAGGGTAAGAAGCTGAAAAAGACTGGAGGTATTTATCAAGTGATGGACTTCTTCACCATTTTCCACCATTCATTTCTTACCAATCCTACAACAGACCAGCACTTCTGGTCCAACCATATAGGTACACCTGTGATTAATACGTGGTATGGACTGGCATTCGAGAGAGTGTGTATGAATCACGTTGAGCAGTTGAAGAAAGCTCTTGGAATCTCCAACATCGGAGTTGAGTATTATAGCTGGCGTAGTGCGGAAAGTGCCCCGGCTGCTCAGATTGATTTGGTGATTGAGAGAGCTGACAGGGTGATTGACATATGTGAGATGAAATATAGCGAGAGCGAGTACACCATAGCTAAGGCGGAGGACCTGAGAATCCGTAACAGAGTGGGGGCATTCAGGGCGGAGACCGGTACAAGATGTTCTGTCTTCCCAATACTTGTTACAACATACGGTCTTATACAGAATCAATATTCCAATAACATGAAAAAAGTAATAGTGATGGATGACTTGTTTGATTTGTGAGATAATCCTGTGATTAAATTTGACACGATAACCAATAACAGCATTCAAAATACTGACTGAATATGAAAACGAGAAACTTACTATTGCTGCTTGCCGTGGCTTGCGCATCACTGATGTCGTGCAGACAAGGGCTGAGACAAAGACAGAACGGTAATGAGCCGTCGGCCTGTTCCGCCTTGGCGCTGAAGGATGCTTATGCCGATGCTTTCAAGATGGGCTGCGCCATCAATACGGGAATAGCTTATGTCAGAAATGCGAGGGCGAATGAGATCGTGTTGAGGAATTTCAATGCCATATCACCTGAGAACGACCTTAAGCCGGAGGTGCTTCATCCCGCGCAAGACCGCTGGAACTTCGGGCCTGCCGACCGTTACGTGCAGTTTGGCAAAGACAACGGTATGTTTATTCTTGGGCACACGCTTATCTGGCACAACCAGACACCATCATTCTTTTTCAATCATCCCGACGGAACTCCCAAGAGCCATGATGAGATGCGCGAGGTACTTCGCAGCTACATTGAGACGGTGACCAGACACTTTGCAGGCAAGATAGATGCGTGGGATGTGGTGAACGAGATTGTGGATAACAACGGTCAGTATCGCAGTACGGTCTGGACCAACAGCTTTGATGGCGACGGCGACGAGATTGTACGTTTAGCATTCAAGTACGCGAGCGAGTATGCTCCCGGCACCGAGCTCTATTACAACGATTTCAATGTGTGGCGGCCTGAGAAGCGCGATGGCATAGCACGTATGGTGCGTATGCTTCAGAAGGAGGGTATCCGCATAGATGGCGTGGGCATACAGGCGCACTGGGGACTCAATTACCCGAAGAACGAGTACATAGAGGCCTGCATCGACACACTTGCCAGTCTTGGCGTGAAGGTGATGATAACAGAGCTTGATATAGATGTTCTGCCAATATCCCGCGAGGGGCAGGTGATAGGCAAGTCGCTCAACGACCCTCTGTATCAGCTTGAGGAGTTTGAGACATATCTTGACCCGTATAAGGACGGACTGCCCGACGATGTGCAGAGACAACTTACTGAGCGTTACCGTGAGGTGATGCAGATATTCTACGACAAACGCGACAAGATAGACCGCGTGACCGTGTGGGGCGTTGACGATGGTATGAGCTGGAAAAACGGTTCTCCAATACCTAACCGCACCAACTATCCGCTTCTTTGGAACCGTGACCTTACTCCCAAACCGGCACTTCAGGCCATTTTGGAAATTCCTTCAAAGACTAAGAACTTGTTTTGAAATGTTCCAATTATTCTTTTATAAAATCTTTCCGGCTGAAGAATTCGTTTCTTTTCAGTCACAATGGAGCCCCATTGCTCCTTCAAACAACCGAATTTTCATCTCGAAAATCTTTCATAAGATTTTTAATCAAGCATTTCAAAACAGATTCTAACGTAACTAACTAAATATCATTCAATATGAAAAGACTATTCGTATTCGCTATGGCCGCCATCATTGCGGCCGGCTCATTCTCTCAGGAACTCAACAACTTCCGTCGTGCCAACGTGACATCTCCCGAGATAGGAGAGAGTAAGATTACATTCCGCATTCAGGCACCTCAGGCCCAGAGCGTACAACTGTCTGGCACCTGGATGCAACAGCCTGCTGCTATGAATAAGAACGAGCAGGGTGTATGGGAAATCTCTGTTGACCGTCCTGCTCCAGAGCTTTACACTTACAACTTTGTGGTTGATGGCGTTAAGGTGAACGATGCCAGCAATATCTTTATGCAGCGCGATGGTACAATGTTCCTGAGCGTGCTTTTGATTCCGGGTGAGCTTACCGAGAACTATTTTGAGGCAAGCAGGCACGGTGACCTGCATCAGGTGTGGTACAACTCGCCTACACTTGGTATGGAACGCCGTATGTTCATATACACTCCTTACGGCTACAACGACAGCAAGGATAAGTATCCGGTGCTCTATCTGATGCATGGAGCAGGTGGCGACGAGGATGCCTGGAGCAATATGGGACGTACCTGCCAGATTATGGACAACCTTATTGAGAAGGGTCTGGCTGTTCCGATGCTTGTGGTTATGGCCAACGGCAATCCCACACAGGCGGCAGCCCGTACTCTTATGATTCCGGAGAAGCAGCCGGACCGCAGTAATCCAGACTTTGCCAACGCATATGTAAACAGTATTGTCAAGGATATTGTACCTTATGTAGAGAAGAACTACAAGGTTATTGCAAAGCCTGAGGCACGCGCGTTGTCCGGTCTGTCTATGGGCGCAGGTCACACAATCAGCTGCACCAATCTCTATCCGGGATTTTTCCAGTACATCTGTCCGTTGAGCAACGGTATCCGTGTTACTGACCAGAATCGCGAGGAGTATAACAAGCAGTTCCAGGCATTGAAGAAGACCGGATACAAACTATACTGGATAGGCTGTGGCGACAGTGACTTCCTTATTGAGAGCGCGCGTCAGCTTGATGCTACTCTTACTGAGAACGGTCTGGAGCATACCTTCTTTGTCAACTCCGGTGGCCACACCTGGTCTAACTGGCGTATATATTTGAATAATTTCGCTCCGAAATTATTCAAATAATACGTCCTTTTCAATCCCTGCGACCAAACCCTCCCCAAGGAGGGCTTGGTCGCAGGCTTTGTTAAATACCTATCTAAATTCTCTGGCCCTGCAATGGTTTGGCCGGAGAATTTGCTTATTTTTGAGGGTTAGAGTATTTTTGCGGTAAATAGTAAACATTATGGTTTCATTTCTGGATTTGAGACAGCTGACGGCAAAGTATGCGGATGAGCTGACTGCCGCCGTGAGCAGGGTGGCGTTGAGCGGATGGTATCTTCTGGGTGAGGAATGCAAGGCGTTTGAGCAGGAGTACGCGCGCTACATAGGTACTGAGCACTGCATAGGCTGTGCCAACGGACTGGATGCCCTCACTCTGATATTCCGTGCCTACAAGGAAATGGGCATAATGCGTGATGGCGATGAGGTTATTGTACCTGCCAATACATACATAGCCTCAATCCTGGCTATTACGGAGAACAATCTGAAGCCGGTTCTTGTTGAGCCTCGCTTTGAGACTCTTGAGATAGATGATGGCGCCATTGAGTCTTGTATTACAGACCGCACACGCGCAATCCTTATTGTGCATCTTTATGGCCGCAACGCCTGTACTCAGAAGATACTTGACCTTTGCGATAAGTACAGTCTGAGGCTTGTGGAGGACAATGCGCAGGCTCACGGCTGTCTGTCTGACGGGCGAAAGACCGGCTCACTTGGCGATGCCGCCGGACACAGTTTCTATCCGGGCAAGAATCTGGGGGCATTTGGCGATGCGGGAGCAGTAACCACAAGTAACCCTGAGCTGGCGGAGGTTGTAAGGGCTCTGGCCAATTACGGCTCGCAGAAAAAATACGTGTTCAAGTATTGTGGCAGGAACTCACGTCTTGACGAGACAAACGCTGCTGTGCTGAGGGTAAAGCTAACACATCTTGACGAGGATAATGCCGCCCGCAAGAATGTTGCTCAATACTATTTGGACAATATCTCCAACCCGCAAATACAACTGCCTGCTACATTGCCTATGGAAAATAATGTGTTTCATTTGTTCCCCATATTTTGTGAAAAGCGCGATGAGCTGCAGCAATATCTGTCTGAGGCTGGCATTCAGACACTTATCCATTATCCTATTCCTCCACACAGACAGGAATGCTACAAAGGGTGGGGATGCCTCAGCTTCCCAATTACGGAGCGCATACACAACGAGGAACTATCACTTCCGATGAGTCCAGTGCTGACATTGCGGCAGGCAGAGACCGTTATCTCTGTTCTGAATGGTTTCAAAGCGTGAGCCATATTGCTGTCCTGTTGAAAAGATTGACCTATAAAGTCTGTTAATCTCTCTCTACCTTAACGGTTTATCAGTAAATTTGCGCTCTGTTAAGTTAATGTGGATAATAAGTAATCAATAATAAAACAAAATGAAAATCAAGACCAGTAACTCCAATGTGCCAAACTGGCACGACATCAGTGTCAAACCAAATGTTCCAGAGGCTTTGAGTAAGCTTGAGGAAATGTCGCGTAATATCTGGTGGGTATGGAATGCCGAGGCAAAGGCTTTGTACAAGAGCATTGACCCTGCCTTGTGGACTGAGGTAAGACATAATCCTGTACTGATGCTGGAGCGTCTGAGCTATGAGAAGCTTGAGGAGCTTACAAAGGATAGAAAACTCATTGAGAATATGAACTCTGTCTATGACAAGTTCCGCAAGTATATGGATGTCAAGCCTGATGCGTCACGCCCGTCAGTAGCTTATTTTTGTATGGAGTATGGTCTGACCCACGTGCTGAAGATTTATTCCGGTGGCCTGGGTGTTCTGGCCGGAGACTATCTGAAAGAGGCGTCGGACAGCAACGTAGATATGGTTGCGGTTGGTTTCCTGTATCGTCACGGCTATTTCACACAGAGTCTGTCTATGGACGGACAGCAGATAGCCAATTACGAGCCTCAGAACTTCAACTCTCTGCCAATTGAGAAAGTGCTCGATGCCAATGGCCAGCAATTGGTTGTAAAGGTGCCGTACATTAATTATACTGTATATGCGTCAATTTGGCGCGTGAATGTTGGTCGTGTATCGCTCTACCTGATGGATACTGATAACGATATGAACAGCGAGTACGACCGCCCGATTACATCACAGCTCTATGGAGGTGACTGGGAGAATCGTCTGAAGCAGGAGATCCTGCTTGGCATAGGTGGTATGCTTACTCTGAAGGAACTCGGCATCACCAAGGATATCTATCATTGCAATGAGGGACACGCTGCCCTCTGCAATCTGTATCGTCTTGCTGATTACGTTAAGCAGGGACTTACATTCAACCAGGCAATGGAGGTTGTGCGCGCATCAGCACTCTATACAGTACACACTCCGGTCCCGGCGGGTCACGACTATTTTGATGAGGGTTTGTTCGGCAAGTATATGAGCGGCTATGCGCAGCAGCTTGGCATCAGCTGGGGCGAGCTTATGGATATGGGACGTACCAATCCTGGCGATACCGGTGAGCGTTTCTGTATGTCAACATTCGCCTGCAACACCTGTCAGGAGGTTAATGGCGTGAGCTGGCTGCACGGAGAGGTCTCCAAGAAAATGTTCTCAGGTATATGGAAAGGTTATTTCCCTGAGGAGAGTCACGTGGGCTATGTGACTAATGGCGTACATATGCCAACCTGGGCATCTGACGCATGGATGGATTTGTACAAGGACTACTTCGATAAGTCTTTCCTTCAGGATCAGTCAAACGAGAAGATTTGGGAGGCAATATATAAGGTGCCAGACAGAGTGGTCTGGAACCAGCATATGAAGCTGAAAGAGAATCTCATTGACTTCATACGCCGTTACTTCCGCGAGAACTGGCTGAAGAACCAGGGCGATCCTTCCAGAATTATGTCTCTGATGCAGAAGATTAATCCGAACGCTCTCACTATCGGTTTCGGACGTCGTTTTGCCACATATAAGCGCGCTCACCTGCTTTTCACGGACCTTGACCGCCTGGCTAAGATTGTGAATAATCCAGAGTATCCGGTGCAGTTCATATTCACCGGCAAGGCTCACCCGCACGATGGCGCTGGCCAGGGACTTATCAAGCGCATCATTGATATTTCGCGCCGTCCGGAGTTCCTTGGCAAGATTATCTTCCTTGAGAACTATGATATGCATCTTGCACGTCGTCTTGTATCGGGTGTTGATATCTGGCTGAACACTCCTACACGTCCGCTTGAGGCTTCCGGCACATCGGGCGAGAAGGCTCTTATGAATGGCGTTGTGAATCTATCTGTCCTTGACGGCTGGTGGTACGAGGGTTATCGCAAGGGAGCCGGCTGGGCACTAACTGATAAGCGTACATATCAGAATCAGGACTTCCAGGATCAGCTTGATGCATCAACCATATACAGTCTGCTTGAGAACGAGATACTGCCGTTGTACTACACACGTAATGGCGATGGAATCTCCGAGGGCTGGGTAGGAGTTATGAAGAACTCTATCGCACAGATTGCACCTCATTATACAATGAAGCGTCAGCTTGATGACTACTTCAGCAAGTTCTATTGCAGGCAGGCAGAGAGGTCACACTATCTGATGGCTGATAATTTCGCAAAGGCAAAGGCATTGGCACAATGGAAGGAGGTAGTGGCTGAGCGTTGGGATTCAATTGAGGTCGTAAGCTGCACCAAGAGTGACTCTGTAAATCAGGGTGCCATGGAGAGCGGCAAACTGTACAATGTCAAGTATGTGATTGACGAAAAGGGCCTTGAGGATGCCATCGGTGTAGAGATGGTGGTAATCAAGAATCAGGATGGTATGGAAAAAGTTGAGCAGGTAGTTCCTCTGAATCTGGTGGGACGCGAGGGTAGCCAATATACATTCGAGGCGACATTCGCCAACGATATGTCGGGCGCGTTCAAGGTTTGCTACCGTATGTATCCAAAACATCCGGATCTGCCACACCGTCAGGATTTCTGCTACGTAAAATGGTTTTATTGAAATCGAAGATTTCAATAAAACATAAAACCATATATATATGACAAAGAAGATATTGCTTTTAGGGTCAGGTGAGTTGGGCAAGGAGTTCGTCATTGCCGCCAAGCGTAAAGGACAGTATGTCATTGCCTGCGACTCGTATGCCGGTGCTCCCGCAATGCAGGTGGCTGATGAGTCCGAGGTGTTCAGTATGCTTGATGGCGATGCATTGGAGGCAGCTGTCAAGAAACACAATCCAGACATCATAGTGCCGGAGATTGAGGCAATACGTACAGAGCGCCTGTACGATTTTGAGAAGCAGGGCATACACGTTGTGCCCAGCGCCCGTGCCGTCAATTTCACAATGAACCGTAAGGCAATACGCGACCTTGCCGCAAAGGAGCTTGGCTTGAAGACAGCCATGTATTTCTATGCCAAGACTTTTGAGGAGCTTTCTGAGGCCGCTCAGAAAGTAGGGTTCCCATGTGTGGTGAAACCTCTTATGTCATCGTCGGGCAAAGGTCAGTCGGTGGTAAAGACTCCGGAGGATTTGCAGCACGCCTGGGAGTATGGCTGCAGTGGAAGCCGTGGCGATATCCGCGAGTTTATTGTAGAGGAGTTCATCAACTTCGATATTGAGATAACACTGCTTACCGTTACTCAGCAGAACGGGCCGACTCTCTTCTGCCCGCCAATAGCTCACGTACAGAAGGGTGGTGACTACAGAGAGAGCTATCAGCCGGCTCCAATAGCACCAGAGCAGCTTGCCGAGGCTCAGAAGATGGCCGCCAAGGTTACCGAGGCTCTTACCGGTGCCGGTATTTGGGGCGTAGAGTTCTTCCTTAGTAACAAAAATGGCGTTTATTTCTCAGAATTGAGTCCTCGTCCGCACGATACTGGTATGGTTACTCTTGCTGGTACACAGAACCTGAGTGAGTTTGAGCTTCACCTTCGTGCCGTGCTCGGCCTGCCTATTCCGGAGATTACACTTGAGCGCTGTGGCGCAAGTGCCGTGATTCTCTCACCAATAGCAAGCCAGGAGAAACCACAGTACAGTGGCGAGGAAGAGGTCTGCGCAGAGACAAACACATACCTTCGCATATTTGGCAAACCCACAACCCGCGTGAACCGTCGTATGGGCGTTGTGGTTTGCTATGCTCCTAAGGGCAGTGATCTTAATGCTCTTCGCGACAAGTGCAAGGCCGCTGCCGCAAAGGTGAAGGTCTATTAATAAGCTCTTATACGGAAATAGAAGCCTTGACTATGACAAAAAGTTGTAGTCAAGGCTTTTTTCTTTACATCTGTGTTGCGTTTTGAATGTCTGATTCGTCTTATTAGTGTATGTTTTCGGGAAAGAAGGAAATTTTCAGCAAAGAACGGCTTGACAGCCTGTGGCGATTCGCCTGTTCCATATTAATGGATAGCGAGGAGGCCAAGGATGTTGTTCAGGACGTGATGCTGAAAGCGTGGGCTCGTCCATTCCCGATAGTGAATCCGAATGCTTATCCCTTAATTCCGCAACATTTTTCGTAAAAGATTGTCAAACGGCCTGATAAACAAAGGCTTATCAGGCCTTGACAATGTCAGAAATTTCACCTAACTTAGTGATTGCAAAACAAAATAAGGTTGTTATCACTGACATGGCA
>JAZLLE010000060.1:0-43439 GCA_045597985.1 Bacteroidaceae bacterium | reverse complement strand
GAAACGCGGATGTCTGAGCGTTAGCGAGTTCCGCGTTTCAGCATTTCACGGCGTAGCGAGTAGGCTTCGTAGAGCCTGGCCCCAAAGACAGTCTCTGACTGCGGCCTTGCTGCAATAGTCTCTGACTGCGGCCTTGAAGCGTAACGCGAATGATTTTTCTCCGCAAAAGTCCCCACACTTTTTCGGGTTAGCCAAAATAAGACCTTACCTTAGCACAGAAATTCACTTATCCTGATTATGTCAAAAGAACAGATAATACTGGATCGTATTCATCAGTTGGCAGAAAAATGCCTTCCTGCCGGCAGCAATGTCTGGCTGTATGGTTCCCGTGCCAGAGGTGACTACCATGAGGGTTCTGACTGGGTATACTCGCATTATTGGTGAATGATGGTCATAAGACATCCACTCATAGCGGCTGATTGCCATTTCCGGACTGTACTATGTAAAAACCGGCATATTCTCCGTTGAAGATGGCAAAACATTATCACGTTTGGAAAGCCTTCGCGAGGAAGCGGACTACAATTGTGCATTCAGCACCTCCAAGGAGGATATTGAGCCATACATCGACAAGGTAGGTCAATTACTCAATTCAATTGAGGCAAGGCTTACCATACTCAAATAAGACGACTGCCTCTACTCAAGGCAATTCCTGATGATGTAAACGTAAGCAAGGAGAGCTCACGAAGTGAGCGGCGGTCGGAAAAACCAATCACCGCAACGGCTCGTCAACATCAGCAATTACTGAATCACATGTACCTGCCCCCACTGATTCACTTGCGGAGGAAGATCAGGGGAAGGGGAAGCCACCAGATAAAGAAGCGGATTGCTGCACCGATGGGAGGGGTGACGGGAAGCAGCGCGCTGAGCCCGGAGTAATCGTAGGCGGCAATGAGCTGCGATGCGATGAGCATTGTTAGAAAGAACGACGCAAGCGGAGCAAAAAGACTCACCATACCGCTGATGATGTCATCAACATTGCGAAGGCGATACACCGTAAGCCCGTAAACAACAGACGGAACAGCCACCGCCAGGAAGAGCAGGAACACCGACCCATCCAAAAGCGGCCCCCGCAGCAAGCCTCCCGACAACCCACTGAGCAGGTGATCGCGTCCAAACACGCCAATCAGCGTGAGAGCCAGAATAGCCACGAAAAGCACGCCCGCCAGAAGCAGCGCCATCCGCTCCTTGTATGCGATGTAGCCCTTGCGCAAAAGACGCCCTAAGGCATCGCTCAGCCCGCTCTTTGAGAAAATGCCCAGGCACGACAGCAGCAGAATGGCATTCCCGACAGGGGCCGCCGCCATAGAGCGCGCCGAGTTGCTGAGCATCCAGCGAATGCCCTGAGCGTCGAGCAGACTGCGAAGCTGAGCACCGTCGCTGCGCCCCACCCCGCGCAAGTCATACATACCGCCCGTCCAGGAAAGCAGTACCACCACCAGTAGAGCGGCCAGATAGACCACAGCCGGGTGCGGAAGATGGAAACGGCGGTTACTCATCGGGCTCAAGTCTCTCAGGGTCGATAATATGCAGCTCAATGGCACGGGTGACAAGACGCGCCACATTCACATTGCCCTCGCTGGGCAGGAAAAGACGGCTCACAAGGTCAGTCTGACGCTTCTCGATAGACTTGCTGCTGAACGGCATAGTGTGAAGGTCACTTATCATATCCTTGGTGTAGCCTAGCGCCAGATGACGGAGAAGACGCTCATCGTACTCATCGATATCGTACTTGATGGCCGCATCGCGGCTGGAGTTGTCCTGGCGCACGGCTTTGATGTACCGCTCCATAATGCGGTCCAGCACCGGCTGGTTGAACGCCGGACGACGGCCCGACATGACATCCATCACCACACTGCGGGTAAGCATCTCGCCAGTCTTCAGGGAGATGCCGTCGGCACCGGCCTCAAGCACATCGACCCACAGTTTCTCGTTCTGAGTCTCGCCGGTGAAGACCAGTACCTTAATCTGCGGATACTCCTTGCGGATGCGGCGGCAGATATCCACTCCGACAGTGGTGGAGCCGCCCAGCCCTAGGTCAAGAAGCACAAGCTGCGCCTGAGTACATGCAAGCAGAGGCCAGAGCTCAGACTCCGACATTGCAGTACCTGCCACCTGAGCCTCGGGAAGCTCGGATTTGATGATGGAGAGTGTGCCCTTCAGCTCAAGGGCCACATCCTCTACTACTATAATTGAAAACTTTTCCATATTCTGCATTTACTGGTTCTGGCTCTGCATTGGAAGCGTAAGCCATATTGTAACTCCACCGCCACGGCGAGGCTCCGCGTTGATGCGGCAGCCGGGATGGTCCATAGACTCGTCTATCTGGCGTATTATCTGACGGCAGGTGGCATAGCGCAAGTTGTCCTGCTGCCAGAGAGGCGTGAACATCATTCCAAGATTCTGCTGCGGGATGTCTGTGCGGCTGTCCTCAAAGACGATGCGGACAAAATCGCCATCGGGCTCGGCACACAGCGAGAGAGCGCCCGCGCAGGGATATGTGAGAGCCTGCTCCACCAGATTCTCAAGGAGCAGGAGCAGCAGCACGGAATCGGCACGGCAGCAGGGAGCATCGGGGGCCACACTGAGGCTGATACCATCCGGCAGGCGGGTGGCGTACTTCCGGCGGATTGCGGCGAACTGGTCGCTTACGGACACGCTCTCAACCTTGAATGCTGCGGAGCCCAGTTGGCGCGATGCGTTGCGGCTGAGTATATCATATATCTCGCGATAATAGAGCACCAGCTCGTTCAGGTAGCTGATGCTCCCTGCGGTATCGCCCTCGCCACGGAGCATCTGTCCGGCTAGCAGCTCTATGCGCGACGGGTAGCTGAGAGTCTCGTGACGCAGAGTGGAGAGACAGTTATCGAGCACCATATTCTGAACGTGCAGGCGGTTGTCCTCAAGGGCGAGTCGCTCCGACTCCTCGCGCATCTGCTCCAGGCTGCGGTAGCCAGACGAGAGGCGGAGCATACAGTTGTGCACGGACACGGCCAGATAGCGCGCTATTGTATGGCAGGCCATACGGTCGTTCTCGTCGCCGCCATCGCGCAGGCGCACTGTCATATTGCCCACCTCGGTCTGAGAGTCATCGCGGAGCAGGGTCATCGGGATGGTAACCTCGGTGCCGGAAGGGGTATCTGTTTTGCCACGGGTGGATGTGAAGCGCCCGTCATCGCTGGTTATACTTAATGTGAGGCTCTCCACGTTCATCATAAGCCTGAGCTCGGGCCAGATGATGCCGGCAAGGTTGTCGGTGAGCTGGCGAAGGTTGTAGTCGCCACGGCTCACGGCATCGGAGAGAAGCGATGAGATGGAGCCGGTGAGCCTCATTATCTGGCGGGTGTCGCTGCGGTAGCGGAGCCAGTAGCGCGAGTAGAGCACCAGACGCAGGATGGCAAAGAGCAGGATGGCCACGATGATGAGCAGGATGGCGATGCGCACGTTGCTGTTGGAGCGCTGGAGCTGCTGACAGTCGCGCTCAAGGACTTTCTCGCTGTAGAAAAGGCGGAAGAGCGTGAGGTAGGCATCGTTGTTGTATTTGTACAGCTCCATATCGTAACTGTCCAGGGCGGCTACCGCTACCTCGTTCCTTATCCAGAGGATGGTCTGATAGTCGGTGCCGAAGCCTTGTGCCAGCCAGGTCTGCTCGGCGGGAGCGGCTGTGGAGAGCAGGCTGGCCAGGCAGGCGGTATCGCCGGTAAGGGCGGTGTAGTCTTCGTTGAGGCAGTCAATAGCCAGATCGGCGTACTGCAGGGCAAGGCTGTGCTCACCGCGGACGTTGCACTCGTAGAGCGAGTCGGCGAAGGTGTATGCGGCATCGAGCAGGGCGTTGTCGTTCTGGGCACGGAGTCCGGCCGGCAAGAGAAGCAGGATGATAAGCTGGAGCGTGCGGCGGATGCCCTTTGGCAGGCGGAAGCTGAAGCGGCTGCCCTGCCCCGGCTGGCTGGTGATGCCAAGCGAGCAGCAGTCGAACGGAGGGCCGCTCTTGCGGTATTTCTCAATGATGCCGCGGCAGTTCATCAGGCCGAAGCCGCCGCCTTTGGAATGGCCGGCATCCTGCCTGCCGATGCTCTGCGGGTCATAGACCTTCTCGTTGAGGAGCTTGTTTATATCGCTGTCGGTAAGGCCGATGCCTGTATCGGACACGGAGAGCTCAACCCAATCCTGCGAGCTCTGCACCTGTACTGACACACTGCCACCCTGCGGTGTGAACTTGCGGGCGTTGTCAACGAGCGTGTTGAGCATAAACAGGGTGAGCGCGCGGTCGGCCTTGACAATGCAGTCGGTCTGCCCTACCTCAAGCCTGATGCCTTTCTGCTGGAAGCTGTGGCTGCCGTGGCTGATGATGTTGAGCAGTGGCTGCAGCGCGAAATTCTCGATATGCAGGCTCACTTCGCCCTGACACATCCTTATCCACTGTGTGAGGAGGGCGTTGTACTGGCCGGTCCGCTCTGCAAGCTCGGCAATATATTCCAAGTGGTGCGCGAAGCTCTCATCGCCCGCCTTGAGCCTGGAGGTCTCGCCAACCATCCTGTCAATGAGCGGCAGGCAATCTGACATAACCGAGCAGCAAGTCCTGCGGATGATGTTCTGGCGTTTGTTCTCGGCGGCGTGGCGCAAGGCTATGTGATGCTCCTTGCCGGCTATGATCTGGCGCTCGCCGATGTCCTCTATCACTCCGGCGCTCTGAAGGGAGGCCGAGACAAACGGGGTGACGGTGTCAATAAGCATCTGTGAGTCGGCACGCAGACGGCTGCCTTGCCAGACAAGACGCACAAAATCGCCATCCTGCTCTATCACAGTGTTTCCGTTGCCTATGAGCGGAGCAAGCCCGCTGTTGAGCAGACGTGTGAGGCAGGCCGACATAGTCTGACCCTCCTCTGGTCTGGCTGTAAGGATATCGCCACACAGGCTCATAAGGTGCTCATTAACCTTTTTATATCGGATATTGCGCTTGCCCACCGCACGAAGAAGCGGAACGAGCAGCAACGCCAGGAGTACGATGCTGAGCACCACGCCCGCAAGCGCGATGATGAGCGAGCGGTTCATTCTGCGCAACAGATGCTGCCGCGCCTCGTAGCGACGGTCCAGACGGATGGTCTTCTGCAGCTCCAGATACACGTTGCGGTTGTAGAACGATGCCGCCATATCGCCTATGCCTGAATAGGCGATGCTGAGCTGCTCACGGATACGGCTCATACACTCGGGCACCGCTATCCAGGGCACCTGATCAACCCAGGCGTTCTCAACGACCACGGTGTCGGAACGGCAGCTTTCCAGATACGGCAGGTTGTCAATGCCGGACATAGCCACATCGCGCGAGGTGTTGATTATATCGAGGGCCTTCTCAAGCCACTTTATGGCACCCGCAAAGTCGCCGCACTCGTTGGCGTACTGACCAAGCAGGCAATATGTCTCCGTGGCGCCATACATTGAGCCGTATTGCAGGAACTGCTGCAAGGCCTTGAGCAACAGCTGCTCAACAAGAAGGTCGCGGGGCAGGCCTGTGGGGTTGATGGCGGCGGTGATCCTTGGTGACAAGGGCGATGCGTCGTCAGGGGGCAAAGCCATCAGCGTGGATGCCATCCCCTGCAGCGCGATGGCACTCTGGCAGACATAGCCGTTGCGCTCGGCCGTAAGGTATATGTCTGAGAGATACCGCATACGTCCGTTTCCGGCAAGCATATTGATACGCAAGAAGCGCAGTGTGTCAATATGCTGTATGTTCGCGGCCTCAATTCTGGAGAGTTCCTGACGCGCCTGCCCGCCCTGCTCCACTACAGAGAAATAGGTGGCGGAGATTATGCGGAGGTCGGCCTCGGCAAGCGCCACGCTGTTCCGCTCAACCGGCGAGAGCGACCCGAGCTCGTCCTTTATTCCGCGCAGCTCAAGAAGCGCCTTGTCGCGGTACTGATAGAAGGACATATTGTCTGATATGCGCTGGCAGATGTTCATCATTCCCACATAGGCCTTCAGCCACTCCACCCTGCTGCGGCTGCGCTTCAATACCGACTCGTAGCAGTACGATGCCTCAACGTAGTTCATTCGCGCGAAGGCGATGTCGCCAAGGGTGTTGGCGGCCACGTAACGCGACTGGGAGTGACGGCCGGACAAGTACGATGCAGACTCGGCGTAATACTGCGCTGAGTCAAGGTTGACCGGGAACCAGCCCTGAGCCACCTGATTAAGGCTGTCGGCACGGGTGTTGGATGAGCGTCTGGCACTGACCGGTGCAGTGAGGAGCAGCGGAAGCAGCAGGAGCAGGGCTGATATTACGGAAAGGCGTCTCATGGCATTCAGCGTTTTCTGCCTATACGGGCCATACCCGCAGGTACCGGTTTTGAGGTGACACAAGTGGCGGCCTGACCGTAATTGCTGCGGTTGCTGCGGACATCTACACGCACGGTCAGGTATTTGCCTGCATTCTCCGGTGTGGGAGTATAGGAATTTGAGTATTCAGCACTCGTTGTGACTAAATTGCGGATATTGCGACTGTCGCCACTGTTGCTGATTTCACTCCAGATGATGCGGGACTCGTCACAATGCCCTTGCAAGTCAAGCTTATAGCGCACCACATATTTGCCACCCTCCTTTTCTATGTGCGGACGTTCGATGAACTGAGGCGCTGCGAGCAGCTCTGCCCGCAATGTAAGAGGAATTGATGCCTCAAGGCCCGATTCCGATACTGCCTGAAGCATAGCGGTGCTGTTCTGCTCCTTTTGAGACATGCTGTAAACGGGACAGCGGTTGTCTGCTACCCCGGGCTCGGAGATGGCGGCATCGTCCTCATTGGAAAGCATCCAGCCCACCATCTGAGGCGATGCGTTCTGGCCGCTCATAAGCTTTGCCTGGAAAGTGACGACCGTTGGTTCCTGGCCTGCGGTGAGCAGGTAGCTGTCTGTGGCAAGCTGCATTGACACTGGAATGCCGGTAAGGCGGCGTGAGTAATACTCCTCGGCCGCACGTACTACGGGCTCCTGGCCGGTGGGGTCCCAGCCGTCAAAGCCTGACAAGAGGTTATACAGATTGTAGTAGTCACAGCCATACAGGCTGAAGCGATAGGCATCGAGCAGTGGCAAGCCATCCATACAGACGGTCTGCAGTGTGTCGCCCACTATGAGTTCTGAGCCATTGAGGGTGACATTGTACTGATAGTATTTCAGGTGATTATCGGAACTGGAGGCCCACGCCACGCTGTCTATGCCGCCGTTGAAGGAGCAATCAACCAGAGCGGCCTGCGCGCCGCCATCGGTGAGATACACGGTTGGGATATTGTCCTGCCCGGCTGTGAAATTGCAGCCAAGGAACACCACTCCGGTGCCGCGAGAGTGCAGCAGAGGCGCGTTGCCGATGTTCTGGAATGAGCAGTTCTGGAAGACGCAGTTGCCGTCTAATGAGTCTGCCAGGCAATCAAAGAGGCAATCCTTATACAGCCTGCGGTCGGTGTTCTCATAGCGGGAGCCACCCGCATATTCCTGACACTCTCCGGCAGGATATGCCATCAATACCCAGGCCAAGGCAATGAGCGTGCATAGGATTCTCCTCATATCGCGTCTTTAATGAGTAGCGTAACTCACAAAATTAGGAAAAAATTGGTACTTTCGCAAAAACAAGTGGGGATGGAGCATATTGCCATAATAAGAAACGGATTTACCGATAAGTTCGGAATACCAAGGCAGAGCGGTCTGATAGAGTCTGATAAGGCGGAGATTGTTTTCTGCCCCAGGTATCGCAATGCCGACGCGCTTCGCGGGCTGGAGGGTTTCTCGCACATTTGGCTGCTTTGGGAGTTCTCGGAGGCGATACGGCCGGACACGGGATGGAGTCCTACGGTGCGTCCGCCCAGGCTGGGAGGCAACACCAGAATGGGTGTGTTTGCCACACGGTCTCCTTTCCGCCCCAATCCTATCGGTCTCTCGTGCGTAAGGCTGGAGAGCATTGAGCTCAGCGGGCCTGAGGGGCCTGTGCTTCACGTGGCGGGAGCGGACTTGATGGACGGCACTCCTATTTATGATATCAAGCCGTATATTCCGTTCACGGACTGCCGCACTGATGCCACTGATGGCTTTACGGCGCAGACTTACGGGCAGTCTCTTGATGTGGTGACACCTGAGGGGGTTGTAGCCAATCTGCCGGAGGGATTCCCGGAGCAGGCTATTGAAACAATCAGAGATATTCTGGCGCAGGACCCGCGACCGCACTATCAGGATGATCCGGAGCGGGTGTATGGTATGAGGTATCAGGGGGTTGACGTTCACTTTACGGTCTCGGGCCGCACCCTGACGGTTACGGATATCAAATAAAAAGGCGGAGGGTTTGCTCCAGTAAATAAAAACCATTATCTTCGCGGTGCAATCGCGGTAATAGCTCAGTTGGTAGAGCGTTGGCTTCCCAAGCCGAAGGTCGCGGGTTCGAGCCCCGTTTACCGCTCAAAAAAAGAGCAGCTGAGGCTGCTCTTTTTTTGGCGGTAAACCAGACATCTTTCTACCCCCTCCCAAACCCTCCCCTGTGGGAGGGCTTAGTCGCAGAACAAAGTTCTGCTCCGAATCTTTTTTTTGGCGGTAAACCAGACATCTTTCCACCCCATCTATACCCTCCTTCTTTCACCTTACCAAAAAAATAGAGGTGATTTTCTGCGTTATGTATCAAGGCCGCAGTCAGAGGCTGCCTTTGGGGCTAGGCTCTGACTGCGGCTTTGGAACCTGTCCCCGGTGATTCATTGATGCTGGGAGCGGAGAAGGTCGTTGACGGTCTTGACGGGGTTGAAGGTGGAGAGTGGAACCTCTACGAAGATGGTGTTCCAGTCGCTCATTGCGCCGTTCCAGAGGCCGGGCAGCTCAAGGGCCTTCAGTTCGCGGCCACCCTTGGACTTGCTGGAGATGAAGCCGGTGGCTGGGTCAACGTACTGCGGCAGATTGAATTTCTGTCCGTTGTAGTCGCGAAGGGCACAGACAAGGTCAACAGGGTTGAAGTGAGTGCCATTGCTGAACATACGCTTCTTCTCCGGGTCTGCCATATCAATCTGCGAGCTCTCAAGAATCTGAAGCGAGAAGGAGCCGTCCTTGCAGCGGGCAATGAACGGGCCGCCGCCTGGCTCACCCACGTTGCGTACCATTCCGCACACACGCATCGGGCGATTAAGCTTGCCGTGCAGATACTTGGCCAGCTCGCGGTCTGACAGTTCCATTATTCCGTCTTTCTGACAACAGAGAGCATTCTCAAGGAACGATGCGATCTCCTGCAGCTTACCACGGTTGTAATTGCCCGAGTCAAGCAGGCGCAGATATGTGAAAGCCTTCTGCTGGAGTGTTACCAGAATTCCGGCAATGAGTTTCTTATAGGTTACGGTATCGTCCTTCAGATGATCGGGCACCACATTATCTATATTCTTTATGAAGACGATGTCGGAGTCTATCTCGTTGAGATTGGCGATGAGGGCGCCGTGGCCTCCCGGACGGAACAAGATTGAGCCGTCGTCATTGCGGAAGGGCTGGTTCGACGCATCGACGGCTATGGTGTCGGTGCTGGGTTTCTGCTCGGAGAAGCTGATGTCATATGCGAGCGAGTATTTCTCGCTCATATCCTTTCCGGCCTGCGATGCCAGTTTCTGGAACAGCGGACGATGCTCTGGCGACACCGTGAAGTGAAGGCTTACGTGTGAGTCTGCGCCAGATGCGTACAATGCGCCCTCGGCCAGATGCTCCTCTAACGGAGTGCGCGCGCTCTTTCCGTACTTATGGAATTTGAGAAGGCCCTTTGGCAGTGCGCCGTAGTTGAGTCCCTTGGACTCGAGCAGGTTGGACACCACGGCCTTGTATTCGCCGGCAGCCAGCAGTGACGCCACGCCCTTGCCCTCGTTTCGGGCACAGGCGGAGTTCAGATCGGCATAGAATGCAAAGTTCTCAATCTCCTGAAAGAACTTTTTCTCGAACGCGGTCTGCGGCTCGCTGTAGTCTGCGCTGAGGAACGCGAACAGGTCCTTGAACATACGGCTGGCGGCTCCTGAGGCGGGCACGAACTTGGTTATCTTGTGATTGAGGGAACGATACTCCTCCCAGGCGCTGATGTACTCAGCCTGCTGTGCTGCCGATGTTACCATTATGCCTCCGTTGTCTTCCGATGCCGCCGCCTTCAGCTCAAGATACGGGAAACCGTTCCTGAAATTCTCCAACAGACTCTCTACCTGCTCCACGCTCTTGCCTTTTGCCGCAAAAAGCGCCAAATCCTTGTCTTCAAACATAATTATAGCTTATTATTAATCCTTTTCGGTTTATACTTATCAAAGGTACAAAGATTTAATAAAAATGCATATCTTCGCAACAAAATTAAATGACATGAAAAGGAAAGTAACATTAGCTGCTATTATGGTTTGCCTGGCTATGGCAGCCTTTGCACAGAAAAAGGGTCCTGTTCTCACGTTTGAGAAGACTGATCATAATTTCGGAATATTTGACCAGGAGCACGGGAATGTATCCACTTACTTCCGCTTTACCAACACAGGCGATGAGAATCTGGTTCTGACAGATGTGTATGCATCGTGCAGCTGTACAGTGCCGGAGTATCCGAAGCGCGAGATAGCACCGGGTGAGACTGACTCCATCAAGGTATCGTACGATGGTACTACCCGCCGTCCGGGAGTGTTCCGCAAGGTTGTTACCATAAACTACAACTCAAAAGACAAGGACAACACATTCGCACGCGTGACCATCACGGGCGAGATGGCCGAGAAGAAGGTTGTTGAGCAAGTCACGAAAGAGCTTGACGCTGAATACAAGAAAGAGAAGTAAGCGATGAGTATTGACAGGAAAGGACTGTTGGGGATTAGTCCGCTGCTATTCTTTTTGGTATTCTTTCTGGGAACCGCTCTTATTTGCGGAGACATATCCAAGGTTTCCATTACCATCTCGTTTCTTTTTGCAGCCATTTATGCGGTAGCCATTACCAAGGGGCTGAGCCTTCCGGACAGGGTGCGCGTATTCGCGCGTGGCGCCGGCACCGGCAAGATTGTGTTTATGATTATCATATTCATCGTGGCCGGAGCATTTGCCAAAAGCGCCGAGGCTATGGGGTGTATTGACGCCACGGTGAACATAATCCTGTCATTCCTGCCGCCTAAGCTGATATTTGTGAGTCTTTTCATTACCGGATGCCTTTTATCTATGGCAACAGGATCGGGCATTGGCTCTATTGTGGCGCTTTGCCCTATTGCGATAGGCATTTGCCAGACCACTGACGGCAACCCGGCTCTGTTCTGCGCCATTGTGGTTTGCGGTGCTATGTTCGGCGACAACCTGTCTTTCATATCGGACACCACCATCATTGCTACCAGCACGCAAGGCTGTAAGATGAGCGACAAGTTTAAGGTGAACCTGTGGATAGCATTGCCTGCCGCCATTGTCACTATCATAATATACTACTATCTTGGACGTGGCGCGGGAAGCATTGATGTAGAGAATACCGCTCAAGGCATTAAGATCCTGCCATACATACTTGTAATTGTCTTGTCTATCTGTGGATGCGATGTGCTGATTACATTGCTTACCGGCGCACTTATATGCGGTATTATGGGTATGGCGATGGGTGAGTTTGACTTTATTGGATGGACCAGCGCGATGGAGGCCGGAGTGAACGGAATGGGGTCAATCATTATTATTGTGATATTAGCAGCCGGTACAATGGCTCTCATAACTCACAACGGAGGTCTGGATTTCATTGTGTCAATATGCACAAAATTCGTGAAATCAAGGAAAAGCGCCGAGTGTTGTATTGCATTGCTTACGGCACTTATCTGTGTGTGCACTTCGAACAACACTATTGCCATTGTGAGCGTGTCATCGATAGTCAAGGAGCTTAGCGAGAAGTATGGTGTTGATTCGCGAAAGGCGGCCAGCCTTATGGACACAAGCTCGTGCATAGCGCTTGAGCTGCTGCCCTACAGCATGCATACGATGGTAGCCGCCGCGTTTGCAGGGATATCGGCTGCGTCGGCCATTCCTTATATGTTCTACGCGTTTTTGCTGTCATTGTTCCTGATTGTGTCTATTGTGTTTAATCTGCCACGTTTGAGGCAGAAGGCATAAGACTGTAACTATACAATAAGAAACCGGGCTGTCCCTCAATTCTGGAACAGCCCGGTTTCTTTTATCTGTGGTTATGAGTTACTCAACCTCAAGAGCGATGATGCTGAGTGCAGGCATTGTGAGTGTGATTGTGCCGTCTTTTGCAATCTTGACATCCTTGAACTCCTTGATGCCAATCTTATTGGGGTTGTCAAAGCTGTTGTAGTCATTGATGGCGCCTGATGTAAGTATCTGGCCGGTCACCTTCTTTGCCTTGAAGCCGTTAAGGCTTACGGTTACCTCCTGCTCCTCGTCGGCATTGACATTTGACAGCGATACATGAATCTTGCCGTCGGCAGCCTTAGATGCGGTTGCGCTAAGCAGTGGCAGAGGACGTGTGGCGCCTTCCGACGGGTTGTTCTTGAAGCGCTCGTTACGTACCAGCTTGACTGCGCAGCCATCAATGGATGTGGCCAGAGCCTTTGCATTCTGATGCGGGATGTACATCTTATATACAAAGTAGGTAGGAGTAAGTACCATCTTGTCGTCCTTGGTAAGAACCATTGACTGAAGAACGTTGGCAACCTGAGCGATGTTGGTCATCTGGATGCGGTCTGCATACTTGTGGAACACATCGAGCGAAAGAGAGGCTACGAAGGCATCGCGCATTGTGTTCTGCTGATAGAGCTGTGTGCCAGGCTCGGAATCCCACCAGGTGCCCCACTCGTCAACGTAGAGAGGTATGGAGTTGGTAGGATCTGCCTTTGACATTATGTCAAGATGCTTCTGGATGACAGGCTCGATGCCGAGGGCCTTGCCCAGACACCAGTAGTAGTCGTCCTTGCTGAAATCAGTGGCAGAGCCTTTGCTGCCCTCCCAGCCTGCTACTGTATAGTAATGCAGTGATACGGCGTTCATCTGGCTGCCGATGCGGTCCATCAGGACCTCGGTCCACTCATAGTCGTAATCGCTTGCGCCGCTGGCAATCTTGGTGAGATGCGTGCCATTGTAGTCGCGCATATAGGTCTGATAGCGACGGAAGATGTCTGAGTAGTACTCCGGACGCATATTGCCTCCACAACCCCAGGCCTCGTTGCCAACACCGATGTAGTGTACGTGCCATGGCTCCTCGCGACCGTTCTGCTTACGTATCTTGGCCATTGGGCCGTCGGCGGCGTTCATATACTCTACCCACTTGGCGGCCTCCTCTACTGAGCCGCTGCCTACGTTCATACTGATGTATGGCTCGATGTCGAGCATCTCGCACAGGTTCAGGAACTCGTGCGTGCCGAAACTGTTGTCCTCAACGATGCCGCCCCAGTTGTTGTTGACCATACGCGGACGGTTCTCCTTAGGACCGATGCCGTCCTGCCAGTGATACTCATCGGCGAAGCAGCCGCCCGGCCAGCGCATCAATGGCACGTGAAGTTCCTTGAGAGCGTTCAGCACATCGTTACGATAGCCGTTTGTGTTTGGAATACTGGACTCCGGACCTACCCAGAGACCACCGTAGATACAAGTTCCCAGATGCTCGGAGAACTGTCCGTAGATGTTCTTGTTGATGGTTGGACCTGGTTTGTCTGCCTCAACGTTGACAGTGACGCTCTGCTTTGCACTGGCTGTGATGCCAAGTGCGAGAGCAGCGAAAAACAATACTTTTCTCATATCTTTTAAGTTTCAGTGATTAATCTACTGCAAAATTAAGAATCCGGACGGAAATTCCGCCCGGATTCTATAAAAATTCATTCAATCAAATAGCCAGAGGCTAATGACCGACTGTCTGTATTAATGATTTCTGAAATTCCACTTGTAGTTGTCGCTGCTCATATCGAACTTGCCAAGTGACGGGGTGCTGTCGCCTGATGACATCAGCACGAGTTCCTCATCGCAGCCAGGAACCTGCTTCGGCATGATACGATAGGTTCCATCAGTGAGCTGCTCGATTCTCCAGAGCTGCTCAGGAGCGCCAGTGTACTGAGGAACAGAGATAACCTCGCGGTCTGCGGTAGCGGCAAGAGCGCGCTTTGTACCGGCGATGGTGATCTTGTAGTACTGACCGCCAAGGTAGCCGCCAGCATCTGGAACTGCGGTGATTGTCCACTTCTGGTGAGGACGGAACATATAGTCACCTATACGAAGCTCGATGTCGCCCTTTGGCCAGGTCTCATAGACGTCAAGGAGAGTCTGCTCCTCGAGTGCCTGCGGAGCTGATGTAGCTGCGCCGCCACCGAACATACCACCCATACCACGGCCTGCGTTCTGACGTACGAAGTCAACGGCAAGCTCCAGGGCATAGCCTCTACGCTCTGACTCAATCTCGTATGTACCCTCTTTGAAGAGCTCGCCTGCGTATGGCCAGTCGTTCTTCCAGAGAAGAGGACGGATAGCCAGCACGCTGCGGCCACCCTGATCATAGTCAGCCTCCCAGTGGAATGACATCTTCTCGACGCCCTCCTCCTCGATGTAACGGCCAAAGTGACCAGCACCGGTCTTTCTGTCGCCAGCGGCTACAACCATCTTGCCACCGCCCTTGAGCATATCGCGGCCCATGTTGTCAAGATAAGGACCTGTAACGTCTCTTGAACGGCCTACAACGATGTTGTATGTTGAGTTCACACCGTCGCAGCAGGTTCCGTGTGTGCCAAGCAGATAGTACCAGCCATTGCGATAAATCAGTGCTGATGCCTCGCAGTCGATGGCGATATCCTTTGCCACATTGCCCTTTACACGCTCACCGGTCTTAGGATCAATCTCCACGAGGCGGATGAAGCCGTAATATGTTCCGTATGATACCCACATACGGCCTGTAGTCGGGTCAAGAAGTACTGACGGGTCGATTGCATCGCAATCCTCGTCAATCTCTGATGATGCTATCTCCACAGCCTCGGTGAACTTGAAGTCTGGTGACTGAGGATCGAGTGTGGTGTTCCACATTGTGTTGATACGGCCTGCGTGACCGCCTCCAAGACCACCACCGGTTGAGCCGTAGATGATGAGATAACGGTCTCCTACCTTCATTGCATCAGGAGCGGCGCCGCCACCGGGACGCTGTGCGCCACTGTGCCAGTTCCAGCCGTCCTCTGAGATAAGGCCGCCACCACCGGTTCCGAATGTATAGTACTTACCGTCGCACTTTACGATTGTAGATGGGTCGTGAATGAAAGGAGCTCCCACCTGTGCTGAAGCATTTACTGTAAATGCCGCAGCGAAAAGGGCTGCAAGACCCAGAATATTTTGTCTTTTCATATCAGTTCGGAATTATTCGTTTGTGATTGTGATGTTCTTGACCGGCTGGCCGTTCTCATCAATGAAACGGGCGCAGAAGTCACTCATGCCAGGACCGTTGATGACAACGCCACGGACTACGTTCTTGCCCTTCTTAAGGGTAAGGCGCTTTGATGTGGCATCATCGGCTACCATACGTCTGTCACCTGACAGGATAACAGCCTCCTCACCATTCAGCCACCACATTGAGGCTGAGTTGGAGCCTACCGCCAGACGTACGTTCTCGATATCCTCCTCGCAGTTGATTACTGTAACTGCCCAGCAGAGGATTCCGTAACGCTCGGCGTTGTCGGCAAGACTGGTTGCGAAGCGGAACAGCTTGACGTTGTAAAGCTTGCTGTCGAGTGCATGCCACTTGAGCTCCTTGCCATCTACGGTTACCATATCGCCGTCCTTCGGCAGGATGGTCTGCTGATTCTGGAAATACTGCTTGCCAAACTCCTGGCGCAGATAGCTGTCGGTGAATACGGTGTTGCTTCTGTTTGGTTTTGCGATTGGCTCAAGAAGCATCCAGCGACGGATGAAACCCTCGGCATCGGGAGTAGCGGCCTTCTTGGTTGAAGGTGTGAAGTACGGAGCGATGTCTGTCTTGGCGAAGGTTGTAGCCTGCCTCATGCCACCGAAGCCTCCTCCCTGAGGAGCGCCCTGCGGTGCACCCTGAGGAGCACCCTGTGGTCTTGCCTGTGCCTGCTGTCCGGGCATACCTGGCATACCGCCACCCATAGGCGGGAAATTCTGCGCATTGGCATTCACGCCAAGGCCGAGGGCCAGCAGAACGCTCATTGCGGAAATCAAGGATTTACGTTTGTCAATCATAAAATATAAATTTAGTTAGTTAATAGTCTTGACCGTTTTGGTTAGCCTTGCAAATTTAAGAAAAGGAAACCAAAATACGAAATACTTTGCCTGGTTCTGTCTCCCAATTTTTCATTGCGTCGAATGCATTCTCAGGAGTAACAATGCCGCTTATGAAGCGCTCTGCAGGAACGCGGCCGCTCTGCATGAGGCGGATGACGGCACGGAAGTCCTCAGGGGTTGCGTTGCGTGAGCCTCTGATATCAAGCTCTTTCTGTACGAAGAGACGTGTCTGGAACGAGACATCGCTCTTGGAGTAGCCGATGCATACCACGCGGCCGGTGAAGCCCACGATATCGACGGCTGTCACGTATGTTACAGGACTGCCTACGGCCTCAATAACGACATCGGCGCCATAACCGTCGGTTATTTCCCGAACGCGTGCGCGGACATCTTCTTGACGGCTGTCAATGCAATATGTGGCTCCGGCCAGACGCGCCATATCGAGTTTGTCCTGACCAAGGTCAACGGCTATGACGGTGGCACCACGCTGTACGGCGCGCATAACTGCCCCTAAGCCCACCATTCCACAGCCGATAACTACCACGAAATCGGTATCGGTAACACATCCGCGTGCCACGGCGTGGAAGCCTACGCTCATAGGCTCGATGAGAGCCGCATCGCGGGCGGAGATATCGCCTACAGGGATAATCTTCTGCCAAGGCAGACAGATATACTCGCGCATGGCGCCATCGCGCTGTACTCCGAGTGTCTCGTTGTGCTGGCAGGCGTTCGGACGGCCGTTACGGCAGGAGGCGCATACGCCACAGGCTGTATAGGGATTGACTGTTACGGTCTGCCCTACTCTCAAAGTATCGGGACAACCATTGCCTAAGCCCTCTATTATGGCGCCTATCTCGTGTCCGGGAATGACTTTTGGCTTGGCCATGGTGTTTCTGCCACGGAATGTGTTCAAATCGCTTCCGCAAAAACCAACGTACTGTATTCTAAGCAGCACCTCTCCATCACAAGGCAGTGGAGCAGGCAGCTCCACAACCTCCATCTGACGTACGTCAGGTATTCTGATTGCTTTCATTCTATTCAAAAATCAAACACTTGCATCAGGAGTTTTTCCAACTGGTGCGAAACTCATCGCCTATTATCTGGCGTACCTTGCTCACAAGCTCCTCCGGCAGAGTACCCTGAATGGCATTGAGGTTGGCCAGCACGTTCTCCTGTCTTGTTGTGGAGAAGAGCGTTGATGCTATGCGCGGGTTGGACACGCTGTACTTCATGGCCAGTCTCTCTATTGGATAGCCCTCTGACTTGCAATACTCAACGGCATTGCGGCAGGCTTTCTGCAGTCCTTCAGGTGCCGGATGCCAGTCTGGCGCGCCGTAATCTGACAGCAGGCCCATTGACAACGGGCTGGCATTGATTACGCCGATGCCTCGCTCCTCAAAGAAATCAAGAAAATCAAGCAATTTGTCATCGCACAGGCAGTAGTGACAGAAGTTCAATACTGACTCTACGGTTCCTGCGGGGGTATGCTCGACAACCCACTTGAGGTTCTCAAGCTGAAGGTCGGTTATGCCTACGTGACCTACAACGCCCTTGTCACGCAGCTCACACAAAGCCGGCAGGGTCTCCTCCGCCACCTGATGCAGATCCGCGAACTCGATATCGTGCACATTGATGATGTCAATGTAGTCGACGCCCAGGCGCTCCATGCTCTCAAAGACGCTGTCGTGCGCCCTCTTGCCGCTGTAGTCCCAGGTGTTGATGCCGTCGTGACCGTAGCGTCCCACCTTGGTGGAGAGGATGTATTTGTCACGCGGTATCTCGCGCAGAGCCTTGCCCAACACGTTCTCAGCTTTAAGATGTCCGTAGTATGGCGATACATCTATAAAGTTGATACCATTGTCCACGGCCGTATGAACAGCCTTGATTCCGTCAGCCTCTCTCAGTCCATGAAACACGCCACCCAGGCTTGACGCGCCGAATCCTAGAGCGGACAGCTCAAGGCCGGTCTTTCCAAGTTTTCTATATTCCATATTTAAGGTTAATAATCTGTCTCTCACAATTACCACTTATCCTCTCCCTCATCGCTTGCATATATATCCTTGGGTACAAGTTCCAGGTAATCGTACACCATCTCGGCCATATTGTTGTCGAGAATCTGACGCACGCGCAGGTAATAGTCACCCTCTGCGGACATATACTGTGTTGTAAGGATTCGGCGCAGCATAGAGTTGAGGTCGCGGAACACATCGCCTCCAGACGGACGATAGGATGCCGGAGCCTTCATATAGCCACGGTTACGCATAGCCTTGTCGTACATCCTGATATTAAGCTCGTCTCCAAGCTCAGCGTCAGATTTCCATCCGATGCTGGGGTCCGGGCCGCTCACGCGCAGGTCGGTTGGGATGTCGGTAGGCATCATATTGTCAGGATCGCTTCCGAAGTAGGCCTGGATAACGCCACGCGATGCCATTACCGGATAACCGATGCGGATCTCGTAGGTTCCGTCGTATGGTACTGGCGGCAGTTTCAGGGTTGCGTCGTAGATACCCTGAAGGATTACCTCGTCGCCCTCGTAGCTCCAGAACCATTGGTGACGGTTACGGATGGACATAAGTGTCTCGGGAGAGAATTTCCAGTTCTTGGTATATCCGTTCAGCATACCGGTACACTCGGTAACACCAGGACGGTTACGGCCGCCGCTGTTCACGAAATCGGGCGACAGTGTGGTGCAGTCGTACCTGATTCTGGTACAAAGAGCCTCATTACGGGTCTCAAAGCTGTACTCAAGAAGGTCATCTATGTAATAGTACATTCCATTCAAGGCATCCTGAACAATGCCTGCCATCTCTGACGGAGCGAACATTCTGACACCACGGACTACATTTTTCTTAGGTGTGCCTTTTCTGTTGATATAGATACCGTTCGGATTGGCATGCTCCGGAGTGCAGACACGTATGAAAGAGTGAGGCAGCATTGTCTCGAAGAAATCCTCAAGGTCCCACTCGCTCCTGATAAAGTTGGTGTTTACCAGATCCGCGTTTGTGACATTCCACTGGTCATATGGCTCATAAAACTCCAGCAGGTGGTACGACACGAACCTGTTGAGCGGGTTGCGACGGTCAGTAGGATCATCATCGTACTTGCCGGCATCTGCGGGATATGACTTGTCGTAAACCTCCTTGGCGTGCTTTACCAGATCGTCGGTGGTATTGATGCCGTGTGCACGGAATACGCTGTTAGGCTCGGCGAAAACGGTATGCTTGAAGTAACGATGCTCCGGGAAGATGGCATACTCCCACTCATCACCGGTGTGGTATCTTACGCCTGTGGTTATAGAGTCGTAGCTTGGCGTAGGATATGTAAGGTCCTGATAGTCCTCCAGTGAGTCGCACATTCTTGTTGTTACAAGAGCCCAGTAGAACATGGACAAGGTTGTATCCTGCTCTATGAGTTCCGGAAGCATCAGCGTGCTGGGAACCACTACCTTATCAACAATCTGGATGACTCCGTTCTGCACGGTGTCGTCGCGTTCAAGCATTCTTGAGGTCTTGTTAACCAGGTAATAGAGTCTACCGGTTACAGAGTCTGAATCGCACGAGAATGACAGGTAACGGTCCAGACGGTTTGGCGATGGAAAGGCTCCCTCAAGCAGATCAGTTGTATAGTATGACTCATCAAGCAGATGAGTTCTGGCTATTGTATCGCACTCCTTGAAATCGAGGCTCTCAACAGACGGGATGTCCTTCTCGGCGAAATAAGCCAGGAAAGCCTCGTTTGTGGGAGCAAAGCAGGTGTATGTGCCATACGTTTTCAACTCGCCCCATACATTGGCCTTCTTGAGAATGTCAATGAAAATGCTGAAGTCATCACTTCTCTTCTCAAGATAGCTGGCGATATTGTCATCGAGGAATGTGTAGTAGGTCTCTGGCGACTGTTCCATAAAACAAGAGGTCATAGCCATCGCAAGCGCAGATGACAAGACGAGTTTTCTGATTGGGGATCTCTTTCTTTCCATTATTATTGATTTGTTATTATTGGCAACCTATATATGTCACTGCCGCCTGAATACCGGAATAATATCCAACGTGACAGGTACATCTATATATTGTCCGCCCTTATAAGCGGTATCATCCCAATAATATTTCCATCCGCCGGCATTCTCAGGCAGATATACGCGAACTGTGTCAGCTCCCTCCTCCAGGACCGGACATATAAGCAGCTCGGGGCCGAACATATACTCGCACTCCTGCCTCAGTGCCTCGGCATCATCGGCGAAGTCGAACATAAGCGGGCGCATAATGGTGTATCCTTCTGTGGATACCTTCTTTGCGCACTCTGTTATGTAGGGCCGAAGCTCGTATCTGAGTTTTATGTAGCGGGTCATTATTTCCTGAGTCTGAGGGCTGTAACGCCAAGGCTCGGTCTGGCTCATATATCCGTGGACACGCATAAACGGCAGGAAGGTGGCAACCTGTACCCAACGTATGAGACGCTCCTGATAAGCAGAGTCGGTATATTGGTTCTGCGGACGGAAGAAGCCGCCGGCATCGAATGTCCACCAGGGAAGTCCGGACGCCATCTGGCCCAGACCGCCGATTATCTGGTTACGGAGCGTACGCATATCGTTGCCTACATCGCCCGACCAGGTGACTACACCATATTTCTGCATTCCGGCGAATGCGCTGCGTGTAAGGATGACTGGCTCCTCGCCCTTCTTTGCCTTCATAAGACCGCCATACATTGTGCGGTTGACCATAAGCGGATAAACGTTGCGATAGAACTCGCCAGGAAGCGAGTCGTTGCCTACCTTGCGGCCGCGCAGGTCATCGTTCTCAGGCTCAGTGGCATCGAACCACCAGGCGTCGATGTTGAAGCGTACCAGACTGTCAAGGAAGTTCTGCAGATAGAAATCGCGTGCCTCAGGCTTGAAAAAGTCTATCCAGTCTGTACCTTTTATATAGTAGCCGTTCTCGTTGAGCTGCTGTCCCAGGACGGATGGTTTGTCAACCTTGGACCATACTGAGAGCATAAGGCGAACGTCGTTCTCGTGCAGGGTGGCTGTCAGAGCTGCGGGATCAGGGTAGCGGTCCTCGTCGAAACGCATTGCGTTCCATCCGTATTTACCCCACCACTGCCAGTCCTGAACTATTACGCTCAGAGGAATGTCATTCTCCTGGAAGCCACGCATATTGGCGATAATCTCGTCCTGGGTATTGTAACGCTCGCGACAGTGAATGTAGCCGAACATCCATTCCGGCATACGGGGCACCTGCCCGGTAAGGCTGCGGTATGAGCGCATCACCTGGTCGGCATTGCCGGCGAAGACTGTGTAGTCAAGCGCGGTGGCCACCGGAGAGCTGAATGTTGTGGTGGCATCGACCTTACGCCAGCTGACTACAGGGCGGTCGCCCATTGAGCCGCGCACCTCTATAGCGTGCTCACCTGTCTTCAGCTCAACTATTGTGGATGATGTTGGAGGCAGCCACGTGTTGTTGGCGTCAATGCATATCTCTCCGTCTATTGACAGATAGTGCTTGCGGGCCATTGACTGTCCTACATCAAGCAGTATTGAATAGGTACCGTCCTCAGGCACTGTCAGAGTACCGGCGAAGTTTCCGAAGCTGCGGCGCTCGCGACGGTTGCCGTGGGTACCGGTAGCATTTACAATAACCTGCTCGCCCTCAGCCACAGCCTGTGAGAGCTCTGCCTTATTGGTTGCGGGATTGAAGTCGGTAAGTCCGTAGTTGTTCCAAAGCAAGCCGTATCCCTTGCTTGAAAGGATGAACGGGATGGATATCTGGGTGTTGACCTGCGTGAGACGACGCGTCAGGCCCCTGATGTTGAGATGACCGTCCTGAAACTGTCCGGTACCGGAGATGACCTCATCGTCGGGCGACTCAAAGGTCTGGCTGACACTCAGACAGGGCACTCCCTGCACCTGTGAGGATGCCACAAAACGGCTGCTCTCGCGGAGAATCAGACTGCCATCAGCATTGAAGAAACTGATTACGTCTGAAGCGGGATTGTACTCCACGGATATGTTCTTGAGCGTGAGTACGGTACAATCGCCATTCCTGGAAACTTTGAATTTAGGGGTACGTACTTTCTCTGAATACACAAGTTCCTCAAGCTGAGGTGCGCCGGCCTCAGCTCCAAGCTTAACGCGGACTGAGTTATCTGTGAGCGGCACGAGAACCAACTCGCCGTTATTTGTATCAAGGCGGACTTCCTTCTGGCCACACGATGCCAATGGGAGTATCAGCAACAGTGTAAGAATTGAATAATACAGATTTCTCATGATAGCCGGTTATTCCACTGTTAATGTATAGGTCTTGCCTGGTTTTGTCTCAATATCATATTCGTAGCAGCCCTTGGCATCGCCACTCTTGTATCCGTATGCCGGAGCAAGCAGGCTGTTGGGGCAGCTGCCCTCTGCCTTGGCCAGGCCCTTCAAAGGAACAGACGAGCGGATACGAAGCACACCGCCGATAGTTGACTTAACCTTGGCTGCGGTGAGTTTGCCACCAGCCCACTCCATATCTACGATGTAGCCGCCACGTGCGCGAAGACCGCTTACGCTGCCATCAGCCCATACGTCTGGCAGAGCCGGAAGAAGATGAACGGCGCCATCCTGGCTCTGCAGCAGCATCTCAGCGATACCGGCTGCGGCACCGAAGTTACCGTCAATCTGGAATGGCGGATGCGCATCGAAAAGGTTCGGATAGGTACGGCCATTCGGGTTGTATCTGCCACGCTGACCATTTCTCGGGCCATCGGGGAGCAGACGCATCATATTGCTCAGGATGGTATAGGCGTGATTGCCATCGTGCATACGTGCCCAGAAGTTGACCTTCCAGCCGAGGCTCCAGCCGGTAGCCATATCGCCACGCTGTATAAGGGTATTGCGCGCGCCCTCGAAGAGCTCCGGAGTTGAGTACTCGCTTATCTGGTTAGATGGATAGAGTCCGTAGAGATGTGATATGTGGCGATGCTCATCCTTCGGGTCGTCCAGATCCTCAATCCACTCCTGAAGCTGACCATGCTGACCAACCTTCATTGGCGGGATCTTGGCGATGGCGGCCTTGACAGACTCGCGGTATTCCGCATCAGTATCCAGAATCTCCGATGCCATCACTACACTGCTCAGAGCGTCAAATACTATCTGGTTATCCATTGTGCAACCGGCGGTCACGTTAGAGCGCTTGCCTACTCCACCGTGCTCAGGGCTCACGGAAGGAGCTACTACAAGATAGCCGCTGTTAGGATCTGTGACCATAAAGTCCATATAGAAATCGGCGGCACCCTTCAGTACGGGATACCACTCCTTCAGGAATTTCTTATCACCGGTAAACAGGTAATGCTGCCAAAGATGTGTTGCGAGCCAGGCACCTCCGTTTACGTACATACCCCAGGCGGCTCCGTCAACAGGACCGGATGAGCGCCAGATATCAGTATTATGGTGAGCTACCCAACCGTCGCAGTCATACATCTGACGGGCTGTCTCCGCGCCAGTCACAGTGAGGTCGCGTATCATTGAGAAGAGTGGCTCCACGCTCTCTGTCAGGCCAGACACCTCTGCCGGCCAATAGTTCATCTGAGCATTGATGTTGATGGTGTATTTTGCGTCCCAGGGAGCATCGGCCTGATTGTTCCATACGCCCTGCAGGTTGGCGGCCTGTCCGCCAGGCTGTGATGAGCTGATGAGCAGGTAGCGGCCGTAATTGTACATCAGGGCTGCCATACCGTAGTCATCGCTGCCATAGCAGGCCTCCAGACGCTTGTCTGTAGGAAGAGAAGCGTTCTCTCCGTCTGCCAGATGCAGTCTTACCCTACCATACTGTGCGGAATATGCGGAGATATGACGTTTGAGCAGTTTATCAAATTTCTGTCCTTTTACCGCGGCGAGAATCTCGTCATTTGCCTTGTGGGCGTCGCCGCTCACATCCTGAAAGTTCACGAAATTAGTGGCAGAAGATATGAGCAGCGTGGCGTTCGATGCTCCCGCAACTGATATAGTGCCATCGGCGGAAGATACCTGACCATCGGTAAGAACCATTATGCGACACTCAGCCTTGAGTACGGCCTTTATTCCCTCGTGGTCAACACCATTTATGATTGCTGTCATTATATTTCCATCGGCCTTGACGTCAGCGCCAAGCACGCAATCGTATGAGAGCTTGAAATTGAGCGCGCCCTTGCTGCTGGCCTCGATTCTCTCCACAACAACTTTGTCTGGAATAGAAGCGAACGCCCTGCGGGTGTAGCTCACGCCATTCGATGTGTAGGTTGTTGTATTGACTGCGTTCTCAAGGTTCAGCTCACGGCGATAGTCACTCACCTCGCCTATCCCATCAAAATCAATGTAAAGGCTGCCCAATGTAAGATACTTCATTCCGTGAGGACCTACAATGAAATCCTTGTTGATGATGTCTTCCGCCTCTTTCTCCTTGCCGTCGAAAATGAGCTGACGCACCTCGCTGAGACGCGCCAACGAGCGTGAGCTGTTATTGTTGTGAGGGCCTCCGCTCCAGAAGGTCTCATCGTTCAACTGGATCTCCTCTCGCTGGGTGCCCCCATAAATCATAGCTCCCATACGTGAATTGCCCAAAGGCAGCGACTGAAGCCAGGACTCCGCCGGGGCATCGTACCAGAGCAGATTGCCTGCATCGGCGGTATCTTTCGCGCTACAGCCGACTGCGTTCAAAGACAGCATAATAAACGCTGCCAGAAATGAATTCAGAAAGTAAGTAAGTTTACACATTTTTGTAGGGTTTTTATTGCGTGCAAATATAAGATATTTTTTAACTTTTCTTGGTGATATTACATTTTATTTTAATAATCAAAATTTGCCCTGACTCAATAATGGCAAACAAGATGCTGATATCGTTTTTTTTCCGAAATTTGCAGAACATTGCAAAAGAGTGGTTCTATGGGATTTTTCAAGAAGTATTCCTCATTCATCACATGCTGCGTCCTAATAGCGGTAATGGCCGGAATGCTGAGGTGCTGCACAATGGTTGCAAGCCCGCAGATTTCAGTTGATGATTTCAGAATATATATTACACCAGAAGAGACTTCCAACCAGATAGTACAAGACATTCAGCAACATGAGCCAAAAGGCAGCCTGACCGGTTTGAAATGGCTTTTGAGAATAAAGAAATACGACGACAATATCAAGACTGGAAGTTATGTCATCGAGAAGTCTTCCAGGCCAATTGATATTCAGAGGATGCTTTCGAGTGGCTCACAGACTCCAGTAAGAGTGACAATCAACAGTTGTCGCACTACAGATAAGATGGCTGCCGCCATAGCATCGCAGCTGATGGCAGATTCGGCACAGATTAAAACTTTCCTTACAGATTCCGCATCACTGGCAAGTCTGGGATATACACCGGAAACTGTGTTTGAGCTGATAGTGCCGAATACTTACGAGCTGTATTGGAACGTGTCTGTGGAGTCTTTTATGAAAAGGATGGCAAAGGAGCGCGACAGTTTCTGGAGCAGCCGTCAGGAGCAGGCTGCCAAGATAGGGCTCACGCCACACGAGGTGACTACGTTGGCATCGATAGTTGAGGAAGAGACGGCGAAGGCTGATGAGATGCCCGTTGTGGCGGGACTTTATATGAATCGTCTGAACAAGGGGATGCTCCTGCAGGCCGACCCCACGGTAATTTTCGCACTTGGCGGTGAGCGCCCGAAACGGGTGCTGTTCTCGCACCTGGAGGTTGACTCTCCATACAACACCTACAAGTATGCGGGATTGCCCCCTGCACCGATTCGTTTTGTAAGCACAACAGCTATCAACGCCGTGTTGAACTACACCAGGCACAACTACTTATATATGTGTGCCAAGGAGGATTTCTCCGGCTATCACAATTTTGCCACTACCCTCTCTCAGCACAACGCCAATGCCGTCCGTTATCAACGGGTCCTGCAATCAAAGTAACGCGCCGTCAAGAGCGGAGCGAATCCGTTTGCGGAAGCAAACTAAAAAAAGGTTTATCACCGTTGCGGTTTTGAAAAAAACAATTACAACACGGCGGTAACGCCGTCAAGAGCGGAGCGAATCCGTTTGCGGAAGCAAACTAAAAAAAGGTTTATCACCGTTGCGGTTTTGAAAAAAAACCGCAACGGTGATGTGATGAGAACTCCGAGTATAAATGGTTTGAGTGCCCGTCCCCTTTGTAATCCACCGACATAAAGTTACCTTTTTCAAGGCGTGGCCCGCCATTGGAGAGCGGAGCTTATCCCGGTTCCTTCTTTTTAATTGATGAGTCTCCCAATCTAGCCCGTTGCGGTTTCGAATGCTAATATACAAAAAAGAACGGGCCACAAGTGGTCCGTTCCCATATTTAACATATTATTGCCTATTTTTTGAGGTCTTACTTAACCTTATCGACAATAGCTTTGAATGCCTCTGGATTGTTCATTGCCAAATCGGCAAGCACCTTACGGTTAATCTCAATACCAGCCTTGTGTATTGCACCCATAAGCTGTGAGTAGTTCATTCCATAAAGACGGGCAGCGGCGTTGATACGCTGGATCCACAGTCCGCGGAACTCTCTCTTCTTATCCTTACGATCGCGGTAAGCGTAGGTCAGACCCTTCTCCCAGGTGTTCTTTGCTACGGTCCAGACGTTCTTTCTGGCTCCGAAGTAACCTCTGGTGAGGCTCAAAATTCTCTTTCTCTTTGCCCTTGAGGCAACGTGGTTTACTGATCTCGGCATAGTTTCTTTCTTTTTTGAATGTCAGCGTCTTTTTTAAAAAGCTCTTTGTGCTGTACGTTCGGTTTCTACTAAGTTAACTAATCTCTTCGGAGTCTGTTATCTCAAGCAAAGCAAATCCTTAACCTGCTTATTGTTAGCCTGATCAAGTATTGCGAAATGATCAAGGTTTCTCTTACGCTTGGTGCTCTTCTTAGTCAGAATGTGACTGTGATAAGCATGCTTTCTCTTGATTTTACCCGATCCGGTAAGAGCGAATCTTTTTTTGGAACCGGAATTAGTCTTTGTCTTCGGCATTTTGTTGAAACTTTAAATTGTTATTAAATGCGGCGAACCGCGTATCAATTCTTACTCTCAGGCTTGGCCTCCTCCTTTTCCTTCTTTGGTGCCGCACCTTTTTTAATAGGCGCGATGAAGATTGTCATCCTCTTGCCTTCCAGAACAGGAGCTTTCTCCTGCTTGCCGTACTCCTCAAGATCCTTGGCGAAACGAGCCAGAATCTCCTCGCCCTGCTCCTTGAAGAGAATTGAACGGCCTTTGAAGAAAACGTAAGCCTTAACCTTGTCGCCATCCTGCAGGAAGCCTATGGCATGCTTCAGCTTGAAGTTGTAATCGTGATCATCGGTCTGAGGTCCGAAACGAATCTCCTTGACGTCAATCTTGACTTGCTTTGCCTTGGCTTCTTTCTGCTTTTTCTTGAGTTGGTAAATAAACTTGGAGTAATCCACAACTCTGCAAACAGGAGGAACCGCATTGGGTGATATCTCAACCAGGTCAAGTTCCATCTCATCTGCAATTCTGAGAGCCTCACGAAGCGAGACCACCCTTGGCTCTATGTCATCGCCAACGATGCGGACCTCTCTGGCACGAATCTGATCATTAACCAGATACTGATCGCTCAATTTGTCATTCTTCATTCACAAAGTCTTAATTTGTTTACCTTGCCCAAAATTAGCGCGCAAAGTTACCATTTATTTATCATATTGTTAACCTCTTCGGCAATTTTTTTACCGAAATCCTCAATTTTCATATTTCCAAGGTTCTCAGCGCCTTGCTTACGGACATTTACCTCGCCATTCTGCGCCTCCTGCTCGCCCACAACAAGCATATACGGAACGTGCTTCACCTCATTGTCGCGAATCTTACGGCCAATCTTCTCGTTGCGGTCATCCACAAACGCACGGACCTCGTACTTCTCCAACTCGGCCTTTACCCGGTAAGCGTAATCGTTCGCCTTCTCGGAAATAGGAAGAATTGCGGCCTGATCCGGCATCAGCCAAAGCGGGAACTTGCCAGCGGTATGCTCAATGAGCACAGCCACGAAACGCTCCATTGAGCCGAACGGGGCACGGTGAATCATCACCGGACGATACTTCTGATTGTCGGAGCCGATGTACTCCAGGTCAAACCTCTGCGGAAGCTGATAGTCAACCTGAATGGTACCGAGCTGCCAACGGCGGCCAAGGGCATCCTTCACCATAAAGTCAAGCTTCGGTCCATAGAATGCGGCCTCGCCATACTCAACTTTTGCCGGCAGGTTCTTCTCCTGACAAGCCTCAACAATTGCTTTCTCAGCCTTCTCCCAGTCCTCATCGGTACCAACATACTTCTCGTGGTCGTTAGGGTCGCGGAGTGATATCTGAGCCTCGAAGTTCTCAAAGTCCAGAGCCTTGAAGATAATCTCGATAATCTCCATCACGCGAAGGAACTCACCCTTCACCTGATCCGGACGGCAGAAGATATGAGCGTCATCCTGGGTGAAGCTGCGCACGCGTGTAAGTCCGTGCAGCTCACCACTCTGCTCATAGCGGTACACTGTTCCGAACTCTGCTATGCGCAGTGGCAGATCGCGGTATGAGCGAGGCTGTGACTTGTATATCATGCAGTGATGAGGACAGTTCATTGGCTTGAGCAGATAGACCTCACCCTCCTCTGGAGTAGTAATTGGCTGGAAGCTGTCCTTGCCATAATGATCCCAGTGGCCTGATGTTATATAAAGCTGCTTTGAGCCGATATGCGGAGTGATTACCTGCTGATAGCCGTAGCGTTTCTGGATGCGTGACAGGAAGTCCTGCAGGCGAAGACGCAGAGCGGTTCCTTTCGGCAGCCAGATAGGAAGCCCCTTGCCCACCATTTCGCTGAACATAAAGAGCTCCATCTCCTTGCCAATCTTACGATGGTCGCGTTTCTTGGCTTCCTCAAGGAGTACCAGATACTCATCCAGTAATTTCTTCTTCGGGAATGATATGCCATACACACGGGTCATCTGCGGACGCTTCTCATCGCCACGCCAGTATGCGGCCGATACAGCAGTCAGCTTCACAGCCTTGATGGCTGATGTATCAACAAGGTGCGGACCACGGCACAAGTCTGTATAATTGCCCTGGGTATAGGTTGTTATCTTGCCATCCTCAAGGTCTGCTATCAGCTCGTTCTTGTAGAACTGACCGCGAGCCTCGAAAAACTTCAGGGCATCCGCCTTTGATATTTCCTGACGAACAAGTTTCTCCTTTTTCTGGACAAGCTCCATCATCTTGGCCTCAATGGCAGGAAAATCACCCTCTTTGATGGTTACGCCTTCAGGCGGCATTACATCATAATAGAAACCGTTCTCGATGGCTGGTCCGATGCCGAACTGAGTGCCAGGAAACACCTCCTGCAAAGCCTCGGCCATAAGGTGAGCGCTGGTATGCCAGTAGGCGTGCTTGCCCTCAGGATCATCCCACTTGAATAACTTGACAGACGCATCAGCATTGATAGGTCTGTTCAACTCTACAATCTCATCGTTGACAGAGCATACCAGAACATCCTGAGCAAGACGCTGGCTGATGCTCTCTGCAATCTCATAGCCGGTAACGCCTTCGTTGTACTGGCGAACCGAGCCATCTGGAAATGTTATATTTATCATAATTGTCAGGTTTTCTCACTAAAGCGCGCAAATTTATGAAAAATCAGGAAACTCCGCACCTGTTTACCTTATTATTATTGCTGAGACACTCATTCTTGTGATGGCGAGAAACGTTTCATAACGTTGTATGCCGAGTATATTCCCAACTCACCGGCCTTTCCGAAATCGGCCAGTCCCTCGCCTGTCCTGTTCATAAAGACCAGTGCGAGGCCACGGTTATAGTATGCCTCGGCAAACCTGTCATTCAGCTTTAAAGCCTCCGAATAGTCTGCCACAGCACTGCGGTAATCACCAATCGAGGCCTCCATATTGGCACGGTTATAGTAAGCATACGCGAAATCAGGCTCCAGATCGATGGTTTTTGTCAAATCATTGATTATCAGCTGATAGCCGGCACTACCATTATCTTTTACAACTGCAGTTCCAGATGATTCCGGCAAGTCGGACCTTCGCATCTCAGTGAGTCTCCATCTTACAAGAGCGCGTCCGAAATATGCAGCCCAGAGTCCCTGGCCGCTGAGTATGGATTGCGTGAAATCATTCTCGGCATTTGTAAGATCCTGAAGCAGGAAAAAATCCACGGCACGGGCGAAGTAGTAGTATGGATTATCCGGCTCCTCGGCAATGTTTGCAGTCTGACGGTCCACGTCATCAAACAGTCTGCGTATCTGTGCCTCAGACAACGCTGTCTCGCGGTTAGTAAGAAGAATACGTCCTTCCCACCCTGCCCGGGCGTTCAGAGACTCCAGCTCTGCGCTGAAACGCACCTCCCTGTCAACCTCGCGGATAACATCGCCGAACCAGGTGAACTGATAAGGAGCCAGCATCCTCACATCTACATTGCGGTTCTGCACTTTACCGCGATACTCACTGGCAAACTCAACATCATCGCCTTCGCTCACCACTATCTTCTTATAGTTCCACACGTTTCGGTCTGTGGACTTGCGGGTACGGCTGGAATCCTCTTTCTCCTCCACGTTTTTACGGTCTGAGGTGGAGTTGAACTGTGCGGTACGGTCACGCATTACAGTCAGCTCGTCCTGTTCGGCTCCCTTGCGGTCTCCAAGCTTGTATCGGGCAGCGGAGCGGAGCTGATATCCGTAAATAAAGTTCGGATATTCCGCAAGCACGGTGGTGTAATCTTGCACTGCGCCCGATAAATCGCCAGTCTTGTCGCGCAGCAGGCCACGGTTAAAGACCGCCATCATGTTATCAGGCTCAGCGTCAATCACAACATCGAAGTCCTCTATTGCCCTGTTGTCATCGCCAATCTGCGTACGCAGGATACCACGGTTATAGCGTCCCAGCACATTCATCGGCTCTATCTCAATGGCAATGTTGTAATCAGACATAGCACCTCGCAAATTGTTTCTGTAAAAACGTACAAGGGCCCTGTCTATGTAATATCCGGCCTCATCCGGAGAGTAGCGCAACGAAAAGTCAAGATCCTGCTCGGCTTCCTCATATTTTGCCATCGCAGCCTTTATGATAGCTCTGTCGCGGTATAGCTGAGCCTCGTACTTGTCAATGGCGAGCGCCTTGTCAAGTATGGCCAGAGCCGAGGCGGTATCGTTCCCCTGCATCAGCACATGAGCCTTCATAGACATTGCGGGAGTGTACTTGGGAGCAATCTGCAACAGGGTGTCAATGGCAGCCAACGCATCAGAGTCGCGTTCCTCCCGCATATAGCACAAAATAAGGTTGTGACGCATTGAGCGGTTCTCAGGATCCCACTTAAGCGCTGTATGATAGTCCTCAATTGCCAGCTCGTACTTACCTTGATATACACGCGCCAGGCCACGGACCTGATAGCTGTTCACCACGTAAGGGTTGATGGAGATAGCCCTGCTGCAATCGTTCTCGGCTCCAGGATAATCCTCAAGCGAGAGCTTTGCCACGCCACGATAGAAATATGGCTCGTGCAGGTACGGCTTGGCATTTATTACCTGATTGAAATACTGGATGGAAAGCACATAATCCTCAAAATAGAGTGCATTCCGCCCCACTGTCATCATTCTGTCCGTATTGATCTGCCCGTACGAATTCAGTGCGGCGCCAACGGCGACGCATAGAAGACAGGCCCTGATACGGTTCAGAAGATATCTCATTTGCTATTTCTTTGCAGCCTTGAACTTGTAGTCGCAACTCACCTTGCCCGCAGACAGAGAGTTCAGACGGCTCTTGTTCATCTGACGGCGCAAAGGCGACATTCTGTCAATGAAGCACTTTCCGTCCAGATGGTCAAGCTCGTGCTGTATGACGCGCGCCGGGAATCCCTCAAACCATTCATCGTGATACTCAAAGTTCTCATCGTACCAGGTTACGCGGATTCTCTCCGGGCGATTTATCTTCTCGTGTATTCCGGGGAAGCTGAGACAGCCCTCCTCGTATGTGGACAATTCCTCGGACGACTCCTCTATGTAGGCATTGATAAACGTCTTGAAGTATCCTTTGAACTCAGGTTGCTCATCTGAGATGACATCCAGGTCAACTACTGCCAGACGAATGCCAAGGCCCACCTGCGGGGCGGCCAGGCCCACACCCTCAGACTTTCTGAGAGTCTCGAACATATCAGCCACAAGCTGCTGGAGGCCTTCGTAACTTTTCTCAATCTCTTCTGTGGGCTTGCGCAGCACCGACAGTCCGTAAATATATATTGGTAGTATCATAGTCTTGTTTTTGTGTTCATATATGACTGGAGAATGATGGTAGCGCTCACCTCATCCACCAACGCCTTGTTTCTCCGGGCCATTTTGCGGATTCCTGCCTCCATAATGGTTTTTTGTGCCAGGACTGACGTGAAGCGTTCATCGTGCATCACAATCTCCTTGTCTGGATATAGTGCCCTCAATTTTTCCACAAACGGCCGTACATATCTCATATTCTCCGAATCAGAGCCGTCCATATTCACAGGAGCCCCTATCACAACAATATCAACAGGCTCTTTCTTGAAATACTCATCAAGAAACGCAGGCAGCTCATGAGTGGCCACGGTAGTTAGCCCTCCGGGCACTATCCGCAGGATGTCGGTAACCGCTATACCTGTCCGTTTAGTGCCATAATCAATGGCAAGTATTCTTCCCACAATCGTTATCCTTAAATACGGCAATGCCCCAGCCCCTCAAGGAAGGCCTGGGACACGCTAGTCCGCAATATTTCCGGAATTACTTTTTATAGAGGATCCACGAGTTCTGGAAATCCTGGTTATCAGGATATTTTGCCTTGAAAGCGCTTCTTGCGGCAACAGCCTCGTCCTTGGTGTCGAAAGAGTTGACAATAACCCTATAGGTCTTGCCGGCCTCGTTAACCACTACCATTGCGTTATATCCGTCGCTCACCAGACGCTGGCGCAACGCATCAGCGTTTGTCTTCAGCGAGAAGCTTCCGCAAACCAGGCCGTATGTCTTGAGGGCAGACTCGCCCGTCACCACAGTGACCTTCTCCTCTCGTACCGGAACAGAGGCAACGTTCTCGGTAACAGTCTTGACAGGCGCCGCAGGTGTCTCCTGAACAGCTGTCTCAACCACATCATTCTGAACAGCCTTCTCATAAGCCTGCTGATAGGCATTCTTTGTTGACTTGCACGATGCAAGCGCCATTACAGCGCAGAGCGAAAGAGTCAGATAAGCAATACGTCTCATATAATAATTTGATTAAAGGTTTTACAAAAGTACGAAATAAATCAATATCCCAATAATTCCAAATCACGTTTCAGGGCAGGCATGGCCAATTGTTCCGGTATAATGCGCCAATTTGAGGGCTTGTCGGCATGAACCGCCTTTCCCTTCTCCGCATTAGTGCCAAGACCGGTAATGAGATGAAAACGGAAATCCGCAGAGGTAGCTAAAGTCTCGAATCTGCGAAGCTCCGGTCCGGTCATCCCGGCATACTCGCAGAACCGTGGCGAGCCGCCTGCGGCAAAGAGCGAGCTGAGCCCTACCCTGTACCGTTTGTCCGGATCAAACGCCTTTCCATCGGACATTGAGAAAACCTTAATACGGTTTCCAGCCGGTTTGGAAACATCAACCGTGTAGTCAATGCCGTAAGCCGATATCAATTCCGATACATCATACCTGAGTGAATAGCCGTTGTCCGCACGTACCATATTCAGCAGTGTATCCGAGGAAGAGTGAATGGTGTTCAGCCAGGCGGCACTTGAATTCTCCAGAATCCGCACCACGTCGCTGCCTTTGAGCATCAGAGTGGTTATTTGCTCATCGTTGGGGAACAGGCGCTGCAAGTCGCGCATCGTCACGTTGCCTGAATCAATATGCAACGACGCGTCATATTGCGACACGAGTACTATCTCATTGCCCGCGAAGCGCCTCATAGCAGAGTAAAAATAGCCGGAGAGCATTGAGGAGCCACAGAGAGCCTCAACTCCGTCTATCTCAAAGTCAATCTTACCAGCCACAGAGTCCTGATAGTGCCACAGGGCATCTATTCTTTCCCTGTTCGCGGCAATAAGGCTGCCGTCGGGCTCCATGCCCGCCATATCGACAAGCTCACCGGTGATGCCGCACTCCAGCAGGCTATCACCCTGCACCTGAACATCGAGCCGCACTTTAGCAACCTTTCCGGCATATGGACCGGGATTTATCAGAAGTACGCTATCGCCATTGCAGTCAGCCACCTTCGCGCAATAAGGATTATGGTCGTGACCAAAAAAGACGACATCGTAACCAGAAGAGCGCTGAGCAACCTTAAGAACTTCATTCTCAATAATTCCGTCATCTTCCACGCCACCTTTCAGTCCGCTATGGAACAAGCCCACAATAAGATGTGGATGCTCTTTCTCACGGATGTACCTGACAAGCGTATCGGAGGACTCCGCTATGCTCTTTAAATAGAGACTGTTTAAGGAGGCTTTAGGAATCATCGCTCTCACGGCGGGAGTTGTCATTCCCACCACGGCAATCCTCACACCGTCACGCTCTATCATTTTATAAGGCTCCAGAAATGTAATCTGAGTGTCGCTGTAAAAAAGATTCGCGCACACCACAGGAAAGGCAGCAGTTGCCATATACTTGTCAATAGTGGCAATACCAGCCTTTATGTCGCTGTTTCCTAAAGCAGCCACATCACAGCCAAGGTCATTCAGGACCTTTGCGGGAAGAGATATTCCGCTGAAATCGGCTGTACAGTCCTGATATGCCAGCGCATTACCCTGCAGATTGTCACCCAAATCAAAATAGAGCAGATTATCTCCCTGAGTCTTGCGTTCCTGCCTCAACCAGGTTGACACACGTGCCAGACTGCCATCACGCGCGGTACCTGTCGGACCCAGGTAGTCGTAAGGAAACAGATTTCCGTGGACGTCCGATGTGGCGACCATCTCAAGCGACACAGTCCTGACTCTGCCGGAACACCCTGCAAGCAGAAGCATCGCCACAACAGCTATTACACCAGTCCGTCTCATTCCCTTCAAATGCCGAGTCCTTTGCGGATAAGCCCAATCTTAGCCTGGGCCTTTGCCTTGGCATCCTCAAACTCACAGGGAGCGCTCATCACGCCCTTTGCCTCAATATAGAACTTTATCTTTGGCTCGGTGCCGGAAGGACGCACGGAGACCTTGTCGCCCTCAGACGTAAAGTACTGAAGAACATTTGACGGTTCCGGCATATCCAGAGCAGACTCCTTGCCAGAGGCATCGGTCTGTATCATCGTCTTGAAATCACGGACAAGCACTACAGGAAGTCCAGCCAGGCTCTTTGGAGGATTAGCGCGGAACTGCTCCATCATCTGCCTGATCTCATCCGCTCCGCTCTTTCCAGGTTTTACAACGCTTACCGCGCACTCCTGCGAGAATCCATACTCAATGTATGCGTCAAGCAGCAGGTCAATCAGAGTCTTGCCATTCTCCTTGGCCCACGCGGCAATCTCGGCCATCAGGCTGCAGGCAGACACGGCATCCTTGTCGCGAACGAAATCCTCTGCCAGAAAGCCGAAGCTCTCCTCGCCACCGCCAATATATTTCTTACCCTTTGCAGACTCATCAGCAATTACCTTGGCAATCCACTTGAAACCTGTATAACAGTCGAACATCTCCATATTGTTCTTCTCTGCAATCCGGCTGATAACCTCTGTGGTCACGATTGTCTTTACTACGAACTCACGTCCGGTCATCTTTCCAAGCGCCTTGTACTGACGTATAATGTAATACAGAAATATCATACAGGTCTGATTACCGTTGAGCAGCACCCACTCGCCGGCACTGTTCTTGCAGGCCACGCCAAGACGGTCGGCATCTGGATCAGAAGCCATAACCACGTCGGCATTTATCCCCGCGGCCAGATTCAGAGCCATTGTAAGAGCCTCGGGATACTCAGGATTCGGTGAGACCACAGTCGGGAAGTTGCCATCCGGAACCATCTGCTCAGGAACACAGTTCACATTTGTGAAACCCCACTGGGCCAAAGAGCGCGGGATAATAACCCTGCCGCAACCGTGAAGCGGAGTATAGACTATTCCAAGGTCGTGGTTGCGTCTGACCAGCTCTGGGTCTATGCAGACTGTCTGCACTGCATCCAGATATGCCTTGTCAACCTTCTCGCCTATAATCTCAATGAGCTCAGGATTTCCCTTGAAGCGAATATCCTCAACCCTCACCTTTGCAACCTCGTCAATGATGGCGGTGTCGTGCGGGGCAAGCACCTGCGCGCCATCCTCCCAGTATGCCTTGTAACCATTATACTCGCGTGGGTTATGACTGGCAGTCACATTCACACCGCTCTGACATCCTAAATAACGGATGGCGAACGAGACCTCGGGTGTAGGGCGAAGGTCATCGAACAGATAGACCTTAATGCCGTTGGCGCTGAAGATGTTGGCAACAGTCTCCGCGAACAGGCGGCCATTGTTGCGACAGTCGTGACCTACAATCACTGATATCTGCTTCCTGTCCTTAAAATTGATGTTCAGGTAGTTTGCAAGGCCCTGAGTTGCCATTCCCACCGTATAGATGTTCATCCTGTTGGTACCGGCGCCCATAATACCTCTAAGTCCGCCTGTTCCAAACTCAAGGTCCTTGTAGAACGCGTCAATCAAATCTGACTTGTCCTCCTTCTCAAGAAGGGCCTTAACCTCGGCACGTGTATTCTCATCAAACGAGCCACCCAACCATTTCTCAGCTTTTGCAGTCACCTGCGCGATTAAATCTTCCATATTCTTGTTTTTATCTTTGATTTTCCAATATCTGCAAATATAGCATTTATCTTGAACGCCTGAGCAAATTACGAACATTATTGTACCTTCTTACGGCGGAAAGGTATCTCTCAAAGTTCCTGCAGGGCCTGTATCCGGCCTTACACTTCAACGCCAGTGGAAGAAGATTTCTGTCCACATCATCATAAACGGCTTTCAGACGTGCCTTCAGCAAGGCATTTTCCGATGTTGTCCCGTCCTTACCCTCGTGCTCCATCCAGTATATGCTGATGCCGGTGAGGTTAATCCAGCGCTCACGCTCAAAACGCGCCAGGACCGTGTCCGGAAGACTCTCAGAGCGAAGCTGACGCATCATAGAGGAATTGGCCTCAAGCAAGTCGTACCGGCGGATGCTCTCCGCATTCGTCATACTGTCGGAATGCTGGCGATAATAATAGACGCCATCGCAGAGGCCAACCACATCGGAATGAAGATAATGGAGACGCGTGGTGTTGTCATCGCTGTAAAGCCGACAGGAAGTGTCGTACGGATATTCCCAGAAAAGCCCGGCGCGCGCCACATACAGCCCGTGGACAGACCAGTCAAGGCTCAGTTCAAATGCCTCCATACCACTCCAGAGGCGTTTATCGGTACGCATTGGATATGGTGTTTCCCTATCTGGATACACATACTTCAGATCCAGCAGTACACAACCCATTCTTTTGTCAGAATCAAGAGCGGCCACAGCTTTCTCCAGCGCATCGGGCGAGATCCAGTCATCTGCATCGACCATTGTGATATAATCACCGCCGGCAACCGCAATTCCGTCATTACGGGCCACAGCCTGACCTGTATTTGCTGTATGAGTAATAACCTTTACACGCTGGTCTCTCAGTGCGTATTCCGCCAGAATTGCCGGAGTCTGATCATTGGAGGCATCGTCTATGCATATCAGCTGGATATCGCGCAGAGTCTGGCCAAGGACCGAGTCAATGGCCTTGCGGATATACCGTTCGCCATTAAGCACCGCCATCAGAACCGTCACTCTGCTCATCTTGAGATCTTTTTATGGATTTTATCCAGCAGGCTGTCTATGAACGTAGTACGTCTTTTCAGCTCTGTGTATGACAACGCCACAGACGCAATGAGTGATAAAAGCCCTACAACCCAGCTCAGCCAGCCATCAAGGTAAACTACGGCGACGAATGCCACAAGCACTGACCATGGAAGCATCAGTATAACGGGAACAGTCTGCCGGGAAAGCCTGAAACCAAACCTGACTCTGACAATCATACCTACTACAACAAAATCGAATATTCCGGCAAGTGTGATGGCAAGGCCCAGCATACGCAGGCCACCCAACCTGAAACAGAGAATTATGGCAGCCACCCAGAAGAGGTCATACAGGACCTCCTGAATCAGATATGTACGGGAATCGCCCTTGGCAAGCGAGATATAAGCCATAGGCTGCGTCAGTGCCTTGAAAAAAAGGCTGAGCACCGCTATCTGAGCCATAGGAACCGCCACACAGAATTTCTCAGACAGAAGAAGCCGCACTATAGGATCCAGAAATACCAGAAACGCCACTATCATCGGAGTCATTAGCAGCACAGCCACTTCCATCTGGCTGTTCACCTGCAGATTCAAGGCATCGCGGTTTCCGGCAGAGGCAGAGAGTCTTGGGAAATAATCCGACTCCATAGCCGAGAACACAAACATTCCAAGATAGCTCAACAGCGCATACCCCGCGCTGTAGGCACCTACAGTCTCGGCACCTCCGGCACGCATCAGGTAGGTGGATATCACTGAGAATGCACCCGAGCCAAGGAATGATGTTATGGTGAACCACACTCCAAGACGGACCATATCCGAGCCTTTTGAGAGTGTCTTTCGGCTGAATAGAGCCACTTTGTATGGATATGCCTTGAACGAGAAACGGCAAGTGACAACCATACTGGCGAGCGATACCAGCACCAGTGATGGTACAAGGCCCTGAAGACCGGCCCAATAGAACACCGGCACCGATATGCAGAGAGCCAGAAATGCAGTCAGCAACTGGCTTACGGCAATCTCGCGAAGCCTTCTGACACCTTTCAGCACAGCCATCTCTCCGCCTGTTACTGCCGAGAACGCCACAACCGGAGACAGCAACATGAAAGAGAGCGTGTATCCACGGTCGCCATCAAACGCAAGGTAGCTGAAAAGCGGAGACAGCAGCAGGCATAAGATAGTGCCAGCCGCTGCAGTGAGCAGTGCCCAGGTGCGGGTAACCGATATGCTGTCGCGCAACAGCGCGTCATTCTCACTGTCAAAATGGCTTGATACAGTGCGGACTGCGCTGAAAGGCACACCAAGATCCGTTGTGCTCTTTACCAGATTAAGAATTCTGTTGAATGTGTCGTTGATGCCGAAGCCTACAGTGCCAAGAAGTGTCGCTACAATTTTAGTACGGATTATGGTAACAAGCGTGATAAGGCCCTGAACACCGCCAAACACGCCCGTATATTTGATTATACGGTCGTACATTCCGGCATTCTGGCCTGCCACTTTCTCTTTGCTGTCCTTTCCAGTCACGGATTTATAACGGATTTAAGACCTCAAAATTACATCTGGCGCGCGTATTATCCAATAAAAAGCATAATTTTACGTTCAAATAGTATCAGGCCGCAAGGTTTACAGCCTTAATCTTTTTAGCAGAACAATGAGATTGTCAGTAATAGTTCCCGTGTATCAAAGTGCCGGATGTCTGGAGCGATGCATCAGTAGCATCATCACGCCCCCCTGCCCTGAGCTGGAGCTGATACTCATTGATGACGGCTCCACCGACGGAAGCGGAGAACTGTGCGACAGGCTGGCTGCGGCAGACAGCCGTATCAAAGTGATACACCGCCAAAACGGAGGCCTGAGCGCGGCCCGCAACAGTGGAATCGACGCATCCACCGGAGAATACATCACATTTGTTGACAGCGATGATGAGCTTACCACTGGCACCCTCTCTGACAATATGGCCTGTCTGGACGCTTACCCCGATACAGACCTGTTGGAATATCCCATACACGTACATTACGGCTCAAAGAGGCAGTATCTTGTCAGCCTCACAGCCCATCGTGATACAGGCGGCAATGCTTTCGCCGGCTGGATATCCCAAGGTGGCAATACCCACGCATACGCCTGCAACAAGATATACCGCAGGGAACTCTTCAACGAGATACGTTTCCCGGAGGGGCAGACATTCGAGGACATCGCCATCTGCCCGTCCATAATCAGGAAATGTCGGAGTATCTACTATTCCGACAAGGGTCTTTATCTGTACTACGACAATACCGACGGCATCACCGCCCACTACTCCTTCAAGGGGCAAGAGCCGCTGTTCAGGCATAACCTGGAACTGCTCAGACAAGTTTCCCAAATGGAAATGCGCGCAGAGTCAGCACGGCTGTGGACCGGATGCCTCAACCTGCTTACCGACCTTGGGAGATGCCAGGACACAGTCCCCGGCTACCTTGACAAGCCGGCATTGATTCTGTCAGAGCTCAGGCCATCGCTCATTAACGTTATCAGGTCCGGTGCCGGCATCAAGGCTGTTCTGAAATACATATCAGCATCCATTCTGGGAGTAAGAGCCACCTGCAGGATGCGCTCCCGCAACAAACTGCCCTTATGATATCAGTAATCATTCCATACTACAATCCTGAAAGCGACTCTACTCTTGAGCGTCTGCTTGAGCGGGCTGTAAAGTCTGCCCTCTCGCAATTCAGCACGCAGGATGCCATTCAGGTGATAGTGGTTGATGACGGTTCTCCCAATTCGCCCAAAGACACAATAAATGCCATAGGAGACAGTCGAGTCCAATTGATAGAGACTGCGCACGGACGTCTGGGAGCAGCCCGCAACCGTGGCATTGAGGCAGCGCAAGGAGATGTGCTTGCTTTTCTCGATGCTGACGACTACTACTTTTCCGGTACTCTGGCCAGATGTCTGGATGCGATGCGCGAGTGCGATGCCGACCTTTTTGGCTTCCGGTTCCAGATTTGCGCCGAAGAAGGAGTTAGAGCCATCAGGCAGCAGTCCATACATGTGGCAGAACCCGTCACAGGCAACGGGTATATGGTCAGGCACACGCCTTTCGGCAGCAGTTGTATGTACCTGATATCACGCAGCCTGCTTACCGGCAATGACCTCCGTTTTGCGGAGAACACCTATATGGAGGACGAGGACTTTACCCCTCGCCTGCTCTTCCACAGCAAACGTTTTGTCGCATCCGACGCACTGGTCTATGCATACTGCCGCCGAAGCGGCTCCATAACCACGGCGCCTCTCTACGACGAGCGGGCCGCCAACACCCTGAATGTCATAAAAAGGCTTATTGAGTTCAGGCGCACAGTAGCGGCAGGGCATCCGCAGGGCATTGACCGAAAAATACATTTCCTTGCTATGGACCACATCCGCCGCACGCTGCGCAGGCCCGACTGGCGCGAGAGTCTGCCAGCACAGACCGCAGCCCTCGAGGCAGAGGGATTGTGGCCACTGTTCCGCACATCGGCATACGGAATACCATACCGGCTCTTCACATCGCTCTCAAGATGTAGTGCCGGACTGACCATCCTTCATCTCAACGAGAAAAGATACCGTCTATGAAGATACTTCTGCTAGGTGAGTACAGCAACGTCCACTGGACACTGGCCGAAGGATTGCGCGCCCTGGGGCACCAGGTCACAGTGGTAAGCAACGGAGATTTCTGGAAGAACTATCCGTGCGACATCAGGATTGAGCGCCATCCGGGAGGTGCGGCTCAGGCAATCAGTTATCTTTCCAGAGTATTGCGCGAGTTCCGACGCTTCAAAGGATACGACGTGGCTCAGATAATCAATCCGATGTTTCTGGAACTGAAGGCCCGGCGTATTGAGCCATTCTACCGCTATCTGCGGCGCAATAACGGCAAACTCTTCCTGGCGGCCTTCGGTATGGACCATTACTATGTAAAGACCTGTCTGGAAAACCGCTTTGAATACTCCGAGCTGATGGTTGACGGAAAGTTCCGCGACATAGAGGACAACCGCGCCGCCGTCCGCGACTGGATAGACGGAGACAAGGCTCCGCTGAACAGGATGATTGCATCCGATTGCGATGGAATAATAGCCAGCTTATGGGAATATTATATGAGTTACAAGGACACATTCCCCGATAAGACTACGTACATACCCTTCCCTGTCACACCTTGCAATACTCCGGCCGAGAGATACCTTGAGGCTCCGGACGGCACTATCCGGCTTTTTATGGGAATACAACGCACCCGCTCCGAGTTCAAGGGTACAGACATACTGTTACCCATACTGCAGGAAATTGAGCGTGAGCACCCTGAGAGATTCCGCCTTCAGACAGTCCAGAACGTGCCATTTGATGAGTACCGCAGAACAATGCGCTCTTCCGATATTCTGATAGACCAGCTCTACTCGCCTACTCCGAATATGAACTCGCTGCTGGCAATGTCGCAAGGGCTGATTGTAGCCGGAGGTGGTGAGGAGGAGCCATACAGGATTATCAACGAGGAACGGCTGCGCCCCGTCATCAACCTACCCTGCCACGAGGATGAGATCCGCCACACTTTCCTGCAACTTGCCAAGGAGGATGCGCAGGCCCTACGTCAGCGGAAGACCGACAGTATGGATTACGTACGCAAGCACCACGACCCTCTGAAGGTGGCCGCACAATACATCAGTTTCTGGAACAGGTAACGTTGCGTTATACGAAAAAGGCAGGGAGACCAATCGCTTCCTGTCCTTTCGATATTCGCTCATATGAACAATAGCTCTGTCTTCAGGAATGTTCCTCAATGACATAGCATCACGCATATGTGGTACTACGCGATTCTTGTTGACGGACTACCGCAATTGCTTCCGGGCATAGAGGAGTTCTCTCCCAAGGTCATAACCCTTGCACCGCTCGCGAGAAGTAGACACAGGAAATAATTTTAATTCCATATTTGGTTCATTCGTCCATACATATGATTCAAACATACTGAGAAACCTCAATAGTGAGTAAGAATGGGGTGTAACCGCTTCCTAAAATTCGGCCAAAACGGAGTTATTTTGCTTGTTTTGGCCGAATTTCTATTGAGGTTAAATATTTATTATTACCTTTGTCTCAGTAAATTATAGTAAAATGAACCCATCAACAGTTATCGGAAGAGAAGAAGAACTTGCGACAATATCAAGGCTCTATGAATCAGACAGGTCGGAGTTTCTGGCAGTATATGGAAGGCGGCGTATCGGCAAATCTTTCCTTATAGAGGAAGCCCTTGAGAATAAATTTACCTTTATGACGGTCGGTTTATACATAAAGGTTGACAAGGACGATGCCGAAAAACTGGAATCATATCGTCAGCAGCAACTGCGTCACTTCTACAGCAGTCTGCTGGAATATGGACTGCCACAAGAAGGGAATCCCTCACCGACAAACTGGTTGGACGCTATGAATCTGCTAAAGAAACTGCTGTTAAGC
>JAZLLE010000059.1:0-32546 GCA_045597985.1 Bacteroidaceae bacterium | reverse complement strand
CAGATATTTGCTTACGGCTTCCTTCAGATTCCACCTCACGATGGACACCCTTGCTTTCGGCTGTAGCCTTCCCACTGTTAGGGCGGCTTGGGGACTTACACCCGTTAGAATACGTTCGTGCTGGGCGAACCAAAAAAAGTGGGTCAAGGTACCTGTCCCCCTGACCCACTTTCTGATTTGCCGGCGGATTAACGTACCAGTACCTTGCGGCCGTTCTGAATCACTATGCCCTTGTAATTCTCATCAACCTCCTGGCCAAACAGGTTGTAGCGTGCAGACGGAGCCGCGCTCTGGGAGTCGTTGATGACAGACACGCTGGTGGCCACACTCACTGGCTGCGGAGTTGACATCTCCATATTACCCACGTTGTCAATGGCCCTCACGTAGAAACTATAGCTGGCATCGCCCGGTTCCGACACCTTGTACTCCATCTCAGGCGAGCTGTACTGACCGCAATACTCATAATCGCCTCCATCCTTCGATACGAACAGACGGTACAGACCTGCGCCTGAGCCCCGGTCGTTCGAGCGGCACATTACCGTAATGGTATTCTCCTTGCCGCACTCTGCAGACAGCATTGTAGTCTCCGGAGCCGTCAGGTCAAGCACATTGCTATAAACATTGGTCTCAATAGGAGTGTTCTTGTCAAATATGATGGTAGCCTTGTTACTGATGACAGTGCCGTCTGGCAGGCCTGGCTTCAGGTTAACTGAGAAGGTCACATAGCCCTCACCCTCCGGCGCAACCTTGTTTGGCGGAAGCTCAATGCCCTCAATGTCCCACGACAGACGGTTGCCGTCGCGTGTCATCTTCCAGTTGTAGCCTATGCCGTCGTGGCTGGTCTTGCCGAACCTTACGGACGATACATCGAACACGTTCCCGTCAAGCTCATCGCTCACGCGGATACGGTATGCGGCATCGCCAGCCTCGGCCTTGTTCTCGAACAGGATGGTGTAGTCTATTGTCTTTGTGGCACCGATGAAGTGCTCATCGCCCTCGCCTACAGGACCAACCATCTCGTTCGGATCCCAGGAGCTGACCGAGCCGGACACACCGGTCTTCTTGTCGAGTGTCTCCAGTCCGTCCTCCTTAATCAGGCCTATATCCTTGTAGATGTAATACCACAATCTGTGGCGCAGGCACGATATGGCGTCTGCCAGATTCGCCACATTCTCGCCAACCTTCATAGCAAGGCTGCCGCCGGGCACGGCTTTCATAACACCCTGCATGGTATTCTCGACAGCCTTCTTGGCCACACAGGCTCCGTAGCCGTCGCCGGAATATTTCAGATCGGCATACTGCTGCATAGTAAGACCGTTTACACGGCTGTACTCGCGGGCCTCCTGGTCATTCAGCTCAAACTGCTCCATCACCTTGCCCTTGAAATAATCACCGGCGGCATCAACGCAGACATCCGCCGCATAGCCCAGAGCGCATACCACCAAAGCCGTGGTTATGGCAAACTCCGTCTGCTCATACCTTGCCGGGGCATACATAATATCGCCCTTGCCCTCGGCCGTCACCTTGAAACGGTAGCTCTCGAACGGTGCCAGATACGGTATAAGCAGCGTGATTGACGAGTCAGAGTTGCATACATCCTCATACAGCATATCAGGCCCGTAGTTGCCATTGATGTCTGTCAGGTTCAGCTTGTTGATGATAATGTCTTCGGTAGCCGCCATTGAGCAGAGGAACGGAGCGGTCTTCTTGTCGCTGTTGTTGCGCAACACTACGAAATAGTCGCTCGGCACGCCCTTGCGCACTGTATTGCGGCCCTCAAAGATTACCTGAATGGCAGAGCCGTCGGCCACGCCCTCGGGGGTGCCGTAGCGGATGGAGAAGCCGCCGTGTGCAGAGCCGTCGTGCCGTGGCACACATACCATATATGTGTTGCGGCCCTCGTTCGTAATGCTGAACGCGCAATAGTTGTGCTCCATATACTGGCCTTGAATCCTGGTAAGACCACCATCCTCAAGCACTCTGTATATTGAGGTAAAACCAAAGTTCAACGGATTCTCCTCATTCGGAGCAATCTCAACAGTGGTGCTGGTCTCTGATGCGTCAAGAGTGAACTGGAACCACTGCTCGTCGCACTTCTGAACGTAGGAGTAACCCAATGTAGTGTAGAAGGTTGTGTTCTTCTGAAGCAGATACGGGCTCTCGCGCGTATAGGTCTTGCCATCACTGAAGAAAGGATCCAACTTGCAGTTGGCGGTAAAAGTGTAGCCGCCGTAGCCGCCGTAGCGCTTTACCCTGATGTAATAGGTTCCGGATGACAGGCCGGTTACGGTGAAGACTTTTGTGGAGTCATTGAACCAACGATAGCCCCGCTCATATGTCTCACCCTCTTCCGTAAGAGCATAGACTCTTATGTCATCCAGCTGAAGGCTGCTCTCAAAGTCGCTCCAGATTTCCATATCGCAATCGGATGGAACGTCTATCTTGAACCAGTCATAATCGTCGCGATATGAGTTATCATAGCGGTAACCCAGGTGGCCCTGAACATCGCGCCCAGTCTGTATTTGTTGAGCTGAGGCATACTCATCATCAGGCTCATCATCATTCGCATAGCCGCTCTCCTTAAAATCGCACTTGAGGGTGTAGCCGCCGTAGCCGCCGTAGCGCTTTACCCTGATGTAATAGGTTCCGGATGACAGGCCGGTTACGGTGAAGACTTTTGTGGAGTCATTGAACCAACGAAAGCCCCGCTCATATGTCTCACCCTCTTCCGTAAGAGCATAGACTCTTATGTCATCCAGCTGAAGGCTGCTCTCAAAGTCGCTCCAGATTTCCATATCGCAATCGGATGGAACGTCTATCTTGTACCAGTCATAGTTGTCCGTACCTCTCCCGGTGGTATCGCCCAGACGACCGCTCACCTCAGAGCCTTCGGAAATTTTCTGAGCCTCCGCGTAAGTGTCGTTCGGCTCAATCTCTTTAATGGTCTCCGCCATAACGCCTGCATTGAGCAAGGCTAGCACGGAAAGAATAGCAATAGTACGCCTCATAGTAATAAAAGTATCAATGTGAGTATTTATTACTACAAATTTGTGCATACTTCCTCATTACGATACTTTCATATCGTACATTTCTACTTTCAAATTGTACAAAAGTGTGATGAAAAGGGGTTAAATCAGGCCTTACGCAACCACTCTTCAGGAGTAATGCCCTCGTATTTTTTGAAGCTGCGATAGAATGAAACCTCCGATGAAAAGCCTGAAATCTCGGCCACGCGCTCTATTCGGAGTGTCTTGTCATCAAGCATCAGCTGCTTTGCGTACTCAACGCGCTGCCTGTTTATGTAGTCAGAGAATGTCACCCCAAGAGTCTTGTTGATATAAGTGGAGATATATGTACGACACACACCCGCCTCGGCGGCCACATCGCCCACCTTCAGGTTTTTCCGTAAATAAACTCTCTCGTTGTCCATAAGTGACTGCAGTCTCTTGCCAAGCACATCATCCACCGGAATATCTGTGTCTGTGGTGTCATCCAGTACGGTATCCTCACACAACTGCTCAATTGTAAACTTACGGGTATATCCTATATGAAACAACGCGAACAGCATTACAGAGAATAGCGTAGATGGCAATGCCAGCCGCCACACATTGTCTTTGAAAGCATCACGCCCTATGATATTGAACACCACCGAGCAGACCGACGTAAAGACAAAGCAAATCAGAAGCACCCTGATTGACGATGTATCCATTTTGTCGGTATCGGCATAAACGTCTTTCAGCTGAATGTCAAATGCCTTGAGCCGTTGGAGTCCCAGACAGCATACCGCCGTAACCTCAATTGTAAACAATATCTTCCGCATGGCATCGGCTATCCGCGAAGGCAACGTCAATGAGCACACCGCCACAATCAATGGTGGCAGAAGTATCCACAGCAGATTTCTGTTGAACTCCTTGACCGATGTAAGCCTGTCTATATAAATGTAGTACAGCGGATAGACAGAAAGAGAGCAACATATCCACAATGCCTCGGTCCACACGTTGGCGCTTCCGATGAAATATATAGCGTGGCACAGATATAACGGCACACATACGGCAATGAACCAGGTAAGTGTGCGCCGCGCCGAATCAAGCCGTCTGTATTCAAGCAGAAAGATTGCCAGCCAGCACAGGCAGACACAGAACGGCAACATTATGAATAAATCTCTTATCATATTGATTCTGCAACAGAATCAGAGTTCTCTCAACACCTTGCTGTAGCTGTCAAGGAAGCGGTCGGCATCGGCTTTCGACACGCAGAGAGGCGGAAGCAGGCGGATTACGTTGGTGCCGCTCACACCGGTGAAGATGTGCTCCTGGAACAGAAGCTTCTGACGCAGTTCCTTGATTGGCTGCTCAAACTCCATTCCAATCATCAGGCCCATACCGCGAACCTCCTTCGGACCATCAATCCGGCGAAGCTCATCCAACAGGTAAGAGCCTACGGTGGCGGCATTCTCTACAAGATGCTCCTGCTCCATGACATCAATGACCGCAGTAGCGGCGGCACAAGCCAGATGGTTGCCTCCGAATGTGGTTCCCAGCTGGCCGACAACCGGCTTGAACATAGGGCTGATTAGCAATGCGCCGCAAGGCAGGCCGTTGGCAATGCCCTTTGCTACCGTTATCAAGTCAGGACGGATACCGTAATGCTGATGCGCGAAGAAGCGGCCGCTGCGGCCATATCCGCACTGTATCTCATCAAGAATAAGCACTGTGCCATTTGCCGTGCAGGCCTCACGCAGGGCCTTCATGAAACCCGGGTCTGGCAGCTGGATGCCGCCTACGCCCTGAATGCCCTCAATGATTACCGCAGCCACATCGCCCTTGGCGAGCTCAGCCTTTGCGGCATCGATATCGTTCCACGGCAGATAAGTGACGTGTCCGTTGGCATTGATCGGCGCGATTATCTTAGGGTTGTCAGTAACCTCAACGGCAAGCGATGTACGTCCGTGGAAAGCATGCTTGAAAGACAGCACACGGCTGCGGCCCGTATGGAAAGACGCCAGCTTCAGTGCGTTCTCGTTGGCCTCGGCACCGGAGTTTATCATAAACAGGCTGTAGTCCTCGTAACCGGATATACGGCCCAGTCGCTCTGCCAGCTGCTGCTGAAGCTTATTCACCACAGAGTTTGAATAGAAGCCTAACGTTGCCACCTGACGGCTTACCGCCTCAACATAATGCGGATGTGCGTGACCGATGCTTATCACAGCGTGTCCGCCATACAGGTCAAGATACTCCTGTCCGCTCTCATCCCAAACCTTACATCCCTGTCCCTTTACAATACAAACTGGAAACAGGCTATATACCTCAAATAAATTCATCGTTTCTAAAAAATTAATAAGCCGAAGGCGCGAACGGAGGGAGCCAAGCGAAGCGCGTCCGGTGAAACCGGACTAAAAAAAGGTCTATGAATCTCCCCCAGCACATAGTAATCAGAACCCCGAAGGTTTCAGTCTCAATCCCGTAGTCTCCTTCATAAAATTTACAAGCCGAAGGCGCGAACGGAGGGAGCCAAGCGAAGCGCGTCCGGTGAAACCGGACTAAAAAAAGGTCTATGAATCTCCCCCAGAGCATAGTAATCAAAATCCCGAAGGCTTTAACCTCAATCCCGTAGTCTCCTTCAAATTAAAGAGGAGATTCATATTGTGGACCGCCGTGCCGCTGGCACCCTTCACCAGATTGTCAATACAAGTGGTTACCAATACCCTGTCCTGGAACTTGTCCAGATGCACCAGACACTTGTTGGTATTCACCACCTGCTTCAGGTCAATAGGCTCCTCAACCACGTGTACAAAAGAATCCGCCTCGTAGTAAGTCCTGTAAATATTATACAGGTCTTCAAGAGCCACACCGTTCTTTGTCATAACGGAACAGAAGATGCCGCGGGCAAAGTCGCCACGGTAAGGCACAAAGAAAATCTCCGAGTTGAAACTGCTCTGAAGCTGCCTTACAGACTGCCTGATCTCAGCCAGATGCTGATGCACGAACGGCTTATATACGGATATGTTGTCGGTACGCCAGCTGAAGTGAGTCGTAGCCTGTGGCTTAACGCCCGCGCCGGTGCTTCCGGTGATGGCATTCACATAGACATCATCGTTCAGCATAAGGTTACGGGCCAGTGGCAGGAGAGCCAGCTGGATAGCGGTGGCAAAACAGCCTGGATTGGCCACGTGCGTGCTGTGGCAGATGGCTCTGCGGTTCAGCTCAGGAAGTCCGTAAATGAAGTCATTTCCCCCGGTGGCCAGACGATAGTCCTGCGACAGGTCTATTACCTTAAGATTCTCCGGCAGGGTATGCTCCTCCATAAACTTGCGGGTATCGCCGTGAGCCGTACAGAAGAAGAGCACATCAATCTCACCAAGTGGCAACTGGTCGGTGAAGACCATATCGGTCTCGCCTATCAGACCCTCGTGAACCGAGCAAATCCTGTTGCCTGCATTGCTCGAGCTGTTCACAAACACTATCTCCGCATCGGGATGTCCCAACAGAATCCTTATCAACTCACCTGCAGTGTAGCCTGCACCTCCTATTATTCCTACTTTTATCATTACGTCTTAATGTCAATTCTTATCTCTCCTCGTCCGGATGTACGCTGTAGTATGCGCGCAGAGGGGTTGAGGTAATCTTGATGAAGCCCTTGGCATCATCTGCGGTCCAGGCCTTGGCACCCTCGCCATACTCACCCAGCTTGTTGTGGACAAGGTCGTCAGGAGTATCGCATCCTACCGTCTGGAAGCTGTAAGGACGAAGCTCCAGAGTGACGGTACCGTTCACATTGCGCTGGCTGCTCTCAAGCATTGCCTCAATGTCGGGCATGACCGGCTCCAGATACTGACTCTCGTGAAGGAACATTCCGTACCAGTTGCTTACCTGGTCTTTCCAGTACTGCTGCCACTTGGACAGGGTGTATTTCTCAAGGAAACGGTGTGCGCCGATAATAAGCATCGGTGCGGCGGCCTCGAAGCCCACGCGGCCCTTGATGCCGATAATAGTATCGCCTACGTGACAGTCGCGGCCAATAGCGTACGATGCGCCAATCTTCTCAACCTCCTGAATAGCCTTGATGCGGTCATCAAATTTGGTGCCGTTCACGCTTACAAGCTCGCCCTTCTCAAAGCCAAGGCTCAGAATCTCGCTGCCCTCCTTTACAGGATGCTTCAGATACGCGCTCTCAGGCAGACCCTTTGCGCTGTCAAGTATCTCACCGCCGCAGATTGACGTGCCCCAGATACCCACATTGTATGAATACTTAAGCTTTGCGAAGTCTGCGCTGAAACCGTTTGCGTTCAGATAGTCAATCTCCTCCTTGCGGCTCAGGTTGCGGTCACGTGTCAGGGTGATGATCTCCACACCTGGAGCCTTCACCAGGAATGTCATATCAAAACGGATCTGGTCGTTGCCTGCTCCGGTTGAGCCGTGGGCAATGGCGTCCGCGCCAATCTCCTTGGCATAGCGGGCTATGGCCAGAGCCTGGAAAATACGCTCGGACGATACTGATATAGGATAGCAGTTATTGCGCAGCACATTACCATAGACCATAAAGCGCAGGGACTTGTCGTAATACTCCCTCGTGACATCGAGTGTAACATATTTTACAGCTCCCAGCTTATATGCGTTCTCCTCGTTTGTCTTTAACTGCTCTGCACTGAAGCCACCGGTATTGGCACAGGCCGCATATACCTCATAGCCCATCTCCCTGGTCAGATACATCACATTATAGCTTGTGTCAAGACCTCCCGAGAAGGCCACCACTACTTTCTTCTTGCTCATATTTGTCTTGTTTTATTCCTATAAATAAAAATTACCCGTCCAGTCTGTGGATACGCTCCAGAACTTCTGCCGGAATCTTGGCCGGAAGATGCTCCTCCGGGTCATACAGCATTGCTGTACAGATACAGTACTTGCGGCCGGTACGCTTCAGCACATCCACGTTCACGCAGCCCTCGCAACCATGCCAGAAAGCCTCATCGTCGGTAAGGTCGGCAAATGTGACAGGCTTATAGCCAAGCTGTGTGTTCATAGTCATCACTGCGGCACCGCTGGTAAGCGAGAATATCTTCGCTTTTGGCCATCTGGTGCGGGCCAGCGAGAATGTCAGGTCCTTGATGCGCTTTGACAAGCCAAGGCCACGGAAGTCAGGATGTACAATCAGACCGGATGTGGTGACATATTTCTTGTCCTCCCAGGTCTCAATGTAGCTGAACCCGGCAAACACATCACCCTTCAGGGCGATTACCGCCTTTGCCTCGCGAATTTTTGAAGTAAGATATTCGTGAGTACGCTTCGCGATGCCCGTCCCACGAACCTTTGCGGCGTCGGCGATAGTTTCCAGAATCGTGTCAACATATTTCTCGTGTGACTCGTCGGCTACCATCACCACGATTTCCTCATTCTCATCCATATTTTATAGTGAAATAATTATCGGCTCCAGAACATGCTTTATCTCCTGACGGTTTGCGTTCTCTGCCAGAATCATAAGTAGAGTATCGTCTCCGGCTATTGTGCCATACACACCAGCTATGTCGCAGTTGTCTATATCGTAGGCAAGACTGGCAGCATAACCCGGTTTGGTCTTTATCACTGCCATATTACCTGAGAAGTTGAGCGAGACAAACCCATAACGAGGCTGGTTGACAGGATGCGATGCATCGTGACCGCGTTTCAGCAGGGCGTGGTTTGGCAGCACATAGACATAGTCCCCATAAGTATTGGCCACTTTGGATATCTTCATCTTCTTCAAATCCCTTGAGAGCGTGGCCTGAGTTACCTCGTAACCCTTCTCCGAGAGCAATCCCATAAGTTGCTCCTGATTCTTTACATCCATCTCGGACACAATCTGGCGGATAGCCTCCAGTCGATTGTTCTTATTCTTCATATTTGCATAAATATTCTTAAAGCGAATGCAAAAATACACATTTCTTTGTCAACACATATAATTTTGCAACAAAATTCATTCAATTTTCATAATGCTTAATTCACACACTTAATATATCGCGTCCAATCCGGCTTCCTAAATAGGAAATAAAAATAAAATAATGTTAAATCACTTGACAAGCCCTACCTCAATATATTACTTTTGTGGCTGCAAGGAGTACGCCACCATAAATGACCGTAAGCGAGACAAGCCAATGCCCTCTGTGCGGAGGGATAAATACATACCACTTCACTGACTGCAGGGACTCTGCCGTCAGCGGAGAGAGCTATTCACTGGCAAGATGCCCGGATTGCGGTCTGATCCATACAATCAACCCACCAACTGATGAGGACAAGTCCGCATACAGCAAATTATCGCAGGAGCTGAATAGGGCAGACCATCCCAAAGAGCCTTTGGACAGACTCTATTTCCATACCCGCTTCCTGAGTGTACGCCGCAGGGTACGGATTGTCAGGGAGCAGGCCAGGTTAAAAACGGGTAAATTGCTGAACTACGGAGCCAAAAGCGGTTATTTCTCAAGCGCGATGGAGAACCGCGGGTGGAAGGTAACATCGGTTGAGGAGCATCATGAGAAACGTGTGTTCTCGCTCGAGATGTTTCACCACCGTATGATGGAGCCTGATGAGCTTGAGTCACTCCCGCGCGAGTCTTTCGATGAGGTTACTTTGTGGCACACTCTGGAGCATCAGGATAACCCTGGCAGACTGATTGAGCAACTTAAAGCTCTTCTGAAGCCCAACGGACTGATGTTTATAGCATTGCCAAATACGGACTCACTCGATGCCGCATGGTACGGGAGCGACTGGGCCGCCTGGGATGTTCCACGACATCTGTGGCACTTCAACATAAGCTCAATGATCAGGTTAGGCCAGCGGCACGGGCTGATTCTGCAGCATCACCAGCGGCTGCCTCTTGATACTTTCTACATCGCAATTCTTTCCGAGAGAAACAGAGGTGTACGCCATTACATACTGAAAGGCGGACTCAAAGGGTTGCATTTCTGGCTCAAGACAAGAAGAGACAGGAAAGGCAGCAGCACAATAGTATATGTATTCAGAAAAAAGACAAACGGATTATATGACAACCCAGCCTAAGCAGAAGAAAAAGAGAGGAGCAGACCTGCTGTTCCTCACCGCCACCATCAGTACCACAATGGTGCTTTTCCTTATCGGCATAATAGCATTCCTGCTACTCACTACGGGCAGGCTGTCCGATAATCTGCGTGAGGAGATGACCGTTGAGATAGTCCTGAACAACGATATCAGTCAGAGCGATGTGGACAATCTTATAAAAGCCCTGGGAGCTGCCCCATACACGAAGGAGTGCTCATACACATCGAAAGATGAGGCATTGAGCGAGATGAGCGCTGAAATGGGAGTGGACCCCACCGATTTCCTGCAATACAATCCGTTCTATGCATCGCTCAGCCTTAAACTCAGGGCTGAGTATGCCAATCACGACAGTCTGAATGTGATTGTTCCAAAAATCAGCTCGTACAAGCAGGTTAAGGAGCTGAATTACCAGCGTGAGCTGCTTGATGCGGTAAACCAGAATATCGCCAAGGTCTCAATAGTGCTTCTGATACTTGCGGTGTTGCTCACACTTATATCGGTAACCCTGATAAACAATATCATCAAGCTCTCGATATACGCCCAGAGATTCACTCTTTACTCAATGAAGCTTGTAGGAGCAAAATGGTCATTCATACGGAGACCTTTTTTATACAAGAACCTGTGGATTGGCGTCACCGCCGCAATTCTGGCCAGCCTTCTGATCTGGGGAGGGCTCAAGTTCGGGGCACGGTACGAGCCTGGAATCTCATCATTGCTCAATAAGGAGATGATGATTCCGGTATTCGCAATAGTACTTGCAACAGGTCTCGTCATTACCTGGCTATGCGCCCTGCGCTCAGTGAACCGTTTCCTCAGAATGAAATCGGGAGAGCTGTATTACATTTGACATTAAAGACAAAAGATATGGATAAGAACAAACTGGCTTTCAGCAAGACTAACTACATCTTAATCGCCGTCAGCGTGGTCCTCATAATCCTGGGATTCATCCTGATGACCGGTCCTAACTGTACAAACGAGGCTTTCGAGCCCGACATTTTCAGTGTAAGGAGAATCAAGGTAGCCCCTATTGTCTGCTTCATCGGGTTTATTATGATGATAGCAGCCATAGTCATCAAGCCAAAGGAGAACAATAAGGAAGTTGCGGAATGAATTGGATTGAATCTCTTTTGCTGGGATTGCTCCAGGGACTCACAGAGTACCTGCCTATAAGCAGCAGCGGACATCTTACCATTGCATCGGCATTATTTGGCATTGATGCGGAACAGAATCTCTCGTTTACCGTACTGGTACACGTTGCCACAGTACTCAGCACACTTGTCATTCTATGGAAAGAGATAGTATGGATTTTCAAGGACCTGTTCACCAGACAGTCCTGGAACAGTTATGCAGGGCTCAACAACGGTACCAAGTACGCCATCAACATACTTATCTCCATGATACCGGTTGGTATCGTAGGCCTTTGCCTCAAGGACAAGGTTGAGGAGGTGTTCGGCTCAGGCCTTACCATAGTAGGCTGTATGCTTCTTGTCACGGCGGCATTGCTCACATTCTCTTACTTCGCCAAACCCCGGCAGAGAGAGACCATCACCGGATGGCACGCCCTTTGGATTGGAGTGGCGCAGGCCATTGCCGTAATGCCGGGCCTGTCACGCTCGGGCTCTACCATAGCCACAGGACTGTTGCTGGGAAACAAGAAGGAGAGCCTGGCACAATTCTCGTTCCTGATGGTAATACCACCGGTGCTCGGTGAGGCGCTCCTTGATATGAAAGATATGCTTGGAGCAGGCGCAGAGGCAGCATCGGCCGGCAGTACATCCACCGGAGTGTTGCTCATTGGTTTCCTGGCCGCATTTGTAGCAGGATGCGCTGCCTGCAAGTGGATGATATCCATCGTCCGCAAGGGTAAGCTGATATGGTTTGCCCTCTATTGCGCACTGGCTGGAATACTTACACTGGTACTATCGTAAGATATGGATTTTCAAGCTGGCGAGATACTTTGCTTTGACAAGCCATACGGATGCACCTCGTTCGATGTGGTGGGCCGTGTACGCTGGCATCTGTGCCGCAGGCTTGGGGTGAGGAAACTCAAGGTAGGACACGCAGGCACACTTGATCCGCTTGCCACCGGCGTGCTTATTGTATGCACGGGCAGAGCCACCAAGCGCATTGAGGAGCTGCAGTACGGCACAAAAGAATATGTGGCCACCATACGTCTTGGCGCCACTACTCCATCGTTCGACCTTGAGAAGCCCATTGACGCCACATATCCCACTGAGCACATCACACGTCAGATGGTGGAGGATGTGCTTACGCATTTCAAGGGCACGATACAGCAGATACCGCCATCGTTCTCCGCCTGTAAGGTTGACGGGAAAAGGGCATACAAAATGGCCAGAAAGGGGAATGAGGTTGAGCTTAAGCCCAAGACTTTGCAGATTGACGAGATTGAGCTGACAGAATGCAACCTGCCGGACATCACAATAAGAATTGTATGCAGCAAGGGTACATATATCAGGGCTCTCGCACGCGACATAGGTCAGGCTTTGCAGAGCGGAGGACATCTCATAGCCCTGCGGCGCACACGTGTGGGAGACGTGAGGGTTGAGGATTGCCTGAATCCGCAGACATTTCCGCAGTGGCTTGACGGGCAGGAGATTACTATTGATAATAATGAATAATAAAATACAAAGAGACAATGAAATTATCGCAATTCAAATTCAAGCTGCCAGAGGACAAGATTGCCTTGTATCCAACCGAGAACAGAGATGAGGCCAGACTGATGGTCGTCCACAAGAAAACCGGGGAGATTGAGCACCGGATTTTCAAGGACATTCTGGACTACTTTGATGACAAGGACGTCTTCGTGTTCAACGACACTATGGTTTTCCCTGCCCGTCTTTACGGCAACAAGGAGAAGACCGGAGCCCAGATTGAGGTGTTCCTGCTGCGTGAGCTGAAGGAGGAGAACCTGCTGTGGGATGTTCAGGTTGATCCTGCCCGCAAGATAAGAATAGGCAACAAACTCTATTTTGGCGAGGATAACTCAATGGTAGCAGAGGTCATTGACAACACCACGTCCAGAGGCCGTGTGCTGAGGTTCCTGTATGACGGACCGCACGATGAGTTCAAGAAGGCCCTGTTCGCTCTGGGTGAGGCACCGCTGCCAACCTACATCAAACGCAAGACCGAACCTGAGGACAACGAGCGTTTCCAGACAATCTACGCTTCGAAGGAGGGAGCGGTCACGGCACCTGTAACAGGACTTCATTTCAGCCGTGAGTTGATGAAACGAATGGAAATAAAAGGTGTTGACAGAGCTTTCATCACCATGCACTGCGGCCTTGGCAATTTCCGCGACATTGATGTAGAGGACCTCACAAAGCACAAGATGGAGTCGGAGCAGATATTCATCACCGATGAGTGCTGCAAGATAGTGAACAACTGCAAGCTTGGCGGCCACAAGATCTGCGCGATAGGAAATACGGTAATCCGCACACTTGAGACGGTAGTGGGAACCAACGGTCTCATTACTCCATATGAGGGATGGACCAACAAATTCATCTTCCCGCCATACCAGTTCAGCGTAGCAGACAGTTTGGTAAGCAACTTCCAGCTTCCATACTCAACACAGTTGATGCTGACCTGCGCATACGGCGGCTATGATATGGTGATGCACGCCTACAATGTAGCCCTGAAGGAGGATTACCGCTTCGGTTGTTACGGCGACGCAATGCTGATAACCGACTGACAGGACAATGGTGTATCTCTCGCTGGGCAGTAATCTTGGCGACAAGGCCGCCAATCTGGCTCGTGCCATAGATATGACAGAGGCCAGAGTAGGCCGTGTTGCCCTCAAATCGGGTGTCATTGAGACAGAGCCGTGGGGATTCCAAAGCGGGAACAGTTTCCTGAATCAGGCAATTGGCGTGGAGACCGCACTTCCTGCTATGGAGATTCTGGATATTACCCAACAGATTGAGCGTGATATGGGAAGGAGTGAGAAAAGCAGTAATGGCACCTACTCAGACAGACTTATTGACATTGACCTGTTGCTTTATGATGACCAGATTATAAGCAACTGGCGGCTTACCATACCGCATCCTCTCATTTCGCGCCGCAGATTTGTTCTGGAGCCACTGGCAGAGATAGCCCCGCACCTTATGCATCCGCTATTGCATAAAACCATCAAGGAACTGTTAATGTGCATCTGATATGGCAGACAACTATCTGGAAAATCATTACGAGGAGTATCTGAAGAAGAAAGCGGCTTGGGAGAAAGCGCGCAAGCACGCCATATCATCCAAACCGGGAGTCAATAAGGAAACAGACAAAAAAGAAAAATAGAATGAAGACTTTTATTAAGAACACCGTCGGACTTTTGCTCCTGACCGCATTATGCATATTAGTGTCTTGCCAGAAATCAGGCGAGGATGATCCTGTAATACACGAGAAGGGCAATGGAGACTGGACTGGCACTATAAGTGAGTACACCCTTACTGTTGATGACATCACAACAATGATAGGCAATGCCATACCATCAATAGGAGACTACGCCAAAATGCTGTCATCATTATTATGTGACATAAATGTTGCGAGGATAAAGTATCTTACCGCCAGTACGGACGGCAGGCTTGTTGAGGCATCGGGCATCATAACATACCCTGTCTCCACACAGAGATACAACCGCATTCTCAGTATTCAGCACGGAACAAACGATATAGACAACGGCCCTTCTGACCAGCTGTTCCCAATTGAGGCCGCACCGGTCTTCAATGGCGAGGTGACAGTAATGGCTGATATGCTTGGCTATGGCATAAACAAGACCAAAGACCTGAGGCATACATACCTGCACGCAAGGACCACAGGAACAGCCTGTGCCGATATGATAACGGCTGCCAGACAGTATCTCGCCACCAAACCCGCACTGGAGTGTACAGCCGACAGTATCCGTCTGATTGGCTATTCACAGGGAGCTCAGGCCACAATGGCCACAATGTTTGAGCTTCAGGAGCGTGGATTGGCTAAAGACATATCACTTGTCTGGGCAGGCGGCGGACCTTACAGCCTGATGGAATACCTTAGGCTCTTCATTGAGAATCCTGAGAAAGAGTTCAAGCAGATGGGCTACATACCATACGCTTTCGAGGGCATAACCAATGGTGACAACATCTCAATTGACAGAACGAAAATATACGCCCCGTATATTTTTGAGAATGGTATGGATTCCATATTCACCAGGAACTATCTGTCCGATTGGCACATTATTCTCCCGCACGACATCCGTAAAGTATTGAATGAGAACTTCTTCAAACCTGATTATGGAAATGATCCCGACGTAAAGGCTATGATAGAGTGTCTGGAAAGAAACTCGCTTGTCAATTATACCCAGAGCATAAGCGACAACATCCACATCCGGTTCTTCCACGTACCCACAGACACATACGTACCCTATACCTGCTCAGTGCTGGCAGCACAGAAATGGAGCAGTCATTGTACACTTACTGACCTCACAGCCGGTAACCATCCGGCAGGAGGCGTGGAGTTTATCCTGGAGTATATGGGGCTTCAGGGATTCAAATTCCTGTTGCCGTTAATTGATGACGTGCTCAATTAAGGCAAGGTAAGAGCACTTATTTGCCGAATCCGTCAGGATTATTCTTCTGCCACCTCCAGGAGTCGCGACACATCTCCTCTATTCCATACTGAGCTTTCCAGCCCAGCTCACGGAATGCCTTGGCGGGATCGGAGTAACAAGTGGCGATATCACCCGGACGGCGTGGCTTGATGCTGTACGGAATCCTGACATCATTGACCCTCTGGAACGTATTGACAATATCCAATACGGAATAGCCCTTACCCGTTCCAAGATTATATATTGCCAAACCACAGCAGCGCCTGACAGCCTCCAGGGCACATACATGCCCACGTGCCAGATCAACTACGTGAATGTAGTCACGGACACCTGTACCATCGGGAGTGTCATAATCATTTCCGAACACGCCAAGCTCAGGACGTTTGCCTACCGCCACCTGTGTCACGTATGGCATAAGATTGTTCGGAATGCCGTTGGGGTTCTCGCCTATTGTGCCACTCTCGTGAGCGCCTATCGGATTGAAATAGCGAAGCAGTACCACATTCCATTCCGGATCAGCCTTCTGCAGGTCTGTAAGCACCTGCTCAAGCATACTCTTGGTCTGACCGTACGGGTTGGTGCACTCACCTTTTGGACACTCCTCGGTAATAGGAATCACAGCAGGGTTGCCATATACTGTGGCAGACGATGAGAATATTATGTTCTTTACGTTATGCCTGCGCATTGAGTCCAGCAGGACAAGCGTGCCGTTTATGTTGTTCTCGTAGTACTCCAATGGCTTGGATACAGACTCACCCACAGCCTTGAGTCCGGCAAAGTGGATACAGCACTCAATGTCCTTATGAGTATCCAGCACCTTGTCCAGCCCTTCCTTGTCGCGGATATCCACCTGATAGAATGGTATCTCCTGACCAATGATGAGTCCAACCCTGCGCAAGGACTCGCTGCTGGAGTTACAGAGATTATCAACCACTACCGCCGTATGACCAGCCTTGTACAACTCAATCAATGTGTGCGAGCCTATATAACCGGCACCGCCAGTAACCAATATTCTCATTTTCTATAAATTATATGAGACCGTCAGCAAGTTTCAGAAGATATTGGCCATACTGGTTCTTTATCATAGGCTGCGCCAACTGACGGATCTTCTCACAATCAATCCAACCATTCTCAAGCGCTATGCTCTCCAGACAGGCAATCTTCAGACCTGTACGTTTCTCAATTGTCTCCACAAAAATCGATGCCTCTGCCAGTGAGTCGTGCGTGCCGGTATCAAGCCAGGCAAAACCGCGTCCCAGTGTCTGGACTTTCAATGACCCTTCCTGAAGGAAATTCTGATTGACAGTAGTTATCTCCAGCTCACCACGTGCCGACGGCTTTATTTTCTTAGCCACATCAACCACTTTATTCGGATAGAAATAGAGACCTACAACCGCATAGTTGGACTTTGGTACAGCCGGCTTCTCCTCAATTGAGAGACAGTTACCAGCCGCATCGAACTCTGCTACTCCGTAACGCTCAGGGTCATTCACCCAATATCCGAACACGGTAGCCTTGCCATCCTCCTCCGCAGAGCGCACAGCCTCGCGGAGCTTACTTGTGAAGTGGGCGCCATAGAAGATATTATCGCCTAGGACCAGACATACACTGTCATTGCCTATGAACTCCTCGCCAATGATGAAAGCCTGTGCCAGACCATCCGGACTGGGTTGCTCCGCGTAAGTGAATGAGACGCCATAGTCAGACCCGTCGCCAAGAAGACGACGGAAGCCGGGCAGGTCCTGCGGGGTGGAGATTATCAGAATATCCCGTATCCCGGCAAGCATCAGCACCGAGACAGGGTAATATACCATCGGTTTGTCATATATCGGAAGCAACTGCTTGCTGACTCCTTTTGTAATAGGATAAAGGCGTGTACCACTGCCTCCTGCCAAAACTATTCCTTTCATATCAATCTATTTTCTCAACCATACTCTTTTTAATCTCTATCGTAATCTTTCCCACGTGAGTGACATCTACAGCCACCAGGCTCTTTCCAGACACCTCTATCAGCTCACACTCAAGACCTTTCAGCGAGCCGGAGATTATCCTTACGTGATCACCACAGGCAAACGCGGCTGTATCAAGACTCACCTCCTCATCGCTGTTTCTGACAACGAACATAAAATCCCTCATCTGGTTGTCGGGGATGATTGCCGGAGTACTGGAACCGCTCTTTGTCATATAGCCCCGTATGCAGGATATGACTTTCAGAGGCTCTATCCTCCCGGCATGTGTTGAGTGAATGAAAATCATTCTGGGAATAAGTATCTTATCTACCACTTTCACCCTGTCTGACCATTGCCTTTTTGTCTTACAGACAGGAAGAAAATACTCAACCCCAAGTGAGTCAAGCGCTTGTGCAGCCTTCTTCTCAAAAAAAGGCTTTACATACGCCACGAACCAATGCAACTCGTTATCTGCCATTTTTCAACGCAAACATACAAAAAAACCGCGTTTTTATGTAAGTTTGCAGTGTAAATGTCAAATTTAGAGTAATGAGAAAGTATTTTATCCTTTTAATAATTATGGCAACACTTATGGGCTCCTGTGGAGCCAATGGCGCAAAAGGCAAGAATGCTCCTGCCGAGCCAGAGACAGAGATCCTTTTCAAGACCACGATGGGCGATGTGAGAATCAAGCTTTACAATGAGACACCCGAGCACAGATACAACTTTGTGCGTCTTATAGAGCAGAACTATTTTGACAGCATCCTTTTCCACAGAGTGATACGCGATTTTATGATTCAGGCCGGAGATCCCGACTCAAAGGGAGCGCCCAAGGGAGCAATGCTTGGCTCCGGCGGCCCTGGATACACAATTCCCGCAGAGTTCATATATCCGCAGTATTTCCATAAACGCGGTGCGCTGAGCGCTGCCAGGACTGCCGATCAGGTCAATCCTGAGCGCAGGTCATCAGGTTCGCAGTTCTACATTGTAACCGGCAAGAAGTACAGGGAGAGCGAGCTGAGAGATATGGAGGGACAGCTACGCCAGCAGGAGGCTCAGAGCATTTTTGACGGGCTCTGCATGGACAACCGTGACCTGATAATAAAGCTGCAGAATGAGAAGGACAACGATGGCCTTATGGCTCTTCAGAAAAAGCTCAATCAGCAGCTTGACTCCATCATCAAGGATAAGGGAGCCTTCAAGTTCACTGACGAGCAGGTAAAGGCATATACCACAGAAGGCGGCACTCCGTTCCTTGACAACCAGTACACCGTATTCGGAGAGGTCATTGATGGAATGGACGTTGTTGACAAGATTCAAAAAGTCCGGACAGACCAGAACGACCGTCCCGTTGAGGACGTTATGATTATCAGCGCCGAGGTTGTGAGGTAAAATCCAGATACGGCTCAAGACGCTCAAGATCCTGCCCGCCGAACTCCTGGAAAAGGGAGAGGCTGACAGGATTCTTTATGTCGCCATTTCTCTGCCGATACTCCACAATAGCCCTTGCCTTGTAGAAATCCATATAAGGATGCTGCCTGAGCTGGCTCAGCGATGCCACATTCACCTGAAGCTTTCTCACGTGAAATGTATCAGACACCATAAACCATCCGCGCACACTGTCGGGCAGATGCTCTATCTCCAAAAGCTGATCCGTACTCACATAGCCTCCCAGACGCTCACGGTACTCAACTATCCGCCTGGCGAAGTAACTGCCTATGCCGGGAACCTTTTTCAGCTCTGTAGTGTCCGACTCATTCAGGTTAAGTACAGTGCCATACGGATACTTCACACGTTTGGGATACATTGAGGCCTTGACCTCAACCACACGCGCCGTGTCATTATTGAACAGCATATCATCTTGCGGAACAGGGCTGGCCGCAGGCCGCAGGACTCTCACAACAGTGCTTACAAAAATCACAAGGACAAAAACCGCCAAGGCTCTTCTGTCCGACTTACTGAAATAAAAAAGGTCTTTCCACATAGATTTCAATTGATATTTGATTATTGATTATTTTTGCATCAGATTCGCAGGTATTTGTTTATGACTCGCATTTTCAGGTTCTATCCATTGAGCATCATCACGGTAATAGCCATCATATATCTCTCGCTTTTCAATCCGGCAAGCATAGGATTGGACAAGATACATATCTGGGATAAGGCAGTGCATGCCATAATGTATTTCGGATTTACCATAGTATTCTGGCTGGAATACCTAATAAACAACTTGAAGCTCACAGTAAAGGCCGTGCTGCTGGTTATGATTCCACTGCCAATAATAATTGGCGGAGCGCTTGAGATAATTCAAGAGCACTTTACAGGCATCCGCAGCGGAGACTGGAACGATTTTCTGGCAAATATGATTGGCGTGCTGGCAGGTGCCTTAATCAGCCTGCTGGTTGAACGTCCGATTATCCGGCGTCTTCTGCCCAGGAAGTAAACGGATGACGTGTAAGATACGCGTTGTAATAACGATGGTCACCGGTTACCTCAGTTCCTATGAAATCAGGTTTCTCAAAAGCCTCGGTCTCTGACTGAAGCTCAACCTCGGCCATCACAAGACCCTCATTCTGGCCGTGGAACTCATCTACCTCGAACACGTGCGGACCTGAGTGTACCAGATAGCGGCGTTTCTCAATCAAGCCCTCGCCGCAAAGCCGCATCAGTTCCTGGGCATCGTTCACATCTATGTGATGATTCCACTCAAAACGCGACATACCAGACTCATTGGTAGGCCCCTTTATTGTAAGGAGCGCATCGTTGTCTGTAATGCGTATGCGCACCGAATTACCATTCTGGTGGGCAATGTAGCCTTGTACAATATCATAATGGCCGAATGAGGCCTTGATGTAGTCCTGGCTTGTAACCAGGAACTTACGTTCTATCTCCAAAGACATGGAATATGGTATTAAATTATTGATATTATTCTCCCTCAGTCTCAGACCAGCTCATCAGATAAGCCTTGATGAAGGCATCAATCTTACCGTCCATGACGCCAGTCACATCGGATGTCTGACAGCCGGTCCTGTGATCCTTCACCCTGCGGTCATCAAACACGTAGCTTCTTATCTGCGAGCCCCACTCAATCTTCTTCTTGCCGGCCTCAATCTTCTCCTGCTCGGCCATACGGTGCTTCAGTTCCTTGTCATAGAGAATTGAGCGAAGGTGCTGCATTGCGCGCTCCTTGTTCTTTGGCTGGTCGCGGGTCTCGGTGTTCTCAATCAGTATCTCCTCCTCGGCACCCGTGTATGGGTCTTTGAACTGATAGCGCAGACGTACGCCAGACTCAACCTTGTTCACATTCTGACCACCTGCGCCACCGCTTCGGAACGTATCCCACGTAAGCAGGGCAGGGTTCACATAGACCTCAATTGAATCATCCACAAGAGGAGTTACAAAGACCGATGCGAACGAAGTCATACGCTTGCCCTGAGCATTGTATGGAGATACTCTGACCAGACGATGCACACCATTCTCACCTTTAAGATAGCCGTATGCATACGAGCCCTCTATCTCAATGGTCACAGACTTGATTCCGGCCTCATCGCCCTCCTGAAGGTCTGCCACAGTCACCTTGTACTTATTATCCTCGCCCCAGCGCATATACATACGCATAAGCATCTGCGCCCAATCCTGACTCTCGGTGCCACCTGCGCCGGAATTAATCTTGAGCACGCAGTCCATTTGGTCAGCCTCCTCGCGAAGCATATTCTTCAGCTCCAGAGCCTCAATGGCATTGATGGCCTTGCCGTATGCCTGATCAACCTCCTCGTCGGTAACCAGTTCCTCCTTGAAAAAGTCGAAGGCCAGCTGGACCTCCTCCGAGAGAGACCTAACCTCCTTATATCCGTCTATCCAACTCTGCAGTGACTTGACCTTCTTCATCTGGGCCTCCGCCTTTTTTGTGTCGTCCCAGAAACCGGGAGCCTGCGTACGGAGCTGTTCCTCCTCCACCTGAATAAGCTTGGCATCAATATTCAGGTAACGTTTCAACGCCTCGGTTCTGTCAATCACATCCTTAAGTTGCTCAATAGTAATCATTCTTATCCAATTTGAGCGCAAAGGTACTATTATTTGCCAATAGTTGCTAACTTTGCCAACATCAAAACGTCATAGACAATGAGCATAGATACAGCGAAGGAGCAGGCACTTGAACTTCTTAAAGCATTGATAGCCACACCGCGTACCAGCAGAGACGAGCTGGCGGCGGCAAATCTGGTGGAAGAGAGTATGATCTCACACGGCTACAGCCCGGAGCGCACCGGCAACAACCTGCTATGCAAAAGCCGTTACTATGACCCTGCCCGCCCGGCACTGCTTCTGAACTCGCATATCGACACCGTGAAGCCCGTGGCCACCTGGACACGAGACCCGTTCCAGCCGGTAATTGAGGATGGCCGCCTTTACGGATTAGGCTCAAATGACGCAGGCGCCAGTCTGGTCTCTCTGCTTCATACATTCTATCTGACAGACCAGCAGCCCAACAATCTGAACATAATCTTCCTTGCCACCTGCCAGGAGGAGGTGAGCGGAGCCGATGGAATGAAGATGATGGCACCTATGCTTCCTGAGATATCCGTAGCCCTGATTGGCGAGCCCACAGAAATGCAGCCGGCAATCGCAGAGAAAGGACTGATGGTTCTTGACCTGGAGGTTCACGGCAAATCCGGACACGCCGCCCGCAACGAGGGCATCAACGCCATTTACCGCGCTATGGACATAGTGGCTATGTTCCGGGATTACCGGTTTGAGAAAGAGTCAGCACTGCTCGGCCCGGTCAAGATGAGTGTCACCGTTGTCAATTCCGGCACGCAGCATAATGTTGTTCCCGACCTCTGTACTATGACAGTTGACGTGCGCAGCAACGAATGCTACTCCAATATTGAGATATTCAATGCCATACAGCAGAGGCTGCCGGAATGGTGTACCATGAGGGCGCGCTCGTACAACCTTAACTCATCAGGCATTCAGCCGGAGCATCCTCTTATAAAACGGGCTATGGAAATGGGACTGAGGCCATTCGGCTCACCCACTCTGTCGGACCAGGCTCTTCTTGGCTGCCCATCGTTCAAGATGGGCCCCGGAGCATCCTCACGCTCCCATTCTGCCGATGAATACATCCGCATTGACGAGCTCAGCAATGCCATTCCGCTCTATATGTCACTTCTTAAGCCAGAGTGACGGATTGAGTTTGGTGCTCTCCTTGTGCAACTGGAAATGAAGGATTGTGCGGCCCGATGTGTCTGATGCCACATCGCCTATTATATCACCGGTCTTAACCGTAGCGCCCTTGCTTACACGGCTCGCACTGAGATTACAATAAACTGAGATGTATGATCCGTGACGTACTAGCACGCCTATCTGGCCTTTGCCCTGCTGAAATACCGTGCTGACGGTACCGTCGTACACAGCCCTTGCCTGTGCTCCACGATTTCCCTGTATGTCAATGCCCAGATTGTTCATCTTGACATTACTCATTCCTGCCACGCTCTGCACGCCATAGTTGCCTACTATCAGATAGTCACCTGTAATAGGAATAGGCAGTTTGCCCTTATTACTCTCAAAACTGCCCGTCAGTCTCACATCGGCCTCAGTCTGATGAATCATCTGCGTACTTTTCCCGTCTGACTTCTGAGACTTTGCCGGCGCCTCCTTCTGTGCTGCTTTCTGAGCCTCCTTCAGTGCCAGCTCTATCTGACGGTCAATCTCCTTGCTCAGCGCATTCATCTCTTTCTGCTGCCGGTCAATCTCCTTCTTGAGAGAGGAGCGCTTGGATTGAAGCTTGCTCAGCAGAGAACGCTGCCTCAGCTCCTCGGCGCGGGCCTCCTTCTCCTGCTCTGCCTGCTGCTCCTGCAATGCCAGTTTCTCCTGTCTTACCGACTCTATCTTCTCTTTCTGAAGCTGCACGCCCGCCTTCTTCTCAGCAATCTCACCGGCCAGATCCGTAACCGACGATGAGTACTCCCTTACATAACGGAAACGTCTTGACAGCTGCCTGTAGTTCTTGGAAGAGAACAGGAAAAGCAGTGGGTTGAACGATGAGCGCTGCCTCTGATAGAACTGGCATGCAGCCGCATAGCGCTCCTGACACTCCTCATACTCCTTCTGCAATATGTTCAGCTGCTCAGTCAGCGCCTCGGACTCCTTTTCCAGAACGCGAATCTCCAGCTTAGTCTGCTCCAGCAGCTTGCGGCGCTCGCTAAGCAGATTGGCCAGCATATTAACGCTTGCAAGCTGGCTGCTTATGCTGTTATCAGTACTGGTAAGCAACTTCTTCGATGCTGAGATCTGACGCTCAATCTCAGCCTTGTGCTGGCGCATCTGCTCCACCACGCCTTTCTGAGCCCACACAGGAGCGGCAGTCAGAACGAGCCATACAATAAGAATGCCTATCCGTCTCATAGATACTTCTTGATTATTGACAGCATATCAGAAAGAGGAATCCTACTAAGGCTTGAGATGTCAATACGGCCATCGCCTGTGCCTTTTACCGGAGCGAAGCCAGTGTAACGCAATCGGGCAGATACCGACTTGGTTCCGAAATTCATACTGAGCGATGCCTGCGACGGCATATTCGCGGCATTGGGAGTCTCAGAGAAAAAATACTTCATTGAGGCTTTGTAAAGCAGCGTGCTCTTTGAGATACCGCTCACCTGCCCTGCCTCGTTAAGCTCAAAACGGAAATCCGATACATCATCGCTGAAGATACGCGTACCGTTTTTCTTATCGTTCAGCAGAAGGTCCAGATGCCTTGCGGCACTCGCGTTGTCGGCCTCGCCATATACGAACATCCTATCCCACAGAAGGCCCTGCACTGTACGGAAATCAACCTTCACACCATCAAGATATGGTATATCGGAATAGCTCACCTCGGTATATGTGCCGTTTATCCTGTTGGCTATGACCACACCCCTTGGAAGCAAATCCACGGCAGCCACCTCAAGCAGGCCAAGCGCGCTGTACGAGAGATGAATGTAGTTGTTCCACTGCATACGCGCCTTCAAGGTGAAAGGTCCCTGCGAGCCGTATGTCACAGAAAACTTGCCCGACACATCGCGCACCCCGGGGTCTGCCAGCATCTCCTGCACCAGACCCTTGGCATCGCTCTTCTGCTGGCGCGTGGTACGGCACGAGGAAAGCGTAAGGGCAATGCACAACATTGCCATCGCTCCAAATCTGAGACTGTGTCTGATATCATTCATTCTCCTCAATGTATTTCTTCTGCAGAATCTTCTGCTCTATTGTCTTTGACTCACTGTGAAGCTCAACCGCCTCGTGCCAGAAGCGCACGGCGGAATCCACATCACCATTCATATAATATATGTCGCCGCAATGCTCCATCACATCGGCGCTCTGCTCACCATCGCTCCTGACAGCCCTGTCAATATACTCCTTGGCCTCCTTGTAGCGTTTCTGGGCAAACAGTATCCAGGCGTAGGTATCAAGGTAGGTGGCATTCAAAGGCTCCTCGTCAATGGTGCGGCGGCTCAATGCCTCGGCTTTCTTCAACTCGCGCCTGTCCAGTGAGAGGAAATAGGCATAGTTATTAGCCGTCATATTGTCATCGGGATTCAGCTCCAGTGCACGCTCGTAAGCGGCGAACGTATCCTGCATCCTGTCATTGTTGTAGCAGATATCGCCCTTAATGGTATAGAGCCTCGCGGCATCCTTCCTGTCTGAATTAGCGGTAATATTGGCAATGCCGGCCTCAATATCGCTCAAAGCCATCTCAGTCTCAGCCGCACGGTAGTCCGATACGGCATTCCAGTAATGAAGCGCCAGATTCTCAGGAAAGTCCCTCACAGCCAGACGGCACAGGGCTCTGATGGAGTTCAGTTCGTTTATGTTGGTAACCATCTCAGAGAAAGTCTCTATGGCCCACCCGACATTCGGCTTTATCACTATATAGGCCGAGTCAACATCCTTCATCTCAAGATAGAACTGGAAACGCTGTACCGTTCCCTGCAAGGACTCACCCTCAAGCAGCTCAATGCGGTCAAGCACCTTGAGGCCCTTGCGATATTCGGCAGCATTGTCATACAACTCCATAAGCACCATCAGAATATCTGTCCTCGTAGGGAACTGAGCCGCCATCTTCTCGTAAATCTCAATGGCCTCGGCATACTGATGGTTACGCGCATAGAAATTACCCAGCAGCTCCCAGTACCAGTAGTTCTCAGGCTCAAGACGGACGGCCTCACGCATCAGCTCACCGGGCCTCACTCTGTCGCCAAGAAGCATATAGTACTGCGCCAGCTCATATCTGGCCGCAGCCGACTCAGGATTCAGCTCCAGACAATAGCCCAGCAAGTCAAATGCCTCTGCGAAATTGCCCAGACGACCCTGATTCACCGCCTCATAGAAATAGTAGTCATACAGCGTACGGTCATCCTCAGAGACACTCTGAGCACGGCACACCGTAGCCCCCAACAGCCAACAGCCTACCGCCAACAGCCGCCATCCCGCACGGTCGCCAACAGCCAACAGCCAACAGCCAACAGCCCTTCTCATCTCTTACCGCTATGGCCGAAACCGCCCGCGCCCCGCTCTGTCTGGTCAAGCTCATCCACCTGCTCCCAGCCTATCTGCTCGTGACGCGCTATAACCATCTGCGCTATGCGCTCGCCATCCTCAATTACAAAATCCTCGGTAGAGAGGTTTATCAGAATAACGCCTATCTCGCCACGATAATCGGCATCAATGGTGCCAGGGGCATTCAGTACGGTGATTCCTTTCTTTATGGCAAGCCCGCTGCGTGGCCTTACCTGAGCCTCATACCCGGCAGGCAACGCTATGTACAAGCCTGTAGGTATGATCTTGCGCTCCATCGGCCTGAGCACTATCGGAGCATCAATGTTGGCCCTAAGGTCCATACCTGCCGAGAACGGTGTGGCATACTCCGGCAACTGATGTCTGGAACGGTTTATTATTTGAATCTGCATCGCTTTATTTTTGGTTTCTGCGAAAGTAATAATTAATTTTGAGACTTGATATAAAGCGACTGTCTATGGAGTGGGAAAATATCATATCCGGCAAAAGGTTGGGAATGGAGATGCTGTATCAGGAGAGCGACGAGGACCGCTCAACCTTTCAGCGTGACTATGACAGACTGGTCTTCTCCGCACCATTCCGCCGGCTCCAGAACAAGACGCAGGTATTTCCGCTGCCGGGAAGCGTCTTTGTACACAACCGTCTTACACATAGCCTCGAGGTGGCCTGCGTAGGCCGCTCGCTGGGTAATGTCATTGCCCGCAAGCTCACCGAGAAGTATCCGCAACTTGCCAGTACAGCCATCTCCGAGACCGGCAACATAGTAAGCGCGGCCTGTCTGGCCCACGATATGGGCAATCCTCCGTTCGGCCACTCCGGCGAGAAAGCCATATCGGCCTACTTCACCGAGGGAAAGGGACTGGCATTGAGAGACCAGCTGCAGGATAATCCCGCTTTCTGGACCGACATCATCAACTTTGAGGGCAACGCCAACGCTTTCCGCCTTCTGGCCCACAAGTTCCTGGGTCGCAGGAACGGAGGCTTCGCAATGACCTATTCCACCCTTGCCTCAATAGCAAAATACCCTTATTCATCGGTATATGCACAGGGCAAGCACAAGTTCGGATTCTTTCAGAGCGAGGCTGAGCTTTTCGAGCGCATTGCCACCGAGTTGGGAATGATTCGCCTGAGCGAGCCGGGACAACCGCTCAAATATGCCCGATACCCGTTTGTATGGCTGGTTGAGGCAGCAGACGACATCTGCTATCTGCTAATGGATATGGAGGACGCGCACAAGCTCCGGCTTATGTCAACCACCGAGGCCAAAGAGTATATGATGGCCTTTTTGCAGCCCGCAGAGCGTGTTCACGCCGAGAGCATCTGCAGTATGGTTACCGACGCCAACGAGCAGATATCCTACCTGCGCTCCAAGCTGGTGGGAATGCTTGTGGCCGAATGCACCGATGTTTTTATGCAGAACGAGAAGTCCATCCTTGACGGCACTTTCAGCGGCTCACTGATAAAGCATATAAGCGACACCGCACGTGAGGCATACCAGAACCTGAGCAAAGTATCCATTGAGCGCATATACCGCTCAAAGGAGGTGCTCGATGTGGAGCTGGCCGGCTTCCAGATAATAAGCACCCTTCTTGACCTTATGACCGATGCGGTGCTCCACCCCGACAAAGAGTACTCAAAGCTGCTGATTGGCCGCGTGTCGAGCCAGTACGAGATAAACGGCCCCGACCTCTACACCAAGATACTGGCCGTGCTGGACTACATCTCCGGAATGACCGATGTTTATGCCCTCGACGTATATCGCAAAATCAACGGCAACAGCCTGCCGGCCGTGTAATTCAAAAAACCACGCAGCAGACATAACAACGATGGAACACAAGCTCAGACTCTCACTGACAGCGCAGATTGGCCTTGCGCTGGTTCTTGGATTCATAGCAGGAATACTTTTGCAGAATAATGTGGGTTTCGCCAATGGATACATCAAGCCATTCGGCACTATTTTCCTGAACCTTCTCAAATTCATTGTCGTGCCACTTGTGCTTTTCTCGTTAATATCCGGCCTCATATCAATGAAAGACATATCGACCCTAGGCCGTCTTGGTCTGCGTACACTGATCTATTTTATGACAACCACCATTGTGGCGGTAACGCTGGGACTCGTAATCTCAACGCTACTCAGGAACACCTTTCCAGTTATCCCCCTGCCAACCGACTCACCCATCGGACAGGCAGGCAGTCTGCCAATTATGGATCAGATAATAAACATCTTTCCAAAGAATATCATAGAGCCGCTCAGCAGTTCAGAAATGATGCAGGTTATAGTCATCGCACTGCTCACCGGTTTCGCCATAGTCAAGTCAGGTCAGAAAGCAGAGCCACTGGCAAATCTGATTGTAAGCACAAACGATGTAATCTCAACCATTCTGGGCTTCATTATGAAGCTGGCGCCGATAGGAGTATTCTGCCTGCTATGCCCTGTTGTAGCCGAGAACGGAATGAAGATAGTTGGCACGTATGCCGCACTCATAGGCATAGCCTACCTGTGTTTCCTTAATCACGCCATCATTGTCTATGCCAGTTGTGTGTGGTCAATGGGCAAGGTAACCCCAGGCAAGTTTTTCAAGGGAATATTCCCCGCAATGATGTTTGCCTTCTCAAGCGACTCATCGCTGGCCACACTGCCAGTATCCACAAAGTGTGTGGAAAGCCTTGGAGTGCGCAAGAGCATCTCCAACTTTGTTCTTCCTCTGGGCGCCACCATCAATATGGATGGCGTTGCCATATATCTTGGTGTGACATCGGTCTTCGTAGCCCACTGCTGCGGCATTGAACTCACTATGAGCCAGTACCTGTCAATAGCCTTCGCCAGCACCATAGCCTCAATAGGCACCCCCGGTGTTCCCGGAGGCTCGCTGGCACTGATGGCAATGGTCTTTGCCTCGGCCGACCTTCCTATTGAGGGTGTGGCCATTGTTGCCGGCATTGACCGCATAATCGATATGGGCCGCACAATGATGTCCGTAACCGGCGATGCCAGCTGTGCCGTTGTTATGGAGCGGTTCGAGAAATAGAGCGGGTCAAAGTGACTGGGTCAGAGGGACAGGTACCTTGACCCGGGTCTTAAGTCGAGGACGATCTTTCTTTATTCGTACAAAAAACAAACCAAGGTCCTGCATCTAATTTGATAGCAATGATATATTCTGGGTTTCTGTCCTGTTTTCCGCAATGGGACACCCATTTTAGCAGTTAGCCGAGATGACCCCAGTAGTTCGGTGACCTCCGGCTGCTCCTTGGTACGAAGGAGCACTGACTTGCTCTTCTTGTCATATGGGTTGACGTAGTCTATCTGGTATATTTTCTCGGCAAGGAAACGCGCTCTGTCAAGCGATATCTTCGATCCGGCAGATTTAAGGATACACTCCAACTCCAGCATGATTGTATAAGCAACGAAGCAGATGCAGACGTGGGCCTCTATCCTGTTGAACAGGCCATGGTACATCGGCCTGATGTCCAGGTCGGTCTTGCAGAAGCGGAAGGCACGCTCAATCATGAAGAGGTAACCATATTCTTCAATGATCCTGTCATCCTGAAGGGTGCTGTTGGTCGTATATCCCTTGTATCCGTCCAACCGTTCATCTCTTGCTACCTTGTCATAGTCGATTCTGATAGATGCGTCTCCCGTCATAACGAGGAAGCGGTTGTAGCCACGGTTGTTCAACTTGTCTTTCGTGAACTTGTCCGTCCTGAAGCGTTTCACGAGCCGTTTCAGGCCTCTGTCTCTGTCTGCGGCATTCTTCTTTGCACGGGCATCGCACATCGTGACCAACACCCACCAGAAGGCCGAGTACAACCTGCGGATTGGCATTCTTTCCGTCTTTGGACCAGCCGGGGATGCGGACATCGTCCTCACGGGACTCGAAATACATCGTGGTTGTGTCATAGAATACTACCGCCACACTGCCGCCAAGAACTTTTCTGGTCTGATTGTAGGTTACCTGCTCCACGTCGTGCTTTACATCGTAAGATGCTTTGCGGTGTTTTGATTCTGGCCTCCAGCACAGTTCGTCAAGGAAACGGTATATCTTGTCCTTATCATAGTACCTGTTCATGAAGTAAGCCATATACCGCAAGGTTTTCAGCTTGCTCCCGGGTCGGTAAAGGCGTGTCACCACAAGGCTCTTGAATATCTCATTGTCGGTTGTCCGTACGGAACCGAAACCTATCTTGTCAAACAGACGACCGTAGATGAGATCCGGTCCGACAAGGCGGAGCTGCTCCTGACCGATGCCGGCAAAGATGGCATCGTATTCCTCTGCACCTTCAGGGGCAAACAGATCCTCGCCGAACTCGTGTTCGTCCGCCCATTGGCGGGCCTGACGTTCCAAGGATGCCAGTACGGATTCGTCACGGCTGCTGCCGAAGGACTTCTGGAGGCGGTACTTGCCGTCCACCTTGGCGATTACCTGTATCGAGGTGGTTCCACTCTTGTTCTGCTTCCTTCGGACAAACATACCACGAAGGTAGTAATTTGCCGCGGGACACCCAAATCATGCTATCAATATGCCTCTCAGATAGCTGTGGGGTACATTGACGCTGCGGTTACGAAAAAGTGCGGAAAACAGGAGCACCTGTCACCACTTAATATATTCATGTACAATCAGTTAAACGCCAAGGTGACAGGTGACGGGTGTTTTTCATTTCATTCCCATTATTTTTCGGGTGAGCCGAAATCATCAGCCAATGTACCGGCCAGTGGGTCAATATCAATCGTTTGTGGAATATGTCATCCAAATACCTGGTTACCCAACATATACTGTCTTCTTCATTGACTTATTTATTGCAAAGTAGTTAATGGATGTTTCCAGGCTGGTTTGACTGATACGGACAGCCCTTGATATTCAATGGTTTCCTGCTGGTCAAATGTTATGACTGTGCAATTTTTGCAACCTGTACGGGCCGATGCTTCCAGCAGACCTCCCAGTTCGCGTTCTTCATTGGAACTGTCAAGTTCCCAGCAAACCTGAATCAGTTCTGCCACCGCATCCTGTCTTTGAACAACGAAGTCACATTCTTTCAGGCCTTTGTAAAAGAACAGCCTGTCCTCTTCGCCCAGGGTCAGATTCAGCATCAGGAAAACGGCATTCTCAAGTGATTTCCCTTCATCCTGACTTTGAACGGAGAGAACCGCATTGCGCAATCCCATATCGGCCACATAATACTTGGCAGGGGTGGCGTTTTCTTTTGCTACAGACTGTGTATATTCAGGAACTCTATGGAACAGGAATATCTGGCACGCATAGTCAATCCAGTCATAAAGGTAATCCTTTGTCACTTTCATTCCGGCCGATTTCAGTTCGTTGAAGATATTGTTCAGACTTGTCGGCTTTGTAAGATTCTCCATGACACGCTTCAGGAAATATCTGACAGTGGCAGGTGATGACTTTATGCCATAGTGCTCAATCATATCCCTGAACAGCATGGTGTTGAAATATGACTGCAGAAGCTTGATCCTTTCACTCCTTTCTTCTGTAAGAACGGCCAACGGATAACCGCCTTCACGGCAATAATCCCTGAACGCATTTCTCAGGACCGATGCTCCGTCCTCAGAATATACGTTTGCCGAGATGGATTTGAATCTCAGATATTCTGTGAATGACAGAACCTGCTCCTTGTATTCGTCAGGATAGCCGCGCAGGGCCGATGCCATTTCGCCCGAAAGCATTTCGGCTGTACTGCCGGTAATGAATATGTTTTTGCAGTAATCCTTATATACCCTCAGAACAAACAGTTCCCATCCCTTTTTCAATTGGATTTCATCAAAGAACATATACACATCTTTCAATGACTGTCCCGGATACATGTCACGGTATGCCTGAAGTATTTCATCGAAATCGGCAGTGCTCATGGCCTCGAAACGCTCGTCATCGAACCCAATGAACAGAATCCTGTCACGTGAAATGCCCGAATTCAACAGGTCATTGACAGTAAGTTTCAGCAGAGACGATTTCCCGCACCGTCTGACACCGGTCACTGTGACAATTTTCCCTTTGTCAACAGGTATGGACAAGTCCCTTTCTATCAGGTCATACGGCATTTCCTCCTGATGGAGAGCTATTATATTCTGAAAGGTCTGGCGTAAGGTCATGTTAGCTTATTTTTTTTGCAAATATAGGCATTTCCTTAATTAACGGATAATATTGTGTAAAAGTTTCCGTTGAAAAAGGAAACGTTCGCTGCTAAACCAACAATAGGGCGACCCGTTGGGTATCGCCCTATTATTATGATAACCATATCAGTTGGTATTGTAGCCTGCTCCGTGAATTATACATTTGCCACATAATACCAACTTTTAATACCATTATACTAATGAACAATGAAAATCAATGCTGTAAAAAACAGCGCACATTGGAAGAAGAGAGTGAAGGCAAGAACAGGTTCATTGACCTGACC
>JAZLLE010000058.1:0-9750 GCA_045597985.1 Bacteroidaceae bacterium | reverse complement strand
CCGCCACCGAATACGGCGCAAGCCTGCAGTGGAGTGATGGCATCGGTAAGCACACCAAACATATTGGCAAAGATGAAGTAGCCGGCGAAACCGTAAAGACCCTGTGTTCCAGGAAGAGCGGTAAGCACAATGAAGTTACCGAACTTATCCACTTTCTTCAATGCGCCGACAGCGGCATTACCGGTAATTGTCACACCAAATGCGCTGCCTATACCTGAGAGTGCAATCATCAACGCAACGCCTAAATAAGCTAAAAACAAACTTGACATAATTTTATAATTTTTATTGTTAATATTCAATAAGTTATTTACTCTGTTACAGCTTTCTCCGAACTTCGGAAAGGCTTGTATTCAGTACCTCCTCCTGTATATCCGGCGTTCTTGAAGAACTCCACAAATGTGAGTCGCATGGGATGCACAACAGCTCCAAGGATATTCATAAAGATATTGAGGGCGTGCCCTATCAGGAATATCAGTGCCGTGACAATGAAGCCTACAACAGGTATGTCTGGACTCATTCCGGTGGCCATACTGTTGAATACGTTGGCAAGAATGCCTCCCGACAGGCCAAGGGCAAACAGACGCACGTATGACAGCACATCGCCAAGAAGACCGGTTGCCATATTGTATGTATCCCAAAGACCAAGGCCGATGTTAAGCAACGGATTCTTGCCAGGGCTGTTGAGCAGGAAGATGCCCACGCAGGCTATGGCAAGCAATGCTATGATGACAGGATTGCTGAACTCAACACCGGCCATAACGGCCACAATGACGGTAATGAGCAGAAGCAGCCACCCTACTGTACTGATGGCAGACTTGAATCCGGTCTGTATGGTCAGGTTGACAGCCTTTACAGCCATACCCAAGAGTATCTGAACCACACCGATATACAGCGATATGGTGAACATCTGCGAGTTTTCCTTGTACAGAAACTCTTTCATCCTAGCAATGAAAGGAATGTCCAGATCGTACAGGCTGAAACCGAAGAATGAGCCTGACAGGAGTCCGCAAATCATAGTGCTCGCACCGAACAGCACCACCAGCCATTTGGAGAACTCCGGATTGATAAGCTGGAAGAGTTTGGTGAATATCGGCAGTGCCACAATCATAAGCAGTCCGTAGCCTATGTCGCCAAGGCAGAGGCCGAAGAAGAGCATAAAGAATGGCGCGAAGATGAGCGTAAGGTCAAGCTCCTGATATGTTGGAAGCATATAGAGCTTGGTAAGAGGCTCAAACAGTCTGGCAAACTTGTTGTTGCTCAGAAGAATTGGTATGTCATCCTCTGGCGTGGGGTCGCTGATGTCGTAAAACACAGGCTGACTCTCCAGGGCTGGAGCCACCTTATCTACATTTGCCGCAGGAATCCAGCCATCAAGAAGGACAAGACTGTCCTCAGCTGCAGACTCGCCGGAGAGGCTAACCTTATCGAAAGCAAGAGTATCGGAACAGTCAGCCACGGCATTGCGCAATACGGGAATGCCATATCCGGCCAGCTCACCAATCTCTGAAGCCAAAGCGTCCTTTCGTACCGCCACCTCCTGCAAACCGGCCTCTATCTGTGACAACGAGGTGTCAGGCAGATTGCATGGCTCGGCATCGATGGATATCTCAGTGCCGGCAGGAGCAATCGTTATGAAATATACTTTCTGCTTGTCAGAATTAATAACAATGGCGTTAAACAGACTCTCCCACTCCGCTTGATATGCTTTGGGAGGGCAGCAGAAGAAACGTACCTCATAGCCGGCCTCACCAAGACGGCTCACTGAGCTCATCTCGAAATCGCCCCACGCTGTGAGTTCCTGACGGTTCTTGAGCAATGTCTGTTGCTGCTGCTCAACAGCCTCCTTCGATGACATAAGACTGTCATAACGGTTGGCTACATCCTCCGCACTGATATTTCCACCGGCTTTAACAGTTGTGACGGCAGATGACTCAAGTGCTTTCAAAACACTCTGATAACGCGACAAGAGCCTGACATCCTCCTGCAATACCGCATCAGATGACACCCCTTTCTGTCTCTCAACAACGTGTACTATTCCAAGCTCGCGCAGATGCTCCAAAAAACTCTGATACTCCTTATTTAATATTAAAAAGGAGATTTTCTTCATTTTCGTAATCATAGCTCCGCCTCCTTCTCATTTTCGCGTTTCTCGAGCAACGATTTCAGAATCTTCTGACTCGACTTGGACAGGTTCTCCTCGTCCTCCATAAAACGCTTGATTTTGCGGATGGCATCCTCATAGCCGGGAATCTGAACCTTCTCAAATAGGTTCACCTTCTGTGTGGTCTTCTTGCGGGCCTTCTCCAGCAGAGCCAGTTTCGCACGGGTAAACTCACACAGAATGGCAGCCTCGGCCAGTCCACGCAGGATGTCGATGCCATCGTAATACCATTTGGGCGAGCTGAACAGGCTGAACGGAGCCACCTCGAAATCCACCTTGTCCAATACAGGAATGCGGGTTCCCGCAATCTTGCGGACATCAAGGTGAACATCCTTCACCTTGACCAGTGTGGGGTCAAACTCGTTCCAGAGTGCGAACATTGAGTCGTATCTGGCGATGTTCTCCTCGAGAGTGGCCTCAAGGCCTTTCAAATCGTCCTTACACTTCTTCACTTCCATACGCAGGGCACTCTCCTTGTTCTTGATGATGGGGAGCGTGCGCACGCGTACCTTCAGCTGTTTCTCAAGCTGCTGGAGCGAAGTCTTGTTATATTGGAATTTTATAGCCATAAGATATTATGCCTTTGGCCAATACTGTTCCACAAGAGCTGCCTTGATGTTGACCTCCTCCGGATGGAAGTATTTGGAGAACAGGCCCCAGGTAACATCAAGCATCTCGGTTGTATCAAGATTCACGTCAATGGCAAGAATCTTGCTTGAATAGTCCTTGGCAAACGCAAGGGTACGCTCATCGTAATCTGTCAGGTCAAAACCATTCTCTACCTTGGTCTTGGCATTGGCGGCATCGGCGTACAGACGTACTGCGGCATTCATCACCTGCGGATGGTCGGCACGGGTCTTCTTACCGTTCACAAGCTGTTTCAGACGTGATAGCGAGCGGAACGGATCAACAATAACCTTTCCTACATCGCTGTCCCTGCGCAGGAAGAGCTGTCCCTCAGTGATGTATCCGGTGTTGTCAGGCACAGCGTGTGTGATATCGCCCCCAGACAATGTGGTTACGGCAATGATAGTGATGGAGCCGCCCGACGGGAACTGAACAGCCTTCTCGTAAATCTTTGCAAGGTCTGAATAGAGTGAGCCCGGCATTGAGTCCTTTGACGGAATCTGGTCCATACGGTTTGACACAATGGCAAGAGCGTCGGCATACGATGTCATATCGCTGAGAAGCACCAGTACCTTCTCGTTTTTCTGAACTGCGAAATACTCTGCGGCCGTAAGTGCCATATCAGGTATAAGCAGACGCTCCACGGCAGGATCCTCTGTGGTGTTCATAAAGCTTATGATGCGGTCCATGGCACCGGCGTTTGAGAACACGTTCTTGAAGTAAAGGTAGTCATCGTTGGTCATACCCATACCGCCAAGGATAATCTTGTCAGTCTGGGCACGCATTGCTACGGTAGCCATTACCTGGTTGAACGGCTGGTCCGGGTCGGCAAAGAATGGAATCTTCTGTCCGGACACCAGTGTATTGTTAAGGTCGATACCTGCGATACCTGTGGCGATAAGCTCTGACGGCTGTTTTCGACGTACGGGATTAACGGACGGGCCACCAATCTCCACCTCATCGCCCTCAACGGCAGGACCACCATCGATAGGGTCGCCGTAAGCGTTGAAGAAACGTCCTGCAAGCTGGTCACTGACTTTCAGCGTAGGAGCCTTGCCCATAAACACCACCTCGGCATTTGTCGGAATGCCGTTCGTGCCCTGGAACACCTGCAGTGTAACCTCATCGCCTGCAATCTTAACCACCTGAGCCAGACGACCGTCAATAACGGCAAGCTCATCGTAACCTACGCCTGTAGCCTTCAGCGAGCAGGTAGCCTTGGTTATCTGACTGATTTTAGTATATATCTTCTGAAAAGCCTTTGTTGTCATAGCATCATCTGATTAAGCGGTTTTACGTTCTGCAAGAAGCTTCTCCAGCTCAGCCTCGTACTTATTGTAGTTGTCAGACTTATATTCGGAATAGTTCATCTGCTTGCACAGGTTGATAACCTTCTTGAAATAGTCTGTCACCTCAAGGAAACTGTCGAACTTAAACTCTGAATGACAGATGTCAATAACACGATTAACAATTGTCTCCTGACGTTCCATAGGCGTAACGGCATCAATCTCGTCGAATGCATCCTGCTGCAATACAATAAAATCAATCAGCTCAGACTTCCAGAAAGTAATATGGTAGTCAACAGGTACTCCGTCATCGCCAAGGATGTTTATCTGCTCGGCAATCTCCTTTCCGCGCAAGAGTCTGGTCTTAAGCTCGTTGACCTTCTCTATCCACTCGCCGTTGATGCGTTTCTCAATATAGGCGTCAAACTCCGGATAATCCAGATATTTGGAATAAGAGTCTATCGGGTTGATGGCCGGATAACGCTTCTTGTCGGCACGCTCCTGCTCAAGTGCATAGAAGCAGCGGGCAACCTTCTTGGTGTTCTCGGTTACAGGCTCCTTCAGGTTACCTCCTGCAGGTGATACTGTTCCGATGAATGTGATTGAGCCAGGCTGGCCGTTGTACAGCTGCACGTATCCGGCACGTCCGTAGAAGTTTGCGATAATTGATGATATATCCATTGGGAATGCGTCCGGACCAGGCAGCTCCTCCATACGGTTGGACATCTCACGGAGTGCCTGTGCCCAACGGCTGGTTGAGTCGGCCATAAGCAACACACGAAGTCCCATTGAGCGGTAATACTCTGCCAGCGACATAGCGGTATAGACCGATGCCTCACGGGCGGCGACAGGCATATTCGATGTATTGGCAATAATGATGGTACGCTCCATCAGCTTACGTCCTGTATGCGGGTCATCAAGCTCGGGGAACTCGGTGAAAATCTCAACAACCTCATTGGCTCGCTCACCGCAGGCTGCGATGATTACGATATCCGCCTCTGCCTGCTTTGAGATGGCGTGCTGAAGCACTGTCTTGCCCGTACCGAAAGGACCTGGGATGAATCCGGTACCACCCTCCACTATAGGATTAAGTGTATCTATTGAACGGACACCAGTCTCCAACAGCTTGAATGGACGCGGTTTCTCCTGATAATTGGTCATAGCAAGTTTCACAGGCCAGCGCTGAACCATATTGACATTGAGCTCATCGCCCTGTCCGTTGACAAGCACTGCGATTGTATCAATTATCCTGTACTCGCCCTCAGGAACAATGAACTTAACTGTCCACTCGCCCTGAAGCTGGAACGGAGCCATTATCTTTAGAGGCTGGAAGTTCTCCTCAACCTTGCCGAGCCAGGCTGACGAGCGCACCTTATCGCCTGCGATCACAATTGGCTCAAAGTGCCATAATCTCTCATTATCAAGAGGGTATGTATATTCGCCTCTCTTCAGGAAGACACCGGTCATCTTGTCAAGGTCATTCTGCAGACCGTCATAATTGTGCGACAGCATTCCAGGGCCAAGTGTAACCTCAAGCATATGTCCGGTAAACTCAGCCGGAGCACCGACCTTCAGTCCTCGCGTGCTCTCAAACACCTGCACGTAAACGTTGTCTCCTACAACCTTGATGACCTCCGACATAAGACGGTCGCCGCCTGTCTCTATGTAGCAGATCTCATTCTGAGCGACAGGGCCATCCACCTTCAATGTCACCATATTGGCAATGACTCCGCCAACAATTCCTTTTGTAGCCATATATCTTATTTTTATCAATTCATAAACTCACGAGGCACCTCTACCTCACCCTTCAGGCTGCCGATAAGCGAGCGGAACATCTCCTGTCCTTTCACCTTGTCCAGTTTGAACCATCGTCCGGCAATATCAAGCCTTACTAAAAACGCGAAAAGCTTCTCTACTGTGAAATAGTGGAAGAAAGTGTTCTCCTCCAGCCAGTTCCACTTTATCATATCCATCTCACGCTCACGCACGGTAAGATCCGGTTCCTCCTGTATGCGGGCCAGACGGTCAAAAAAGCCGACAGTCTGTGACAGCCCCCAATCCTTGGCACCCGATGTGCGCAATGCCTCGGCCACCTCGCCGTCACCAACGATAAGTCCCTGCAACGGCAGCGAGTGCTTTCTGGCAGTCATTGCAGTCTGGATATTGTTCAAGTCAAGATTGAACCTGAACCAGTCGCGTACGAATCCGTTCCCTACACTGGTGGCATATTCATAGAAAAGCGATGACAAACGGTCTTCGGCAAAAGCGGTGTATGACTTCCACTCTTCCGAGCGATACTCACGCACGAACTGATACAAGTAATCCGGAATGCTTTTGTCGGCCGGCTCCTCCGCGCGGACCGCCTCAATCAACGATGCCAGCTGCTCAATTGCCAACGCACCCTGCTGAGTGGCCTCATCAAGAATCAGTTCCTCGCCATTGCGGTCTTTCTCAAGCAGTGCCAGCAGATTACGTCTGTCGTACTGCTCCAGGGCCAGCTCAACCAGTTTTCTGTCACCGGCAGACAAGGACGGGCATATCTCCTCACGAAACGAATCCACACTGTAAGGCAGTTTGTCATCGTCAAGAGAGATGTCGGCCAGACCGGTAATCAGATAATAGTATTTACCCATCGCGGCTGAATTTAGAAGAGAGTCTCTACCAACTGCGGGCGGACAAATGCCTTGAACCAGTTCTCAAACTCACCGGCACCGAAATTCACCTTATAAGAGCCGTCTGACGGGGCAACTGTGAAACCGAAATTATTTCCGTTAACCTTCTCAATCTTCAAGCCCTTATCAAGCAACTGCTTAGCCTTCAATTCAAAGAACTTTCTCAAGTTATCCGCATCTGTGGTGGATATGACCAGCTCCTGATTCTTTGCCCATTCGGAAGCTATGTTCAGGATGAACTGATTCATAAGCTCTTTCTGCGATGTCAGTTCAGCCACACTCTCGCCTACTATCTTATCTGTAACCACTGTGGCAATCTCCGACTTTACAGCGTCAACAGACTGTGAGACATAGAGTCTCATCTCTTTCTTTGTATTCTCTGTGAACGATGCCGCCTCCTTTTTGGCATCAGACAGAATCTGCTCAGCCTCCTTTCTGGCATCAGCCAATATTTGTCCGGCCTGAGTCTTAGCATCGGCTAAAATCTTTTCTGCCTCCTCCTGACCTTTTGCTACACCCTCTTTGTAGATAATGTCAGTCAGCTCCTGAATCTTAGTATTCATATCGATAACGTTTATATTATTCACACAACAATGTGCGAAGTTAACAAATAATCACATTTTATCCATATTTTAAAGCCACTATTTTCCAACACAAAGTGATTAGATGTTATTCAGATAATAATAGTGATAAAGTCCGTATCTTTGCAGAAACAAATGAGGATTATAGATGAAACGGCTCGCGATATTCGATTTGGACGGAACACTACTTGATACTGTTGAAGACCTTGCAAACTGTACGAACCACGCGCTAAGCGAGCTTGGATTCCCAACTCATCAGACAAATGAGTACTATAACTTTGTGGGCCGTGGAATAGATAATCTATTCCGCTCCGCCTTACCTGCTGACAAAGCCACAGACAGCAATGTTACAGCCGTGCGGCGGCTCTTCATTCCATACTACAACAAGCACAACGAGGATTTTACAAAACCATACAATGGCGTAACTCAGGTACTTGAGACGCTTGCTTCCAAAGGAGTTCAATTGGCGGTAGCGTCAAACAAGTATCAGGAAGCAGCAGAGAAGCTGCTCCACAGTATATTCCCACAAATCAATTTTATTAAAATACTGGGGCAGAGAGACGGCCACCCAATAAAGCCGGATCCAGAGATTGTGAACACGATATGCGATTACTCCGGCATCAGCAAATCTGAAACCATATATATAGGAGACTCCGGAGTTGATATGCAGACAGCAATCAATTCCGGAGTGACATCTGTTGCCGTAACGTGGGGATTCCGGTCAAAAGAGGAATTGCTTACATACCATCCGGATTTCATAGCTGAGAATCCCAAAGATTTACCCTACATTATCCATCAGTCCGGAAAAGTAGCAGTGAGCCTGCACAATGCCACAGCAGGCAATCCCTCGCTACGTCTGAAAAAGCCAGTGGACCTTAACATCCTGGAAGGCGAGCAGACAGCTATTTGCGGACATAACGGTTCAGGCAAGACTTTGCTGGCAAATATGATAACCGGCCAGTATCCAATTCTGGCAGGAGGACGGTACTTCATCAGCCACAAGCGCGATGCCATACGCGCCATAGCTTTCCGCGACAGCTACGGCAGCGCCGATGCCACCTGGTGCTATCAGCAAAGGTGGAACAGCACAGAGACAGAGGAATCACCATTCATATCAGACATATTCCCTCAGATTGAGGACATTGAATGGAAAAATGAATTATTCAAAGTTTTTCGCCTTGACTCAATATGGGGCAAGCGATTAGTCTCGCTCTCAAGCGGCGAGATGCGTAAATTTCAGTTGGCCAAGGCCCTGTCGCTGCGTCCCACAATGATTGTGGTTGACAATCCATATATAGGCCTGGACCCCGAGGCAAGAGCGGAACTATCAGAGTTATTCGAGAGACTGATTAAAGTATGGAGCCTGCAAGTTGTATTAATAGTACCTCGCGAGGAGGAGATTCCCTCTTTCATCACCCACATTATTCAAATCAAGAATATGGGTGAAATAACGAAATACGAGAAGGCATACTATAAAGAGGATATATCAAAAGAAGAAAACACATTGCCTGCAGAAATTCTGGAGCAGATTTCAGCAATGGCAAGCAATGACTTCGGTTCCGCAGAAGTGGCCAAATGCAACAACGTAAGTTTGAGGTACGGAGAAAGGACCATATTCAGAGACATAAACTGGGAAGTACGCAAAGGAGAGCACTGGTCATTGCAAGGACACAACGGAGCTGGAAAATCCGCATTGCTAAGTCTTATTTATGCTGACAATCCTCAGGCATACGCCTGCGATATATCATTATTTGGAAGAAAACGCGGAACAGGAGAAAGTATTTGGGAAATAAAAAGGCATATCGGATATGTATCACCAGAGATGCACCGATCATACTGCCATCATATCCCAGCCATTGATATTCTGGCGTCCGGTCTGAATGATACTATAGGACTTTACCGAAAAATTCATGATGAGGAGAGGGAGATATGCTGGACATGGCTTCACATATTCGGCCTTGACGAGTATGAGCAACGAGATTTCTGTACACTTTCAAGCGGTGAGCAAAGAATGGTTCTCTTAGCAAGAGCTTTCGTCAAGAATCCAGAATTGCTGATACTTGACGAGCCTCTTCACGGCCTTGACAACAAAAACCGCAATCTGGCAAGAGCCATCATCAAGTCGTACTGCTATAATCCTGACAAGACCCTGATAGCGGTGACCCACTATCCCGAAGAGCTGGATGGCCTCACGGACAGAGTCTTCAGACTATAATCTCTCACTTGCCCCGTTCCGCGCAGCGGACAAAAAAAAGAGCCCCGGCTTGTGACCGGGGCTCACTGAAAAACGGCGGCTACCTACTCTCCCACTCGCGCAGTACCATCGGCGTGGACGGGCTTAACTTCTCTGTTCGGAATGGGAAGAGGTGGAACCCCGTCGCTGTAACCACCTGAATAAGATGATTGACAAAATCGCCACAAGG
>JAZLLE010000057.1:0-61660 GCA_045597985.1 Bacteroidaceae bacterium | reverse complement strand
GATTACAGAAGACTGGGGTATTCGGAGGCTTGGATTACAAGAAGAATCAAGACCATTGAAATCCGCAAGGGTCTTACCGATGAATGGAAGAGGGGAGGAGTAACAAAGGAAGTTGATTTTGCTTTCCTGACCGACCTGATGTCCAAGACCTGGAGTGGGCTCACCACCAATGAATACAAAAATCTGAAGGGTCTTACGAAGGAAAACCTTCGCGACAATATGACCAATATGGAACTCCTGCTCAATGCGCTGGCGGAAGAGTCGGCGACACAGTTGAGTAAAGAACGCAATCCCGAAGGACTTGTTCAGAACGCGGTTGTAGCGGAAGAAGGCGCTGGGGTCGCAAAAACAGCCAAGGAAGATTTCGAGAAACGTCTCGGCCGTAGCGTGGTCACCTCAGAAAAGGCTATCGACTATATCCAGTCGCCAGAAGAACTGCCGTTCAATAAGAGATAAATTGCAATTTATGGCTTGTAATCCAGACTTCGTTCAATATATCGTCGACCAGTGCTCAGGTGCTGGGGAGATAGCGATCAAGAAAATGATGGGAGATTATTGCATCTATTGCGACGGTGTTATCTTCGGTCTAATCTGCGACAACAATTTCTATTTGAAGGTGACGGAGCCAAAGACTATTTCTATATTGGTGACGTGGATGATGGGGATTATCTGACAACATTAATCAAAGTTACAATTCCAGCCCTTCCAAAACCGAAAACGAAGAAAAATCCGATGAAGTAAATTCCCATTTATCTATTACATTAGCCGCCTAAGTATGTAAGTTTCAGGGGCGGCGGAAAAGTCGCTTTTCAGCCATAAATCACGATAACTTCCCTCTATTACGTCCATTCCTTTTGTAAAACAATCGGAATGGACTAATTTTGTGGCTTGAACTGAAAATCAGAAAGTAATATGACAGTCAAGACTGACAGCATCAACGACATTCGTCTTCGCTACAGAAGTCCGGAAGTTAGGGTAATCGAGGTAAAAACCCAGCACGTGCTCTGCATTAGCAATCCCGATGCATACATCACCGAAATGGAAGAAGGTGATGATAACTGGTAATAAATAACGATGATTTATATGAACAAGACAATCAGAACAATCCTTTGCATTGCAATCTTCGCTGTGCTGGCCGTTTCCTGCCAGAAGGGAATCGGCGATATCGAGCCCGTCACCAACGCCAAGGAAACTATTGAGATTAGCGTTAACGGTCTTATGGGCGAATACACCCAGGTTGATGCCACGAAAGCCTCCATTGTGAATAACGTCAGGGTCTCTTGGGACGGTGGCGAAACGGTATACGTGCTCGATGGTGTCAAGTGTCTCGGCTCTTTGCTAGCATCTCTTGATGGTGATGAGGACAGATATGCACTCCTCTCCACGGATGGAGACAGCCATACTATAATGAAGCCGACGGAAGGAACAACGAAGCTCACCCTTGTGTACAGTCCGTTGCTAACCAAGGCTCCGGAGGTCAATGAAGGTGCCATATCTATCTCCCTTGCCGATCAGAGCGGCACAAAGGCTCCTTTCGTAGCCTATGCGACATTGGATTACAACAATGAGGAGTCCATCACCGATGTCCTCGTTCCTTTCAAGTTCGCAACATCTGTAATCAAGGTCAACTGCACCGGTCTCGCTGCAAACACCGCCATCGAAAATGCCACATTGAGCAATGTCAACACGGCATGCAAACTTACCCTTTCCGGCTCCGGAGCACCAACTGTGGCCGGCGATGTAATTGGAACCATCACAAAGACAGGGGATACGTATTTTTCCGCAGAGAAGGTCGACGCAGAGGGCGAGGCAGTGTTCCAGATGGCCGTTCCTGAACTTGAAGCGGCATCCGAAGCACGCTACTTAACGATTATACAGGGCTCTCTAAAAAAACAAGACAAAAAATTCACAACGAAGTCTTTGAATGCGGCGACATCCGTCAACACCGTCTGCCAACTCGCCGGCCCTCCTATAGGTGGCCTTTTCGGCGAGTTCAGTGTCAGCGACAGCAGGAAGGTTTACTTTTCGAGTGGTATCTTGTATAGTTCCCTTTACTCAGAGTTTTTTTTTGAGGAAAATCAATACGATTCAAGTAGCGGAATCTGTTATCCATTTTGGATATATTATGGAGGCGGTAACTTTTTATTAGCATACTACAATGAAGTGCAATACGATATAAATACACCAAAAGACGTATTCTACACAAACAACGGTGTGACATCTAGTAGAGATGACTTCACTGTCAATATCGGAGGTGAGAAACAGAGAGGATGGCGCACTCTTAGCAGTGATGAGTTGAAATATTTATTCAACACACGTACAGTCAATGGTGGTACAGGAAATGGGAAGTCATATTCTCTCAATATAACGTATGGAGGGAAAATGGGGCTTGTGATATATCCCGATGATTATACCGGAGAGCCCCTGAACAGTATGGTAACGGTACTTCCGGATGGCGTTGTCTTCCTTCCCGCCCTAGGCCAGCGAGATGGTGACAAATACAGCGGTGACGGTAAATTTGGTTGCTATTGGGCATCTAATACATATTTTTCACGTGAGGCATATAGCTTATATTTCACTAGTGACGAATTCCAAATTAAACATACAAGCCGCGCCTTAGGCGGCAGTGTCCGTCTCGTCACAGATGTGAAATAAAACAGATATTCCAAACAACAAGCAGCCGTGTATCACATAAAGATATGCGGCTGTTTTCTATGTCCCTTGCCGGCCTCAAAACCTAACCGTCTAACGGCCCAAACCAACTTTCTTGTAATCAAATCGTTATCAAGAAGAGACGGTTACGATGAAAAATCGATGTATGAGGTTACGAAATGAAGCCGTTTGTACCGCTCTTGGACTCCAAATCTGGTAACTGGCTGATGTGCAACAGACGGGATGAATTCAGAAGAGTTCATCTTAGTTCACGATAGTTCAAAGTTTCTGACCTTGTCCGTGTCTCTTCGCGGTACAAAAATATCCCAAATGGATGCAAAAATCAATAGACGGTCGGGGTGGAGGGTCAAGAGGAATCCATTGATATAGGGTAATTTGCCGCGATTGATTTGCATCCTTTACGATTCCTTTTGGATTCATTTTCCCGCATGTGGAATTATGTTCTGATTGTATGATAACCTGATGCTTTTGTCCTCAAAATGACAAAGAAATTAAGTTGTGCCTACCCGGCATTTTGACGTTAGCCATATTGATATTACCTTTGTAATTATATTCGTTTCATTTCATTATTTGAAACGAACGAATTGAGGCCTCATTGCATTCGTTTCAAATAATGAAATGAAACGAACGAGGCCACGGAGTGAAATGTGTAAAACTATATAGTAAAACAATGGCAATTAAGTATCACTTGCAGGAGCTGCCGGATATGTTGGACGGCAAGCTTCGCGTATTTCCAAAAGCGGAGATATACAGTCAGTTTGACAAAGATGAAGTATTAAAACGAATAGGCTTCAGGTCTGGATACACTGAGTGCGGGGCGAAGGCAGTAATGGGCGCTCTTCGCGAGACACTTCTGGCAATTCTGTCCGAAGGACATAGCGTCTGCATCGACGGGTTCGGCACTTTCTCGCTCTCACTTACTTTCCAGAAAGGAAAGGACGGAATGGATGGCGGGCAGAGGCGCATTAAGGTAAAGCGGCTGAATCTGAAGCTGGATCCGGAGTTTATGAGAGAACTCAGAGAGAAAACCAAGTTCGAGAACTCTATGGAAGAGGAATATGTGCCGGTTTGTAAGTCTAAGGGCCGCATAGATGAGCATCACTCAGCTGCATTGGAGTGGGTGAGTAAGAACGGCCGTATTACCTTGCAGGAGTATGCCAATTTGAATCATATATCTCCCGCAACGGCATCGCGCGAGCTGAAACGCCTCTCGTCAGGCGAGGAGGCATCGCTGAAGTGTCACGGAAACGGTAATCGTAAGTACTGGGGCCTGCCGTGAGGAATGGGGCAGGGAACCGTAAGTCTTTACCCTTCAATGCAGACTATCTCTGGCTGGCGCTGTGACTCTGTAATCTTGCGGAATCTGTCAATGAGCGGCTGCACGTCTGACAGACGGGTACGCAGAATTAAGCGGCAGTCAAATGTGCGGCCGGCGATGCTCTCGTCTGTGAACTGACCGTATTCCTGCGCGACTATGGTGGGGCTCATATCCTTGACCACGCGCATTACCTCATTCATCATAGGGTAGGAGAAAAGGACTGGTATATCCTTCTCAACAAAACGCTCCACTATTGTGGCTGCGCTGATGGCATCGGCGGCGGCCTTACGGTAAGCCTCAATAAGGCCGCTGGTGCCAAGTTTCACGCCACCGAAATAGCGCACCACAGCTATCAGTATGTCAGTAAGGCTGTTGCTGTTTATCTGGCCCAGGATTGGCTTGCCGGCGGTGCCCGACGGCTCGCCATTGTCGTTTGCCCTCCATTCCAGCCTGTCAGGCCCGAGCATATAGGCATAGCATACGTGACGGGCATCGTAATACTCCTTCTGGATGGCCGCCACGTGTGTCTTCACATCATCGGCGGTCCGCACCGGAATGGCGAACGATATAAACCTGCTGCGTTGCTCTGTAAACTGCGACTCAGCACGTTCCGCTATTGTCAGATAAGTGTCAGTCAAGCTGAAAAACGTACTTCCGTCTCAAAGTTAGTCAATAATGCCGGAATATGCTGCCGGAATGTGTCTTTTTGTTTACAGGAATATCAGCTGTACCAGTATATACACCGGCAACAGTACTATCAGTGAGAACTTCAGCATATATCCGAAGAATCCAGGCATTCTTACACCATCTCTCTCGGCTATGGCCTTAACCATAAAGTTTGGTCCGTTGCCTATGTAAGTCATAGAGCCGAAGAATACGGCGCCAAGGGATATGGCTTTCATCAGAGGCTCGGGTATGCCTGCAATGAATTCCGGCAATGCCTCGGGATAGAGTCCGGTGGCTACTGAATGAAATGCCACTGCTGTAGGCGAGTTGTCCAGGAATGATGACAGCAGCCCGGTACTGTAATAGAATTGCCAGGGCATAGTGAGGCCTACATCTGCAGCGTGTGCCCTGAGGTAGAGCAGGGCGGGGGTCATAGTCGTGAAGATACCTATAAACAGTACGCCAACCTCAATGATCGGACTCCAGGAGAAATGGTTCTCTTTCCTGATACGTTTTGGCGTGAACCGCATAGAGAGTGATATAACCATAACCAGTGCTATCTCGCGAAGGTACCTTACCAGAAAGAAGGTATCATCTTGCCCCATTGCGGGTATGTATCTCTCGTTCAGGAAAATTACCGACAGCAATATCATAGCGAGCCATACAAAGTTCAATTTACCTTTTATTCTGATTGGCTTGTAGTCAACAAGGTCGGCCACCATAGCCTCCAGGGGCTCCTTCCGGACCATAATGCTGTCCCATACAAAGTATATTGCAAGCAGGCAGGCTCCCGTGAACAGCCATTCAGGCAACAGACTCATAAACCAGGTGAAAGGCGCGCCTCTCAGATATAGAAGGAAGAGTGGTGGGTCTCCGAGTGGCGTGAGTATGCCGCCGGCATTAGCCACCATTGCAATGAAAAAGAGTATGGTATGTGTCTTGTGAGTGCGTTGTCTGTTTATCTCGAGCAGAGGCCTGATAAGCAGCATCGCCGCACCTGTGGTTCCCATAAACGACGCCAGCACAAAACCTATTAGCAGGATGGTTGAGTTCACTAACGGACTGGCCGTGATGTCGCCCGTGATGCGGATGCCTCCTGTCACCACGAACAGTGCCAGAAGAAGTATGATGAAAGGAACATAGTCTGAGAAAATCTGGTGAGCCAGCTCATTTCCAAGTCCGGTACATATAAGGTAGATTGCGGTAGGGACAGCGACAATCAATGTGGATGCCAGCTTGTGACGGTTGCTCTCCCAATAATTCTCTGCTACCAATGGCGCTGTGGCTATAAGCAGCAACATTATCAAGAACGGGATCATAGTCCACGCCTGAATAGTTTCCATTATAAATTTTGCATAGATTTAGCAGCCGCGTTGGATATAGGCGGTGCGGAGTTAAACAAATGATTCTCAAATGCCTGTGCGGATTACGCACTCTTCTCCGTATGCTAAATCTGCAATACGCAGATGTCTGACAGATATCTGATGCAGGAATTGTAGCCGTATATTGCCTTTATATGGCAATGGCTGAATGTGTGGTATGATGCTTTGCTGTATGCGTTGTCTGATTTTGCGTTTTGGTTGTAATCTTTTGCGGTAAACTGTGAGCGCCTGTCATTCTTGGCATTCCTTACAGTCGTATTGTTCACCCGCCTTACCTGGGAGCAGCCAGACTGCTGGGAGTCAAGACATACTTGCAACAGATGCAGTACCTTACGTGCATTGTTTTCAGCGGCATCGCAAAAAAACGTTACAGCAGTATTGGGGTCTGTATATACAAATGTCTTTCCTGCCGTACTGGGCAGGAAAGACATTATAAATACTAATATCAAATAAATCGCTTTCATCACCGCAAAGGTACAAAAAATACTTATACGGTGGTCATGCGGAGTGCGTTGGCCTATCTTCCGCCTGCTCCTCTGGTTGAGGTGGTAGAGGCGCTACGGCTTGATGCCGTGTTGCTCTGCTGTGAGTCGCCGCCTCTCTTTACGGTAGATGTCTCGCCCGATGATGATACCGTCTTGATACGGGTCTCTGATGTTCCGGATGTGCTCACACGGCTGCTCACGGTAGTCTGTGAGTCGCGCGATGAGGAACGGCTGCTGTTGCTCTGTCTGCTTTGTGCGGGCTGGGCTGCAGGCTGCGTTTGCCTTGTACTGGAGGCAGCTGGCTTTGTGGCTGGCAGGGTAGTAGGCTGGCTGGCAGGCTGAGTTGCAGGCTGGGCCGTTCTGGAGGTACTCTGGGTTGCAGTCCTTGATGAGGATGACGACTGGGTAGCCTGCTGTGTTGTCTGCTGTGTAGCCTGCTGGTTCCTTGAGGAAGTCGTGGAAGTTCTGGACGAAGACTGGCTCTGTGTAGCAGGTTGCGCGGTCTGCTGGTTCCTGGAAGAGGTTGTGGCCGTTCTTGATGAAGACTGGCTCTGAGAGGAAGGTTGCGCGCTCTGCTGGCTTCTTGACGTAGTCTGTGTGGCCGGAACCGCCTGACGGGTAGTAGTGGATGTCTGACGTGTTCTTGTTGAGGATGTGGTTACTTCTCTTGATGCTGCCTGACGCTCAATCACATCGCGGGCGTTTACTATACGTGCGGAAGATACACCGGTACTTGGGTTGATTGATGTACGCGCCTCCTGGTCAGCGAAACGCTGGGTGAATGACTGCTCAGGATGCTGCTGTCCATAATCATTGCGCTGTACCGGACGTGATACGCGGTCATAGTCCGGGTAGTGGCACTTGTCAAGATAGGTTACCTCGTGGCAATACACGTGGTTGGTCATAAACGTATGTACGTAAGCCTGGTAATGATTCAGGAAAATAGGGGCGGGGCGCTTGTAGTAAGATGGGAAATGACCCCAGTACCAAGGCGAGCGCCAAGGCTGGTATGCCGGTCTGCACAAGTGCGCGAATATTGGCGGAGTCACTATATATACAGGCTGGACAATGAAGTTCGGTCCGTATATGTATGATGATCCTATAATCTGAACGTAGGCCGACGATGTGCCTGCAACCTCTGCCACAACCGTGGCCACATCCTGGAAGATGTTGGCGGCCAGCACGGCCTGAATCAGGAATACGTGCGCGCGTCCCTCAACAGTCTCCAGAACACGGAGGTAGTCAATGTATCCGTCACGGTTCAGGTCCAGGTTGGAAAGCATATACGATGCATTGTTGAGCAAACGCTCAAACTCCTCAATGTTCCCGCTCTGGGCGAAAGCAGCCGCTACGGCCTGCAGGTCCAGGTACAATGAGATATCCTCATTGACTGCGGTTACGCGTGTGGTGGTAACCGTGTGCTTTTTGGGAACAGTGACAGTAGTGCTGTATGTCCTGTTACCGTATGCACCATTATTATATATACCGGTACCAACCGAATCCGGTGATACTGTAACAATTCTGGTCATACAACCGCAAAGCAAAAATGGCAGAAGTGTCGCCATGAAAAACAAGCGTCTCATATCTCCTATATTTAATTTTTCTCCAAATCTACGGTTATTTTGCCTTAATGTCAAGTTTCTTGTCAAAATCTGTCATCTTAAAGGTGCTCATTATCTGATTACCTTCTTTCCGTCTATGATATAGATGCCGTGGGGCAGGGATTCCTCGCTTACATCGTCTGGTATGGCAGCGCCTGTGATGCTGTAGATTCTGTGATCGTGGCTGACTGCCTCCCGGTATGATATGACGGGCTCTACCGATGACGGGATGCCTCCCAAGCCTCTGACCACACCGGCGTATGCGTGCTTGCGGTAATAGTCAATTGTCCAGAGTCCTACAGGCGTGTCTGCGCGCCATCCGCTGTTTGACGGTGAGTCAGTAGGGCACCAGAAGCAGATTCCCCACTGCTGCTCAGGCGGGATGATGGTCAGATACTGCTTTATTATCCATTCGTACAGGTCGGCCATTCTCTTATGCATAGCCTCTGTCATCTTGCCGGTAGGCACATTGTTGCCGTTGGCATCCTCCATACCCATATCAAACTCGCTTATTCTGACCAGCTTGCCCGAGGCCGCCATCAGCTTGAGCATATTGGTGATGGCACTTTTCTTGTTGTTCTGCGTGTTCTCGCTCATGTAGCAGGATATGTGCATCTGCGAGCCGATTCCGTCTATGTAGGTCTCACCGTCGGCCTCCCATTTCTTTATCCAGTTTATCAGAGACTTCAGTTTCTTGTTGCCGTCCCAGTCACTCTCCAGGTTGTAGTCGTTTACGAACAGCTTGATGTCTTCCGGACCATACTTGCGAGCCAGACGTACGGCTGAGCGCACATATTCCAAGTCGCCCATATAGTCCTGCCAGAAGAAGTCGCCTGAGGTTCCGTCGTTATGCTGGAGCGGATAGTTGCCCTGGCCGTCATCGCCTCCGCCCGATATGGCCTCGTTCACCACATCCCAGGCCTTGACCTTGCCGCCGCAGGCCTGCATCATACCCTTTATCCATTTGTCCATTGCCCACACAAGCGTGTCGTGTACAACCTCAGGCGAGAGAGGAATGGAGCTGGGTACATATATGTAGGTAATTGTATCCTGTATTTGTGGACGTATTGCGTTGCCGTAACTGCTCTTTATTCTGAAGCCGTCTCTGCTGGTACCCTCCATATCTCCGTTCTTGACGCATTCCTTACCGTTTACCAGAAGGCTTATATTGTCAAAATAATAATTGTTGGCCCCCTCAAACTCACTCAGGTTGAAGGCTATTGACTTTCCCGTGCGGCTCATTGTGCCGTTCAGTCTGATGGTTCTCCAATCTGTTGTGAATCTGATGTCGCCGAAAGCATCGGAACTTACGTACGTGCCTGGAGCGGCGTGAATCTGTGTGGAGGCCGATGCGGCCTTGTCGGCTCTGATCTCGGCCGAGAACTCATACTTTGCGCCCTGTTTGAACTCACTGCTGCTTACTACCCAGAACTGGTTGTCCTCAACGCCCGATTTTCTTGCAGTGGCATTGACCACTATGCATCTGCGGGCCTCTGTCTTCTCAATAGCCATCTTCTGCTCCTCGAACAGAATGCGGCGAATCTGGATGTCGCCAATAAAGTCACCGCACTGCAGTAACAGGAAACTGCCTCCCTGCGATTTATAGTTGACAGTCACATCCTTCCACTCCTTGGTGAACGGGATATCGGCATTGGCGCCGACGCTCCAGTCACCCAGCTTGCTGTGCAGCTTGCCCGATGCGGAGCCCTTGACGGTCATTGTCATCCTGTATGTCTTGCCCTTCTCAATAGGTATGTTGTCCATTGATACGAACTGTACCTCCCAGGAGTTGCATCTCTTAGTGGTGTGGATCTTCAAACCGTCGGTGTTGGAGTAGGAGAGTGAGAAACCGTACTGGTTCTTGTCTGCTGTCCATCCCACGTTCTGCGATTTGCGGAAGTCCTTTTCCGCCAATGCAGTATATACAGGGATATCCGCTCCCTCAACCTCTTGCGCGGGCTTGTCCTTGATAAGGTTGCGAAGCCAGCTTCCCGGCTGCTGGGCGTGCCAGGCCAGCGTGTGTCCGTAAACATTCAGTCCGGCACTTGTGGCGGCATTGACAAATCTGGTCACGTTGCTGAAATTCATATTGCCGTTGCCGTCCACGCAACTTGCCATTTTCATGGCATTGCCGGCCACAGTCTCAGAGAAGTTCGTATTAATCATTCCCTTGGTAAGGCTGTTGGACATATATGTATCTACAATAGTGGCTCCTCCAAGCTTGAAGTTGGGGTACTTGTCCGTGTCAATGTACTCTTTAAGGGGCAGGTAATCCTTCAGATATCCGTAGTGTGCGGGGTCCGATGGAATACCAATCTCGTAATTCTTCTGCGCGTGTGTGCTCAGAGCGGCACCGGCAATGAGCAGGGTGGCTATTATTCTATTGTTCATATTTTAATGGATTAAGATTTACAAATATAGTGATTCCCTTCGGGTTGAGTGGCTATGAGGGCAAAAAGAGTTTTCCACAAATGTAATCGCGGAGTCTGTTCTTGTGAGTATTTTGATTAGCTTTGCCTTTGTTTAAAAATAAGGGCTTATAGGAATATGATTGGCAAACCTGCACTTTTTGGAATACTGTCTCATCTTTTTACAAAACCGGGCCTGGCGCTTTCTCTCTTGCTTATTTGGACTCCAGTGCGCCTGAATGCCGGAAATTATGACCGAGAGGCCATCCGAGAGGCTATCGTGCGGCAGATGACTGATTACCCCAAGTCAACGCTGCTTGACATCTACAAGAATTTCTTTCAGGACGCATTCGGCCCGGGACATCTGATGGGTCAGGGCGATGATGTGCGTGGGCGTATGCGTGCATACATAGAGCAGGAGTGCGCTATTGCCGCGGAAGATGCAGTAGCCGGGCCTGATTATGAGCAGACAGGCTGGCACGGCCGTTTCTACCGTGTAAGCCTTTCTGTGATAAACGATGGAAAAGTATCGCTGGACCAGTTTCTCGATGCTTTCGTAGAGAGTGCCACCAGGTTCACGCTGCCGGAGGTCTCCGAATGGCGCAAAGAGTGGAAGGCCATACTGAGGGAGGTGAGAAGATGCGGCTATGACATCCCCGGCCTCAAGGCTGACAAGGCTGCGATTGATGCCATACTGGCTCAGGGACAATATGCATCGCATCACAGCGAGACATATAACGACGCATATCATCCTCATTATCGTCTTATTGAGGCTGGTATCTTTGAGAAACGTCTGCTGCCGTTGCTGAATAGGTAAAGAAAAGATTATGTCTGTCAGAGGGGGTGGTTCTTCCGCTTTTTATATATCTTTGAGAAATTTTGAGTTACAATTATTTACGAATATGAGAAAATCTGGAATTCTACGCGTATTGGCGCTGGCTGCATTGGGAATGTCTTTCTATTCCTGCGGCGGTGCTGAGTTGAGAGACGAGAACGGACACAACCTGTGGTTTCACTCTTTGAGTGACGGCCAGGCGCAGGTCTTGTCTGCAGAGAAGAGTACTCTTGCCATTGCCGATAATGAGATACTGAATTATTGGAAAGGCAAGCAGACTGTGACAAGCGTTATCTGCAATGAGCCGGAGGCGTCACTTGGAGATGAGGGATATCGCATAGAGTTCGGTAGAAAAGCCATTACCATTTATGCCAACAAGGAGATTGGCGCGCTATATGGCGTCTATGACCTTCTCCGTCGTCAGGAGACCGGCAGCGTTCCGTCTGAGGGCCACATTACCGAAGTGCCTGCATACAACATCCGTATCCTGAATCACTGGGATAATCCGGATCTGACAATGGAGCGTGGCTTCTCCGGGAAGTCGCTCTGGAAGTGGCGCGAGCTGCCTCAGACCGTCCGTCCGGAATACGAGGAGTACGCACGCGCAAACGCATCTGTCGGCATCAATGCAATGGTGCTGAACAATGTGAACGCAGACCCGTGCATGCTTACCGCAGAATACCTGCAGAAGATAAAGGTCCTGGCCGACATATTCCGTCCGTACGGTGTCAGGGTATATCTCTCTTTGAATTTCGCGGCTCCAAAGCATTTGGCCAATCTTGAGACATCGGACCCTTTGGACCAGGATGTGATCAAATTCTGGAATGACAAGGTTGCGGAGATTTATTCAATCATTCCTGACTTCGGCGGATTTCTGGTGAAAGCCAACTCTGAGGGACAGTCCGGCCCTCAGGATTACGGGCGTACCCACGCTGACGGCGCCAATATGATAGCGGATGCCTTGAAGCCTTATGGCGGCATTGTGATGTGGCGTGCTTTCGTATATGCCGCAACAGCCGAGGACCGTGCGATGCAGGCTATGGATGAGTTTATGCCGCTTGACGGACAGTTCCGCGACAATGTGATAATACAGATTAAGAATGGACCTATCGACTTTCAGCCGCGCGAGCCGTTCAGCCCTCTGTTCGGTCAGATGGATAAGACCAATATGATGGTCGAGGTCCAGATTACTCAGGAGTATCTTGGACACTCAAACCATCTGGTCTATCTGCATCCTATGTGGAAAGAGTGTCTTGACAGTGACACTTATATGAAAGGTGAGGGCTCTACAGTGGCAAAGATCACCGAGGGTAAACTGCACGGTTACAAGATGTCTGCAATTGCGGGCGTAGCCAATGTAGGTGACAGCGTCAACTGGTGCGGACATCATTTCGCGCAGTCAAACTGGTATGCTTTCGGCCGTATGGCATGGAATCCGGAACTGACCTCAGAGCAGATAGCTGATGAGTGGATAAAGCAGACATTCACAGATAAGGCCGGTTTCGTTGAGCCGATTAAGAAACTTATGCTCGCATCGCGCGAGAATACCACACATTATGAGATGCCGCTGGGTCTGCACCATATATTCGCAGGTGCCGGACACTATGGCCCGGGTCCCTGGGAGCAGTCCATGCGTCGTGACTGGTCGCCTACATTCTATCATAAGGCTGCCGCCGATGGTATCGGCTTTGACCGTACAATGCAGGGCAGCGGCGCGGTGGCACAGTATCACGAGCCGTTGAAGTCTCTGTATGAGAATCTTGAGACCTGTCCCGAGGAGCTTATCCTTTGGTTCCATCACCTGCCTTGGGATTACAAAATGAAGAACGGTGAGACTCTATGGGATGCCCTCTGCCATACATATCAGCAGGGTATTGATGCCGCAGCCGGTTATCTGGACACCTGGGCCTCGGTTCGCAAGTATGTTGATGACTGGCGTTGGAACCAGGTCAATGTGAAACTGGAGCGTCAGGCCAAGGATGCCATCTGGTGGAGAGATGCCTGTATGGGATACTTCCAGCAGTTCTCAAATATGGACCTTCCGGCAGACTGCATACCATTCCAGCATAATATTGATGAGTTGAGACATTTCCGTCTGAGAATCTCAAACTATGAGACTCCTGCGCTTGATGCCCTGCCAGAGTACGAGCTGGCCAGATAATAATGATGAATAAGGTAATAGAGAGTTTATTGGGCAAGGGCGGAATACCTGTCCTGCCCATAATGACGCATCCTGGAATAGAGCTGATAGGAAAACGTGTGCTGGATGCCGTCACTGACGGACAGGCACACTTTGAGGCTGTAATGGCTCTGCGTGAGCGCTTTCCTCATTCAATTGCGTCAACAACGATAATGGATTTGTCCCTGGAGGCTGAGGCTTTCGGGGCACAGGTTGTATTTGAGCCTGATGAGGTGCCTACTGTTACGGGCCGTCTGCTACAGTCGGCTGCCGATGTTGAGGCGCTGAGGCTGCCATCTCTGGATGCCGGGCGTGTTCCCGAGTACCTGAAGGCAAACCGTCTGGCGGCAGCCGCGCTTGACCAGCCCCTGCTTGGCGGATGTATTGGTCCGTTCAGTCTGGCCGGTCGTCTGTATGATATGACTGAGCTGATGATGGCTATGTACATAGAGCCTGATACCGCCACAAGCCTGCTTGACAAGTGTACGGAGTTTATCATCAAGTATGTCAGTGCCATAAAGGCTGCCGGTCCGGCAGGTGTGGTTATGGCGGAGCCCGCATCGGGACTGCTCTCGAATGATGACTGTATGACTTACTCTACAGCATACGTAAGGCGTATTGTTGAGGCTGTGCAGGATGATACGTTTGCTGTGGTGCTGCATAATTGCGGCAACGCAGGTCAGTGTACCGAGGCTATGGTGGCATCGGGAGCGGCGGCACTCCACTTCGGCAATAGCATCGATATGGCTGGAGTAGTGGCGCAGGTTCCTTCTGACATTGCGGTTATGGGCAATGTGGATCCTGTAGGTGTTATGAGGATGGGTACTCCGGAGCAGGTATCCGCAAAGGTGGCTGAGCTGCTGCAGATGGCAAAGGGACACAACAACTTTGTGCTCTCCACAGGATGCGACGTGCCTCCCGCATCGCCATTCGCGAATATTGAGGCTTTCTATAAGGCCGCGGGTTATTGATTGTATAATATTAAATTTCAGTGATATGAACAGTGATCAGATTAAGTTGATGGAGGAGACCATCGAGCATAGGAACAGTAAGATACCAGTGGCGTTTATTGCCGACAGTCCTTGGATACCCGGCTATTGCGGCCATACGTTCATTGATTATTACGCGCGCAATGACGTGTTTGTAAATGACAACAGGAAAATCATCAAGGACTTCCCGGAGGCAGTCTTCATCCCTGGCTGGTGGGTTGAGTATGGTATGACCGCAGAGCCTTCAGGCTTTGGCTGTCCGATGTGCTTCTTTGACGATAACCTTCCGCATCTGCATCCCCTTACCGAGGATCTGGACAATGCGGAGGCTATATTCAAGGACCTTCGCCTGCCAGACCCGAAACGTGACGGTATGATGCCTTTTATGCTTAACCAGCAGCGTCTGTATCAGCCATTGATGGAGGCTGAGGGTGAGCAGGTATATATGGTATGCGCCCGTGGCCCGTTCACAGTGGCGTCACACATCTTCACTGTTACCCAGCTGCTTATGTTTATGATGATTAATCCCGAGGCTGCCGACTCACTGTTGCGCAAGACAACCGACTGCGTGAAGCTCTGGCTTGAGGCGCAGCTGGAGAATGTGAGGACAGCCAAGGCAATAATGGTGCTGGATGATGTCTGCGGCTATTTCAGTCCTGAGGACTTTACCACTCTGTGTATGCCTTATATGAAAGAGATATTCTCCGCATTCCCTGAGGTGCGTCACTATTTCCACAATGACTTTACGTCAAATTCCTGCTATCCGCATCTCAGTGAGATGGGTGTTGATGTGTTCAATTTTACCCATCTGCAGGAAATCGGAGAGTCGCGTAAACTGGCAGGTGATAAGGTCATTCTGATGGGAAACGTACCCCCTATGCTGCTTACCGGCAATGATCCTAAGCAGGTCTATGAGACCACCACTCAGATTGTACGCAGCTATATTGCCGCCAACGGCTCACACCACGGCCTGATGCTCAGCACCGGCGGCGGTCTGCCGATGGGGGCAAAGAAAGAGAACATCGACGCGCTTATCTCGGCGGTACGCGACATCAACGCTACTCTTTGAAATTTTAAAAAATGAAAGTCAATATGAAACGTCTATCACTGATTGTGTTGGCAGCCATCCTGTCATTATCGGCGGAATCCGCTACTCCTCTGTGGCTTCGCGATGTGAGGATATCTCCTGATGGCTCGCAGATAGCTTTTTGTTATAAGGGTGACATCTGGACCGTTCCCTCAAAAGGAGGAACAGCCATTCGTCTTACTACTCAGGACAGCTACGAGGCAAATCCGGTATGGAGTCCTGACGGATCAAAGATAGCATTCGCAAGTGACCGCTATGGCAGCTATGACATTTTCGTGATGTCTTCCAAAGGCGGAAGCTCCACGCGTCTTACTTTCAATTCCGCCTCGGAGATACCATCTGCATTTACCCCTGATGGCAGCAAGGTGCTTTTCAGTGCTGCGATTCAGGATCAGGCAGAGAGCGCTCTTTTCCCGGCAACCTCAATGACTGAGGTCTATTCTGTTCCCGTGGAGGGAGGAAAGACCGTACAGGTACTTGGCACTCCGGCAGAGCTGATCAGTTACAGCCCCAAGGGCGATTTCTTCCTGTATCAGGACAGAAAGGGCGGTGAGGATGAGTGGCGCAAGCATCACACATCGTCTATTACACGCGATATCTGGCGTTACGATGTCAAGTCAAAGAGGCACGTCAATCTCACAAACCGTGCCGGCGAGGACCGCAATCCGGTTTTGAGCGCCGACGGCAAGAGTATGTATTTCCTGGCGGAGGTTGATGGCGGAACTATGAACGTGTGGTCTATGCCTTTGGATGGTAAGGGTAACTGGACCTCACTTACATCATTTGACACACATCCGGTGCGTTTCCTGTCACGTGGAGGTGACCTTCTCTGTATGACGTGGGACGGTGAGATATATACAATGCAGGCCAGACCAGGCTCAAAGCCTGAGAAAGTGGCCATTGACATAACTCTTGACGAGGAGAACAAGCCAGAGATTCTTAAACTGACCTCTGGCGCCACAAGTGTAACGGTAAGTCCTGACGGCAAGCAGGTGGCTTTCATTGTACGTGGCAATGTCTATGTCACATCGGTGGAATATACAACCACTAAGCAGATAACGAATACCGCAGCCGCAGAGCGCGGGGTAAGTTTCGGACGCGACAACCGCACGCTGGTCTATAGCAGCGAGCGTGACGGCATATCTCAGCTGTATATGGCCAGGATAGCGCGAGAGGAGGATCCTAACTTCCCGAATGCCACATTGATTGACGAGGAGCCGCTTCTGCCTGATCTGAGTATTGAGCGCAATTATCCCAGCTTCTCGCCTGATGGCAAGGAGGTTGCCTTCATTGAGGACCGTACTCGTCTGATGGTGGTGAATCTTGATACAAAGGCTGTGCGTCAGGTAACCGACGGAAGCACCTGGTACAGCCAGTCAGGTGGTTTTGACTATGAATGGAGTCCCGATGGCAAATGGTTCGTGCTGGAGTTCACGGCTAACGGACACGAGCCATATAACGATATGGGCATTGTGAGCGCTGATGGTGGTGAGATAACGAACCTGACAGAGAGTGGATACACATCAGGCAATCCACGTTGGGTTATGGACGGCAATGCAATCCTGTTCCAGAGCGAGATTCTCGGCCTTCGCGCACATGCCTCGTGGGGCTCGCAGAACGATGCTTTCCTCTGTTTCCTGAATCAGGACGCATACGATAAGTTCCGTCTGTCAAAAGAGGATTATGAACTCAGGAAAGAGCTTGAGAAGAAGGCTGAGAAGAAGTCCGACTCCAAAAGCGATGACGGCAAATCCAAGGACAAAAAATCAAAGGATGCCAAGTCTGACGAAAAGAAGGATGCCAAGTCTGATTCCACCAAGCTGATCAAAGTTGAGCTTGAGGGCATTCAGGAGCGCATCGTCCGCCTTACTCCGAACAGCAGCGATATGGGTGATGCCATCCTCAGCAAGGATGGTGAGACTCTCTATTACCTTACCACATTCGAGGATGGTATGGACCTTTGGAAGATGGATCTGCGCAAGCACGAGACAAAGCTCATCAACAAGGGTGCCGGCAGCGGCCACTTTGAGACCGATGCCGAGGGAAAGACAATCTTCCTGCTTGGCGGCAAAATGAGAAAACTGGACGGAGAGAAGCTTACATCAATAACTTACAGTGCCGACCTTAAACTGGATCATGCGGCAGAGCGTGAGTATATGTTCAACTATGTGTATCGTGAGGAGCAGAAACGTTTCTACACGGAAGACATGCATGGCGTTGACTGGGATGCAATGACAGAGGCATACCGCAAGTTCCTGCCTCACATCTCCAACAACTATGACTTTGCTGAATTGCTCAGCGAGTTGCTTGGCGAGCTGAATGTGTCGCATACCGGCGGCCGTTTCTCTCCTGACAACTCAGTGCAGGGAACTGCGTCGCTCGGCCTTCTGTTCGATATGACATACACAGGAAAAGGACTGAAGGTGGATGAGGTGGTTAAGAACGGTCCGTTCGACCACGATGGCTACCAACTCAAGGCCGGAGACATCATCACTCACATAGATGGAGTGGAGATTACTCCGGAGCAGGATATCAGCGTTCTTCTGGCTGGTAAGGCCGGCAAGAAGACTTTGGTAAGCGTGAAGGGCGGTGAGGATGCCGTTGTGCTTCCAATCTCTAAATCCGCGTTCAGCGACTTGCTATATGACCGCTGGATAAAGCAGCGTGCCGATGATGTTGAGAAGTGGTCAGACGGCCGTCTGGGATATGTTCATATCCGCAAGATGAATGATGACAGCTTCCGCCCTGTATATTCCGACGTGCTTGGCAAGTACAACAAATGCGAGGGCATAGTGATTGATACCCGTTTCAACGGCGGTGGCCGTATGCACGAGGATATTGAGGTGCTGTTCAGTGGCGAGAAGTATCTGACTCAGGTAATACGTGGCCGCGAGAGCTGTGATATGCCGAGCCGCCGTTGGAACAAGCCGAGCATCATGCTTCAGTGTGAGGCCAATTACAGCAACGCTCACGGTACACCTTGGGTATATAGTCATCAGAAGATAGGAAAGCTTGTAGGCGCGCCTGTTCCAGGTACAATGACAAGCGTGAACTGGGTGACAATGCAGGATCCTACAATGGTGTTCGGTATCCCTGTTATCGGATATCGCACTGACCAGGGTAACTATCTGGAGGGAACCCAGCTTGAGCCGGACATACTGATTCTGAACTCACCAGAGACTGTTGTAAAGGGTGAGGACTCACAGCTGAAGGCAGCTGTTGAGGAGCTTCTCAAGGAGATTGGAAAATAAACCTATAACTTGAATACTGAAATGCCCGGAAGCTGATAGTCAGGCTTCCGGGCATTGTCTTATTAATACGCCAGCCTTAATCCGGCAGTGAGCATAGCGATGCCGTCTGCTGCCACAGCCATCTCTTAAGCTTATGGCGATGGTATCGGCGCGCGATGGGCTTCTGGCTGTCTCCCTTGAAATACATCGCACTCCCATCGTACTCCATCGCATTCAGGGCTGGCTTGACGCCATTCTCCGGACTCTTGCATAATGGACGGAACAGAACATCTGCCAGAGGGTCGAACCAGCGGCCCATAGAGAGCATATTGCTGTTCACAACGCCAGGGTCAGCCACATTTACGTGTATGTGCCTCTGGTCCCTGGCAAGCCTCTCTGCAAGCTCTGTGCTGAACAGCAGCAGGGCCATCTTTGTGCCGGCATACGTGCCCAATTGTCTGAACTTCCTGATCGGGAGGTTTAGAAAGTCTTTCCTTACAGAGGCGAGACGACAGGTAAGTGAGACCATATTAACTATGTGGGCTCCATCGGAAAGATATGGCAGCAACAGACGGGTAAGCAGGTATGGCCCTACGTAGTTTGTTGCCAGCGTACGCTCAATGCCGTCGTCTGACAGACCATAGCGACGGTTGATTACTCCTGCGTTGTTGAACAGGCCGGTAAGCTCAAAACCGTCTCTTGCGGCCAGCGAGGTGACATCGTTTACAAACTCGCGGATTGAGCTGAGTCTTGACAAATCCAGGCGGAGCGGGTAAATGCTGGCAGATGAATCCTTCCCGGTTATCTCGCTGCGGATTGCCAGCGCTTTCTCTATGTTGCGGCAGGCCATTACTACTGTAATACCCTTTGATGCCAAAGCCCTGACAGCGGCGGCTCCCATACTGCCGGTGGCTCCTGTTACTATTATCGCTTTCCTCATTTGAACTTCTTCCATAGATGATTGACCAGACATTTTGGCAATATGGCTATCAGTACCGGCAGATACAGGTTCATCAGCCCTGGCTTAATGCAACGGCGATTGTGGTCCATGGCGCGCAGGGCCCGCCTTACCAGACGGTCTGGCGTCCATATAACTCCGCATCTCACTCCCAGGCTCAATAGCCTCTCGCTCAGATTGTAGAGTGGGGTAGCTACCGCCGGAGGGCAAACCGTGGTGACACCGACTCCGTACGGATGCATCTCAAAATAGAACGAGCGCCCGAAACTCTTAAGGAAAGCCTTTGTAGCCGCATATATGGTAATACCCGGCATTGGCAATGTGGCGGCAAGTGAGCTTACAATAAGGATATGCCCGTGTCCGCGTTGCCGCATCTGATTTCCGAACAGTATTGAAAGCTTGGTGACAGTAGTGGTATGAAGGCTCATCATTGTATCTACACGATGCCCGTCTTCCGGCAGCAGCTCCTTGAAAAAGAACATACCAGCATTGTTGATCAGAATCTCAACCTCAATACCCTGCTCCTGGCAGAATGATAACAACTGGTCCGCCGCATCCTGTGCCGACAGGTCCTGATAGTGTGGAACAGTCTTTACTCCATACTTGAGCGATAGTTCCGACGCGGCGGCCTGAAGCTGTTCCTGCTGGTTGCTCACAAGCAGGATGTCGTGACCTCGTGCCGCCAGTTGTGAGGCGTATCTCAGTCCCATACCGGAACTGGCTCCCGTTACCAATGCCCAGCTCATACCTTATCGTTTGTCCTGTCGTTGTCTAATTCTGCCTTGTCAATCTCGCGTTGCAGCTTCCCGGGCAGATTCTCTACGCAATGATGGCATCGCATCTGAAGGGTGTACATACGCCCGATGCAGTAGTTTGAGTGACGGCATCCGCTGCATTCCAGCTCTCCCGTGCGCAGCTTATTCACAAAGTCTGTATCGTGAACCAGGGCACGCGCCACCTGCAGTCCGGTGAAACCGGCATCGAGAACCTCCTCCATCTTTGCCTTTGATGTGAGTCCGCCCACATAGACGAGCGGCATACTCAAGGCTGCGCGGAACTTTTTGGCCTCATCCAGAAAATATCCGTCAGAGTAGGGCACTGTAGGTATCATTATTCTGCCAATCAAGGCCAGCATCGCCTTCAGCCACCAGAAATGGCGCATATCCATATAGTATGCGAGTGTCTTTATAGGCATAGCTCCACGCATTACCTCCATTGGGGCCTTGCTTACGAATCCAGCGGAGAGCACCAGCGCGTGGGCTCCCAGACGCTCAAGCTCCTGCGCCACTTTTATGCACTCGTCAGTCTGCATACCGCGGCGGAAACCATCGTGCATGTTGACTTTTACAAGAACTCCCATATCATTTCCGGCAGCCTTCATAACCTCGTTCATCACCAGACGCATAAAACGCATACGGTTGTCCAATGAGCCTCCGAACTCATCGTGGCGGTGGTTGGTGTATGGCGACAGGAACTGACTGATCAGATAGCCGTGTCCTGCGTGAATCTCAACGCAGTCAAAGCCGGCCTCACGAGCCAGATTGACGGCTGTTCCGAAATCCTTTGCCAACTGGTATATCTCCTCCTTGCGAAGCTTGCGCACGAATGTAGGGGAGTAGAGGTTGAAACCGCCGCTGGCGCCTACGGGAGTGCAGTGGCAGGTTGCCCTATGTGTCATATTGCCGCAATGTCCAAGCTGTATGGATGCCTTGGCTCCCTCAGCGTGTATTCCGTCGGTCAGCTTGCGCAGCTCAGGGATAATCTCAGGCCGTATCCACAGCTGGCCATCAAAAGAGAGGCCGGACTCAGCCACTGCCGTATAAGCCACTGTCGTCATACCAACACCACCACGTGCCACCGCAGTGTGATAATCGTACAACTCCTGCGACGGACGGTTTCCGTAAGCCATATTCTCAAAAGCCGCTGATCTTATTACGCGGTTACGCAGTGTTACAGGCCCTATGTCGCAGGGCGTGAAAATTGGTGACTCCATATCAGTAAATGAAAGGTATTATACGTTTCAGACGCCTTGCATTGAATTCCGATGCGAACTCCTCCTTATACCGGCTGTATATGCGCGCGGCCCTTGGACCGAGATTCGCGAATGTCCAGATTACGAATACAAGGCCGGACAGGGACCAGGTCAGTATGGCGAATCCGGTCCATTCCAGCAACTCTCCAAAGTAGTTGGCGGAAGTAACATATTGGAACATTCCGCCTTTCGGCAGGTAGTGGGCATTGTCGCCCGGCTTGCGAAGGTTGCGGATGATGCTGTCTGACTGAATGTTTATGAACATACCCGCAAAGAACACAAGTACGCCCGTAATGAAACGCGGATCGGCAAGCCAGCCCGCGGTATATCTGTCAGCCGGCGAGATATAGAACAGCCAGCCTCCCTGCATCAGGGCGTTGAGCGTATTGAAAAGCACTCCCATCAGAATGATGGAGAGCGGCATACGTCCGTTGCCGCGTATCAGCAGCGGAAAGATGAATGACCGGTGCAGGTAGTGTGCCTCAAATATCAGCAGCATTGTAAGCCGTACAACGTCATCGCGTCTGTCTGAGAAGTACCACAGGCAGAGCATAGCCACGAAAACAGGTGCTTCCATAACCACCCATCCAATACGGTTGCCCATAGCCGGTCCCCATTTCTTGTTGTAGAACTTGCCGTATCCCGCATCCACAAAATAGAGGCTGATAAAGACAATTACGGCAATGGCCGTCATCACTGAAAGAAATATGTAAAAAGTATGTTGTGTCATTACAGAACCTCATTAAGGCAAAAACACACAAAAATACTAAAAAAGAAAGATTATGTTTGTATATACGCTTTTCTTGTGTTAAGTTAGCGGCATATTTGTGCAGATGATATGATAAGATTGGGGAACAATGGAAATGTGCGCGCCTTGTTGCTTGATATGGGCGGCGTGCTTGTGGATCTGGACCGTGAGAGATGCCTGAAGGCATTTACTGAGAAGGCAGGACTGACTACAATGAAGGACTATTTGGACAACTGCCATCAGCGAGGCTTTTTCGGTAGATACGAGATGGGGCTGATAGACGATGCCGAGCTTTATGCTGAGTGCATCAGCCGCTCCAGACCCGGTACGACACCAGACACCATCCGTGAGTGTATCGAGGCTATGATTACCGGCATCCATCCCGCAAAGGGACCGTTGTTGCGCGAATTGTCAAAATACTGTGATCTCTATATGGTAAGCAACAACAATCCCATAGCCTTGCGCTATTGCTCGGAACTGTTTGAAGAGGCCGGCATACCGTTGGACACCACATTCAAGCATCTGTTCTGCTCATATCAGATGCATATCGTCAAACCAAGTGATGCTTTTTACCGTAAGGTAATAGACACGATAGGGCTTCCGCCGTCGCAGATGGTGTTTGTCGATGACTCACCAATCAACGTGGAAGGCGCTGCCAGATTCGGCATTGACGCACGCCTTTATGTGCCCGGCACGGATCTGTCAGAGGTTCTGCAGCCCGTCTGGGATTGATTCCTGCATCTCCAGCCATTCCCACTCACCGTTCCAGATGGAGAGAAAGCGCAGAAAATCATCGCGCTTGAGCACAACGCTCGCCATATTGTCCGAGGGGTGGAAACTTACATTCTCCGCGTGCTCCAGGTCTGCATCCAGATAGAGCTTTACCCTGTGGCCGTTCTCAAACAGCTCTTTGGGGTTGGCATCTTTCAAATCAATGTCATTGATGAGACCCAAAGGCGATACCGAGCCTGGCTTCAGTCCCAGACAGCGCATCATACGCTCCTCCGATGCGAATGAGAGCTTGCCTTGTCTGAGTACGTGCTCCAGAGAGTGTATATCCATCTTCTTGTGGCACTCAAAGCTCACCAGATAATGCCGGTTGCCCTTATGGTTGCGGAAGAACAGGTTCTTGCAGTGCGTGCATCCGCTTATGTCCTTCCAGTATGCCAACGCCTCCTCGATGGTAAAGAGTGGCGGGTGATTGTATAGAGTATATGGAATCTGGTTCCTTTCCAGAAAGTCAAGCACCTGCTGACGCTGATAGCTGCGGTCAAAAAGGTCGCGCAGACGCTCCTCATCGCGGATAATGGCGCGCAGCTCCTCAAGCCTGGCGGCATTAGGCGAGTCTTTAATCCAGAGCCTCAGATATCCGCCCTCGGCGTACTTCTCGTGCAGATGCTCAAGTGTGCGTCTCCACTGGCCCTCACGGTCAAGCTCCGGATAGTGCGCAAGGCCATACTGAACCGTACGCCTGATTATGGTGAGAGGGTCAATGTTGCGGTCTGCCTCTGCCACAATAAGTCCGTATATGCTGCGGGGCTCGTTTCCGGCCGATGCGCGGTGGTCCTCTGCCGCACAGGCTATTGTCTCAATCTGCTCATCGGTGAGCCACTCGCGCAGGTTCCTGTCTTTGCGGATTATTCTGCCCGATACCATATGATGAGTGTCTCTTCCCTCGGTCAGGCCGGTGTCGTGATATGCTGCTGCGGTGTATAGCATATTGATGTCAACATCGTACCTGCCGGCCATTTCCATACAGCCGTCAATGACCATCCGCACGTGGTCGCGTCTGTGACCGCTGTCAAACCCGTCGTACATCGGAATGATATTCTCCTCAATATACTTTCTCAACCCTTCGTGGACTTCTGTAATCATATTATGTCTGTTTGCAGACGCGAATTTACGAATATTGAGATAAAAGAGTATTTTTGCGTGAGCGTAAAGTTTCAACAATATGGATAAGGCAGAGAAATACAGGCTGGTGACACGACAGATTGAGCTTATGGCCGAGGATACCCCCGACGATGTGGCCCTGATGGCAAATGTGGCGTCGCTGCTGCATTTCGAGTTCGGGTTCTGGTGGACAGGATTCTACAGGGTAAGAGGTGAGGAGTTGATCCTAGGACCGTTTCAAGGGCCGGTGGCGTGCATACGCATTCCATTTGGCAAAGGAGTCTGCGGCACAGCCTGGAAGCAGCGCGGAACCATTGTGGTTCCCGATGTGGAGAAGTTCCCCGGGCACATAGCCTGCAGCAGTGAGTCACGCTCAGAGATAGTAGTGCCGGTATATCACAATAACGAGATCACGGCCGTCATTGATATTGACAGCCGTGAATATGACACTTTCGATGAGACTGATGCGGCCGCCCTGGAGCGCATAGCCTCTCTTCTATGACGTTTTATAGCTCTATGCCCAGTGTCAGCCTCCAGGATTTGGTGCAGAAATCATTGGTTGAGTAAACAGGCGTCCTGCCTATCTCAGGCGTATCTCCCATAAGGTTTAGCAAGCCTCTCTGCCAGTTCAGCAGCAGACTGAACCTGTCGTATGCCAGCCCGACTCCGAAGCTGCCGCCAAAGTTGAATTTCCTGATGGAGCCACTTAAGTCAACATACTGTTTCTGGCCGCCATACAGGAAATTGAAAGTTGACTCGCTCTTCAGGGCATATCCAAAGAAAATACCCGCGTCAACTAACAGATAGAGCTCATCTCTGATAGAGAATCTGGTGCGTGACACTACAGGCAGCTGAATCCACGATGTCTTTCCCTCAAGATTGTTGGACTGGTAGCCGGTCTGTGTGAATTGCAATCCGAAATTCAGGAATTCTCCTGCCTGCTCTTCCTCAAAATCAGAAATCTTGAGTGCATAGTAAGCGCCGGCTGTAACTCCAGTCTTGCCTCTGTAGTTGTCCATACCCGAATTCTTGAAACCTCCTACCGCCAGACCCGCGTCAATGTTGAATTGTGCTGAGATTGAGACTGTCATTGCCAGAGCAATGATTGTAAGCGCTATTTTCTTCATATTCTTGAGATATATGTATGAGATAAAGTTATGGTCTTGTCTGCCCGTATCCGTTGATGAGCCATTTGTATGTGGTCATCTCCTCCAAGCCCATAGGACCGCGGGCACCCAGCTTCTGAGTGCTGATGCCAATCTCGGCGCCAAGTCCGAACTGACCGCCGTCGGTGAAACTGGTTGGGGTGTTCACATAGACGCAGGCTGCATCAACGCTCTGCTGGAATATGGCGGCATTCTGCTCATTGTCTGTTATGATGCTCTCGCTGTGCCCCGAGCCGTAACGCTCTATGTGGCTCAGCGCCTCGTCGAGTGAGTCAACAGTGCGTATTGCCATCTTATAGTCCATATACTCTGTGCCGAAACTCTCCTCAACGGCCTGCGAGAGCATCGGATATGAGCCACTCAACGCCTGGAAGGCACGCTGGTCTGCATAAAGAGTCACATTCTTTGCCGCCAGTGGCGCGCAAAGCTCCCTCAGGTCGGAGAGCCTGTCCTTGTGAACCAGAAGACAGTCAAGCGCGTTGCATACGCTCACGCGGCGTGTCTTGGCGTTCAGCACAATTGCCTTGCCAATCTCCAGATTGCCGTACTTGTCGAAATATGCGTTCACCACACCCGCGCCTGTCTCTATGCAGGGAACTTTGGCGTTGTCGCGCACAAAGTCTATCAGGCGGCGGCCACCGCGTGGAATCACCACATCCACATAGCCGGTGGCGCTGAGCATTGCAAGGCTCGCATCGTGAGTGGCGGGAAGAAGCTCCGCCGCATCAGGCGATATTCCCATTGAGCTCAGTGTGTTCTTTATTATTGATATCGCCACACGGTTGGTGTCATCGGCGTCCTTGCCGCCTTTCAGTATGCAGGCGTTTCCGCTCTTCAGACAAAGCGAGAAAACATCGAAAGTAACGTTCGGACGTGCCTCGTAAATAACGCCAATCACGCCGAAAGGCACGCTTGTCTTACGCAGCCTGAGTCCGTTTGTAAGCGTCTTGTCTAAAAGCGTGCGGCCAAGCGGGCAGGGGAGTCCTGCCACCGAGCGCATATCACTTGCAATTGCCTCAATGCGCTTGTCTGTCAGCATCAGACGGTCATAGAGCGGTGATGCCTTATCCATTCTGGACAGATCGCCCGCATTGGCTTCCAGAAGTGCCGGCATATTTGCCAATATGGCATCAGCTACACCGCGAAGCGCCTGACTGCGTGTCTCGTCAGATAACAATGCTATGCTGTGGCTTGCTTTTTCTACAGCTTTAAATAACTCTTCCATAATTTAGATGAGATAAAGATAATCATAGTGAATAAGCGGGCGGCAATCGTGCTTGCCAATCACACTCTGTGCCTCGGCCGATGCGTATGCGCTCTTTCCAATTGCTATTTTCCTGCCAATGGAGTTGAAAATGGCAACTACATCGCCCTCCTCAAAGTCTCCCTCAATACGTGTCACGCCAACAGGCAGCAGGCTGGCGGCGTTTTTACCGGTGAGCACCTTCTCGGCATTCGCGTCGATATAGACATTTCCCTTTGTGAAATCGGTGCTGTGTGCCATCCATTTCTTGATGCTCGATACTCCCTCGCTGCGTGGAACAAACTCGGTGCAGACTACATTCTCACGCTCCAGGTAAATGTCGCGTATGATGTCTTGGGTATAACCATTGGCAATGATTACCCTGATGCCCTCATCAGCCACCTTTCTGGCAATGGAGCTCTTGGTGAGCATTCCGCCCCGGCCGAAACCGCTTTTCTCGCTGCTTATATATTGGGTAAGGTCATCATCCGGCATCACCTTGCGGATTACCTGGCTCTTGGAATTCTTGGGCGAGCCATTGAATATGCCGTCTATGTTGCTCAGAATGAGAAGCGTATCGGCATCCATCATTGATGCCACCAGGCCTGACAGCTCATCGTTGTCGGTGAACATCAGCTCGGTAACGCTGACCGTATCATTCTCATTTACGATTGGAATCACATCGTTCGCAAGCATTACCTCCATGCAGGAGCGCTGGTTCAGATACTCTCGCCGTGTGCCGAAACTCTCCTTCATTGTCAGCACCTGGCCCACATCCAGCCCCCAGTCGCGGAACATCCTGCTGTATATGCCAATCAGACGCACCTGGCCTACTGCTGAGTATAGCTGCCGCTGCTGCACTGTGTCCAGCTTGCGTGCGGAGTGTCTGCTGCCCAGCATACTGCGTCCGCAGGCCACAGCTCCACTGGATACCAGTATCACCTGACATCCTGCCTTCTTGATGGCTGCAACCTGATCCACAATAGATGAGATGCGTGTTACATCGAGCGTGCCGTCGGTACGTGTAAGCACGTTGCTTCCTATCTTTATTACGATTCTTCTCATATCGCGTTACCTAAGTTTGTTATTCTCAAAATGCCTCCTGGCGCTTGCAAAGTAGTATGTAAGCCCAACTGCGTTCAATACGAATGCTCCCCAGAATGCAGCGTGATATCCCAGATGTCCGGCCAGCATTCCGCCAATAAGCACTCCAAGTCCGAATCCTGCGTCCCATGATGTAAGGATTGAGGAGTTCGCTGTTCCGCGCTGACTGTTTGGAGCAAGGTTGATGAACATATTCTGGAATGCCGGATACATATGGCCGTTTCCAAGACCAATGATAAACGCGGCTCCGTAGTAACCCTCGGGAGAGTGGAGCGCTGCGAACAGCAGGTATCCCCAGATAGAGATGAGAATACCTATCGTGGCATTCCTGCTCACCTGATTCTTTCTGAGTGCGTGGGCGCCTGTCAACCGTGAGAGTATAAGTCCTGTTGCCAGCAGAGAGAAGAATACTCCCGTGCCGCTTGTAATACCTAACTCCTCCTTGCCGTAAATGGCCACGTATGTAGCCAGAACACCATACGAGAAGGCAAAACATACCATAGTGAGAGCCTCACGCCATCCGTTCAATAGGAAGAAACGGTCTAATGACAGCACTTTCTTCTCTGTTACGAAATCTTTCTTGGGATGTCTGATGGTAGAGTCCAGAACCAGTCCTAAAAAGGATATTCCTAAAGAGAGCCAGAAAAGCGCCTTGAAGTTGCCGGAGAACAGGTCCAGAAAATAAATGGCAAGCACCGGTCCAAGCGCCATTGCAAGATTGTTGCTTAGCCCGTAATAGCCAATTCCCTCAGTCCTGCGCTCACTTGGCAATACATCGATTGCAACCGTGCTGGCAGCCACTGTCGTGGCACCGAATGGCGCTCCGTGAAGTGTGCGGAATATCGTGAACATAGCAAGCGAGCCTGCCGCAAGGTAGCCTGCGAAAAGGGCCACAAATATGAAATTGCAGATTATCAGCACGGCCTTGCGCGGAAACGAATCTACCACATAGCCGCTGAATGGCCTTATTATCAGCGCCATTATGGAGTATCCAGCCAGACACAGACCTATTGTCTGCTTATTCGCGTCAAATGTCTCTGACAGATATAGAGGCAGCAATGGCACAATCAGCGTGAAGGAGAAATGGATAAGGAAATTACCAAACCAAATCTTCAGATAATTGCCGTTCCAAAGCTTAGCCTGTTCCATAATCCGGTATGGACTTACTGATTGATAATAGTTACCACTTACTGCTAATTGAGGTCAGTTCCTTGAAGTCTGCCCTGTCAAAGCCGCTCTTTACACTGCTGTTGTTGTAGAGTGTCCTCACGTATGCCACAATGGCCTTTGCCTCCTCGCGGTCCGACATTGCTCCAAGCTCCTTGGAAGACCACGCCTGTTTGTACGATGTACCAAGCGAGCCGTCAAAATATGCGTACTTGTCTGTCACGCTGCTGTAGCTCTGCTTGAACTTCTCTACATTTTTGGATATTGCGGAGGCTCTCTTCTGTGCGTTCCAGTCGCGCTCATACAGAAGCTTGGCCAACAATGTGTAGGTGGAGATTCTAAGCTCTCCCTTCGGTATGGTCATAACGGCCTTCCTTGCAAAACAGATGGCCTCGTCGTTTGACTTGAAGGGATGATTCAGATATATCTCGGCCATAGCCTGCCAGGCTGCGGAATAATCCGTCATCCTCATCTTGTCAAGAATGGTGGTCAGGTCGCCCATTATTACGGACAGCTTCTTGGCCTGCTCGGTGAAACTCCTGGTCTGACACTCGCGTCCCACATTGCCGCTGTGCCACATATAGCACTCAGGATTCCTCGGGTCTTCGCTGATGGCCTGTGTGGCCAGCTCAACGCCCTTTCCGAATATCTCTCTCTTTCTTTCCTTGGCGGTCTCGTTCTGGCCTATAATCAGATATGCGCGAGACAGCCTCCACAACACCTCTGCCTTCTCGTGCCCTTTGCCGGCCTGAGGCAAGACAGACTCAAGATATGTGATGCACTCCCGGGTGTTCTCTCCAGTACTGAACAGTTTGTCTGCCTTGGCCAGATCTACCTGTGCCAGGCTGAGCATAGGAACAAGAATAGCCACGCAGAATGCGGACAGTATTTTTCTCATTTAGTCTTATCTTAAAAGAATTCCTCTGATAATAGGCATCATAAACGGCTCAAAACCGAATGATGTGCCCAGATACAACATATGCAGTGCCGTATATGGCAGAATCTCACGCTCGGCGGCAGCCTGCTGCTCAGGAGTGCGGGCATCGAAATACTCGCGCACGAATACCTCCCACAACTCTCTGGTCTTTGCCTTGCTCAGGTGGAACAGGTTTACCATAAGTTCCTCGGGGGTAAGGTTAGTAAGGAAATAGAGCATACCCAGGTCCATAAGCGGATATCCGTATCCGAAATCAGACAGGTCAATCCACATTGTCTCGGTGCCGGTTGTGATTACATTGCTTGGCTGCATATCACCGTGCAGACAGGTGGTGGCGTCGGGTATGGTGTCTATGAACGCCAGAATCCTTGCTTTCTCCTGATCATTCAGCTCGGCGCACTGGTTGGTTATGGAGCGGTATATCATCTTCTTGTCATTGAAGATGGTGGTGTCGCACTGAGTGCCGTGCATCTCTTTGCACATCTTTGCGAAGAGGGTGGTGATCTCCTCCATACGCTCAGGCTCCTCCGATATGATGCGCGATAGCGAGCGCTTGCCCTCAATGCGCTCAAAGTCAATGGCGGTAACCTGGTCGTTCTCGTAAAGCGTGCCTACAAGAGGTGTGTTGATCCCGAACTGAAGCACTGCGCGTGCCACGGCTTTCTCTTGTGCGGCGGCAGCCTTTGATACTCTTGCTCCATAGCATTTTATCATGGAGTCTCCATCCAGGCTCTTGTATGCCTTTGACATAAAGCTGGCGCCAAACTCCTGGTACTTTGACATATCCAGAGGCTTGGGCCTGCGGCAGATGTTTACAAAAGATGATACGCCTGTATCCTCGAACTTCTCGGCAACCTTGTCGCAGGCGTTTATGATAATGAAACGCTTGCCGGACTTGCGGCAGTTCAGAATAGCGCGCAATGCGGCGAAATTGATATCGGTGACCTCTGCGAAGTCTATAGTATAGATAGTATCTGCGCTCATGGCCGTCTCCAGCCCGGACACTTTCTCCTTGTTCAGCTCACCGCTTAATGTCAGCAAAAAATCATTCTGTGCCATATTTGTAACAATTCTATCCCTTTTCGATTAATTTAGTTTCACATACAGTGCAAAGATAGTAAATTTGCAGACTAAAGCCAACATATATGGGAGATTTGAGCAGGGATAGTATTGACTTTGGGAATGGCAGCATTTCCGCCACATTTGCCCGGATTCTTGTACCCACGCTTCTGGGCATGATATTCAGTGTGTTGTTTTGCCTGACCGACGGCATCTTCATAGGGCAGGGCATAGGCAGCGACGGACTGGCATCGGTCAATTTGGTGATGCCTATATTCACCCTGGCCACAGGCATAGGAATGATGTTCGCCATGGGAGCGTCGGTGGTGGCAGCCATACATCTGTCGCAGGATAACCTGAAGGCTGCCCGCATAGTTGTTACCCAGGCGTTTCTGGCGGCACTGTTTTTCGGAACCATTCTTGGCGTGATTCTATATGCCTTTCCTGACCGTATGCTGGTCCTGATGGGGTGCAGCGACTCGCTTATGGCTATGTGCCGCGAGTATTACCTGTGGTTCATACCTTGTGCCCTGTTTGTCATGCTGCAGATATTAGGGCAGTTCATCATACGTCTGGACGGTAGCCCCAAGTACTCAATGATGGTAGAGATTGTGCCGGCCTGCGTCAATATCTTTCTGGACTGGCTGTTTATCTTCCCAATGGGATGGGGGCTTATGGGTGCGGCGCTGGCCACATCGATAGGCAGTTTCCTTGGCGTGCTGATGGTGGTATGGTATATGCTCTTCGGCAAAAAGACGCTGGCATTATACCGCTTGAAGACGAGCCTTACAAGTTTCCTGCTTACAATGCGGAATATCTGGTATATGGTGAAGATAGGCATATCGGGTTTCCTGGGCGAGTTCTCAATGTCTGTCCTTACGCTGGTAGGCAACTATGTGTTTATGAGGATGCTTGGCGAGGATGGCGTGGCGGCGTTCAGCGTGGCCTGCTATCTTATTCCGGTAGTGTTCATGGTGTATGCGGCAATCTCGCAGTCTGCTCAGCCTATTATCAGTTACAACTACGGTGCGGGGTCTTATGACCGTGTGCGCAGGACGTTCCGTCTGGCCGCGGTGATTGCCTGTGTGTTCGGAGTGGTTATGTCGCTGCTTATGACGCTGTTCGTGGAGCCTATTGTATCGGTGTTCCTGGAGCGGGGCTCTAATGCGTTTGAGCTGTGTGTTACGGGATTCCCTATTTATTCGTGGGGCTTCCTGTTTATGGCGCTTGCTATGACTGTTATTGGTTTTGCCCAGAGTGTGGAGAAGTCGGCCATTGCTACTGTCCTGACGGTTCTGCGTGGCATGGCGTTGCCTTCTGTGGCGTTTCTTGTGTTGCCTGGCTTCCTGGGCGAGACGGGACTGTGGGTGGCTGTGCCGGTGGCGGAGTTGCTCACGGCAATGACCATCTGCGTGTTCACGCTTTGCGGGCTGTTCCGTCTCAAACCTGATATCCGGTAATGCCTTTTTTAACCGGAGCCTATGTCAGTCAGTATTTATATTTTTAACGGACATATATAACAAAATAAACAATCAAATGAGTAGAATGTTATTTCCGCATCAACCGAGTCAGACAGTATGGCAAGACACTGATTACTTTCTATTTGCGCAAGGAAAAACAGCTGTAACTGAAAACAGGCGCATTATGATGAACTAATCAATTTGACAGATTATATAAAATGAGGAGGTATATCACAAGAAATATTTGCAGGTTGCTTGTTTTCGCAATCTTGACGATGTGCTCGGGTAGCGCATGGGCTGCAATAATACATTTTGCAGATCCGAAGGTAAAGGAAATCTGCGTCAAGTTGTGGGACACTAAAGATAAGTATGGCTGGAAGGACGGTGAACTGTCAGAAGAGGAAGCAAAGGCTGTGACTAGTATTGGTAAAGTCTTTTCACAAAAGACTGACATTGTCAGTTTCGATGAACTGAAACACTTTACCGGAATTACATATATAGACTATTATGCCTTCCAAGGATGTGAATCATTAAAATCCATCACTATTCCGAATACCGTGACTTACATTAGAAACGGTGCATTTCAGAAATGCTCATCTTTGGAGTCTATAACTATTCCTGAAAATGTTACATATCTGGGACACGATGCTTTCTATAAGTGTTATGGCTTAAAGGACGTAACAGTGAAATGGACCATTCCGCTGGAGATTGGGGATGATGTATTCTCAGGGGTAAATTTTAGCCAATGCAGACTTCATATCCCTAATGGAACAATAGCTGTGTATCAGGCGGCAGATGTATGGAAGGATTTCAACATACAGGAAGACTTGATTTCATTTTCCGATCCTAAAGTGAAAGAGATATGCATAAGAAACTGGGACACCGATGGTGATGGCGAGTTGTCGCAGAGCGAGGCTATCGTGATAACGGACATCGGACAGTCTTTCAAGGGGAATGCATCCATCACCAGTTTCAACGAGTTTCGTTATTTCATCGGTCTGAGAAATATCGAGGCTGCTGCATTCCAGGGCTGTACTTCCCTACGGTCAATAGTTCTTCCCGACAGTATCAAGTATATTGGTGCGGAAGCATTTAATGGCTGCAAGTCCTTGCAGTCAATAATCATTCCTAAGGGAGTTGGAAGCATTGAGGATGCCACTTTTCAGGGATGTACCGCCATGCAGTCGGCATCCATCCCGAGGAGCATTTTTAGTATAGGTGTCAGTGCATTCCAGGATTGTGCCGCTCTGCAGTCTGTCTCTATTCCGGGTATTGTCTTCAGTATAGGTGCGAAAGCATTCTCGGGCTGCAGCAGCCTGAAGGATGTGACGGTAGGTTGGAAAACTCCGTTGGTAGTAAATGCAGATGTGTTTGAGGGTGTGGAATCATACAATTGCACTCTTCATATCCCGCACGGAACCGAGGCGGCATACCAGTCGGCAAATGTGTGGAAGGAATTCACTCTCCTGCCTGATATGATACTGTTTGCCGATTCGCAGGTGAAACAAATATGTGTAGAGAACTGGGACACAGATGACGATGGCGAACTGTCTGTACTGGAAGCCTCACGGGTGGTAGATATTGAAGATAAATTTGCATGGACATCTATTACCAGTTTTGATGAGTTGCAATACTTTACAGGACTGGTGCAGTTGTATACGCTGGCATTTGAATGGTGTGAATCTCTGAAATCAGTAATATTGCCTGAGGGATTGAAAAAGGTTGACGGATTCTGGTATTCGGCCATAGAATCTGTGGTCATTCCTGAGGGTGTGACGGAGATTGGCGTTGCTGCATTCTGCGGATGCAGTGCCTTGAAGGATGTTACAGTGAAGTGGACGACACCAGTGAAGCCGGGATTCAGAGCATTCGACGAGATCCAGTTAGAAAACTGTACCCTTCACCATCCGTTTGGCACGGAGAAAATCTACCGAAGCGCAGAGGTATGGAAGGAATTCCGTGTGGCACCGGATTCCATAGTGTTTGCTGACCCGAAAGTGAAAACGATATGCCTTCAATGGGATAAGGATGGGGATAACCATCTCTCTCTGATTGAGGCAGAGGCGGTGACTGATTTAGGAAAAGGTTTTCAAAGTTCGTCCATAACCAGTTTCGATGAGCTGAAATACTTCACGGGAGTGAAAAGTCTGAAGGCTACTTTCAGCACATGCACTAAACTGAGCTCAATAACCATTCCTGCCAGTGTTGATACAATAGAGAACAATACGTTTAGTAATTGCAGAAGTCTGAAGAATCTGACGGTGGAGTGGAGCACGCCATTGGCAATAAATAAAAATGTATTCAAGAATTGGTCAACAAATACATTCAAGAATTGTACTCTCAATATACCGTTGGGAACACTAAAAGCATATAAGAGTGCAGACGTATGGAAAACATTTAAGATACAAGTCCTGGACATTGAATTTGCCGATTCCAAGGTCGGTGAGATATGCATCCGGCATTGGGATGCCGACAAGAATGGCACACTGTCAGAAGCCGAGGTGTTGGATGTTACGGAATTAGGAGATGTCTTCATGAAGAACACCGGGATAACCAGTTTTGATGAACTGAAATATTTCAAGATGTTGACTGCCATAGAGGATGCTGCGTTCTTCGGGTGCAGTTCGCTGAAGTCGGTATCTATTCCTGAAAGTGTGACGAGCATCGGAACCATGGCTTTCTCCGGTTGTACATTCCTGCAAACGGCAGATATTCCTGATGGCCTGGAAAATGTCGGCACGCAGGCATTCTATGGATGCATTTCCCTGCAGTCTGTTACCATTCCTGAAGGGGTGACAAGATTAGGAAACTATACCTTCTCCGGCTGTAGCAGTCTGAAGGATGTGACGGTAGGATGGGATGTCCCGTTAGTGGTAGATGCCAGGGTGTTCGATGGTGTGAAATCAGGTGATTGTAATCTCCACATCCCATCAGAGACTTTTCTGAAATACAGGGAAGCGGATGTGTGGAAGGAATTCAATATAAAGTCCGCTGCCATAGAATTTGCAGAACAGAGGGTGAAGGACATCTGCGTCGAGAACTGGGATTCTGACGGAGATGGGGAACTGTCGGAAGAGGAGGCAACGAACGTTACTGACTTGGGAAATGTGTTCGATAATGAAACCGGCATCATAAGTTTCAATGAATTGCGGTACTTCATCAATCTGGAAAAAATCGGGCGAGCCGCATTCTACGGATGTTCTTCGCTAAAGTCGATAACCATACCGGAAAGTGTGACAAGCATTGGCGACCATGCATTTTGCGAATGCACGTCTTTGCCATCAATATCTATCCCTGAAGGTGTTGCGAATATTGGTGAGTATGCTTTTAGCAAGTGTTCAGCATTGTCGTCAATGGTTATCCCTGATGGTGTTACCGGCATAGGCAACGGGGCATTCAATGATTGCACCTACCTGCAGTCGGTAACCATACCAAGAAGCGTGACGAGCATAGGCGCTGAGGCGTTTTCAGGTTGCAAGGAACTGAAGGATGTGTCGGTAAAATGGACGAATCCGATAAAGATAAATGAGAATGTATTTGACGGAGTGACATCAGACAATTGCCGTCTTCACGTGTTACTTGGCACAGAGATTGCATATAAAAGTGCAGACGTATGGAAAAAATTCCTCTGTGTAGTCGATAGTACTATTATGTTTGTAGATTCAAGGGTAGAGAGTATATGCGTAGAGAACTGGGATACTGACAAGGATGGTGCGTTTTCTTACGAAGAGGCAGAAGCGGTGCAGACTCTTGGAACAGCATTTAAGGGAACCGCCATAACTACTTTTACAGAACTGGGATACTTTACAGGGCTAACAATTATAGCGTCGGAAGCATTTGCGGAATGTACATCCTTGAAACAAGTCATCTTGCCTGAGGATGTGAAAAGCATTCAGGAGAAGGCGTTTTCCGGATGTGTCTTGCTGGACTCACTGACCATTCCGAAAAGCGTGGCGAGTATTGGGGATTATGCGTTTTCTGAATGTAGTAATCTGGTGGAGTTGACAGTAGGATGGATGACTCCGACAAGAATCAGTTCAAATGTGTTTGATGGAGTGGATTTGGGTAATTGCGCACTTCATATTCCCTCGATGGCATTTGATGCATATCGGACTGCAGATGTATGGAAAAGATTCAGGATTATAACTCCAGACATAGTCTTTGCCGATCCTGAGGTAAAGAGGCTTTGCATTCAGAACTGGGATACAAATGCAGATGGCGAGCTGTCGGAGGAGGAGGCAATGGCAGTGATGGATCTGGGTAATGTGTTCAGTGCTGCGTCAGGGAATCATACACCCATAACCAGCTTCGATGAGTTGCAATATTTCAAGGGGCTTAATAGCATAGGAATAAATGCATTTGCAGCATGTGAACATCTGAAATCAGTGATAATTCCGGATGGCGTGAATGAGATTGGACATAATTCGTTTCAGGGATGTAAGGCTCTATCGTCAATCTCTTTTCCAAAAAGCTTACAGAATATTCATTCCAATGCATTTGATGGCTGTACATCTCTGCAAACTGTAAATATACCCCAGAGTGTAAATAGCATAGGCGATTATGCGTTCTCTGGTTGCATTGGCTTGATGGTTGTACGGGTAGGATGGACAACGACTCCATTAGCAATAAATTCCAAAGTGTTTAATGGTGTGGCTTTGGGAGATTGTTGGCTACGCATTCCACAAGGTACTGAGAATAGGTATAAGACACAAAGCATCTGGAAGGAATTCAAGATTGATGTGGAAATCGTTTTTGCTGATCAAAGGGTGAAGGATATCTGTCTCGAAAACTGGGATTCCGACAAGGACGGCGCACTATGGCAGTCTGAAGCAATGGCGGTAAAGGACTTGGGGAGTGTATTTCGTGGAACTGCTATAACCACCTTTGATGAACTGCAATATTTCACTGGACTCCAAAGAATCACTTCGAATGCCTTTGAAAAATGCGAATCCTTGCGGTCAATATCACTTCCGGAAAGTCTGACTATGATTGAGAGTACCGCCTTTGGTGAATGCAGGTCCTTGCTGTCAATTGATATTCCTTCCGGGGTGAATAGTATTGCTGAGAAAACTTTCTATCGTTGTGATGCCCTGCAATCGGTAAATATTCCTTATGGGGTGAGTAGCATTGCCAAGCAGCTTTTCTATCGCTGCTACTCTTTGCAAACGGTAAAAATACCTTCCAGTGTGACAAAGATTGGTAATTCGGCTTTCTGGGGTTGTGAATCGCTGCAAACGATAGATATCCCCTCCAGTGTGACAGAAATTTCCGGTATAGCATTCCATTGTTGCTATTCTTTGCAATCAGTAAATATTCCTCCTAAAGTGACAGTGATTGAGACTTCAACCTTTCAAGCTTGCACCTCCTTGCAATCTATCAATATTCCGCAAGGCGTAAAAACGATTGGCAAGGCAGCATTCGCAGGTTGTGATGCGTTACAATCAGTATATATCCCAAAAAGTGTAGATGAAATTAAATATGAGGCATTTTCTAATTGCAAGGTATTGAAGAATGTAACGGTAGAGTGGAGTAATCCTTTGAAGATAGAAGCAAATGTGTTTAAGGAAGTACCGTTAGATCATTGCACTCTCCACGTTCCAAGATTGTCGGAAAATATTTACAAAGACACAGATGTCTGGAAGGACTTTGGAAAAATAACCAGTAACATAACTTCCAGACCGACAGGTATCTCCGAAGCGGGAAGCCTCATTCCTGACTTCTCATCAGACGAGGAGGAAATCTATGACCTGAACGGCAGAAAACTATCTGCACCACAGAAGGGTAAGGTGAACATAATCCGCACGAAGTTGGGAAAGATAATAAAGCGAATGTACTAATTGAGAAGAATCAAAAAGGACTTGATTAAAAAACATAAAATCATGAAGAAATTGTTATTAATGTTATCACTACTTATTGCAACAAGTGCTGTTGCAGATAATGTCCATGTAGCCAATAGGGCAGATTGGATGCAGAATCTCAGGGATGATGTCTTCGTGAGTGATCTGTGCCTTCCCGGAGCACACGATGCCGCATCCGGGCAGACGCATGTCTATGGCACGAGTGTACAGACCAAGACCATCAATGAACTGTTTGACGCGGGAGTGCGCGTATTTGATTTCAGAACTGCAATACCATCATCATATATGCCATTAAGAATGTACCATAGTTCCATTGACCTTGCACGGACTTTCAGCGGAGTGATGGATGATCTATACAGCAAATTAGATGATCACCCGAGTGAATTCTGCATAGTAATCATAAAATGTGAGGGGAACCGAGATGAACCTCACGAGGTTTATCCACTATTCAGAAGTTATTTCAGACATTCGTATGATGAGGATATTAGATTATATAAATCTCATGAGACTGGAACAGGTCAGGGAGAAGACGACTGGGGTTTGAATTTTAATCACAAGTATTGGAAAAACGACGAAGCAGGATACAATTATGCTAAGAACAAGTGGGCGAGATTCAGTGCTGACATGCGGGTTGGCTATGCACGTGGAAAGGTCATCCTGCTGTTCCGTAACTCGTACAATTATGATGACCCCAACAACCCAATGGCTGGTCCGTTGCTTGGCAGTTTCACTAGCAATCCGGAAATCCAGAATATGCCGTGGGGACACTTTATGTGTCAGGATGCCTATCACGAAGACGACATGGAATGGAATATGGAATATAAGTTCAAGAGATATGTGAAGCCATGCTGCGAGAAACTGACTGACGAAATCAACAGAGGAAACAGAGTGTGGTGCGTCAACCATCTGTCGGGTTACACCAACCAACCTGCAGCACCGAACTCAGCCGTACTTGCCCGAACCACCAACCGCGTGTTTGCCAAGTATCTTGCAGAGAATCCTGACGTGAACACAGGAATGGTGATGATGGACTATGCAGGAGAAGGTACCAGCTGGGGCTATACCGTGTCGGGCGACCTTGCACTGGAGGCGGTAATCCATCAGAACTGGCGATACTGGAAGGACACGGAGGATCCTCAGGGTCATGTGGAAGTGAACTCGAACTGATTATGGAATCATGAAAAAAGTGAAGAAGAAATGAAGAAGATTATATGCATATTAGCACTGATGTGTCTGCCGTTGGTAACTATTACAGCGCAGGAGAAAATACACTACCTGAAAACAGGTATGCAGCAGACACTTGAAGATGGATTACTCTACAGGATTCCATTCGACAGTATAGTACTCGATTTCCATGAAAGTCGTGATGCGGTTCCTATCAGCATAGCACCTGATGCAACTGCAGCGATAGAACTGAGGTATGGTCAGAAACTTGTAGTATGCGGTTCGAATGCCCAGAACATCATGCTCGATTCTGTAATCTATGCGCAGGCATGTCCCGGCATCCTTATACCACCTACATCAACCTTGATTGTGTTTGGAAGCGGTGAGATAATTGCAATGGGCGGTAATGCCACGAGCGGAATGTTGGGACAGAACGGTGGTTCCGCATTTCTGGACGGATTCTATGCCAAAGGCGGCTATGGCGGCTATGGTGGCGCAGGTGGCGCGGGTGGCGCTCCCGGCATTGGTGGACGTGGTGGCTTAGGTGGCACGAGCACTCCCACTGTCATGCCTGAGATTAAGGAAAATCCTAATCTGGATCACACCTATTATTATAGTCCTATTCCGGGTGTAAATGGGCGTGACGGAACTGATGGAGAAGACATGGGAGCCCTGATACTGCTCGGCGACATCAATGTTACGGCAATGGCAGGAAAAGGCGGAGATATCATAAGGAGATACGCAACGCATGGAGCCAATGACAACTACAGACAAAGAACGTTCGTACTCTCGTGTGCCTTCAGAGCCGGCTACGGCGGCGGTGGAGGTAACGGCGGTAGCGGTAGCCGTTCTCTGTACGACATTGGTGGCGGAGCTCCAGGTGCCGGTGGCGGAGGAAGCGGCAGTGCCGGAGGCTTCATGAGTAAGAAAGCCAAAGATTACGACGAATTGCAGTACATCACCGGAGAAGGAGGAAAAGGTGGAGTGGCATGTGATTCCATATTGTCGGGCCGTCATGGTGAAGGCCTGCAGTATGAGAAAGGCAAGTCTGGTGGTGATAAAGGGAAACCGGGTAAACGTGGCGATAACGGTTATCTGCAATTCACTCCCTATGCCAAGCTGAATTTCACATTCGACAGCCTGTCGTATGATATTGTGGAATCGCTTGATGATTTGCCGGAGGATCTGCTTTGGATGTTTGAGCGCAAACTGGTAGGTGCGGAATGGGTGAGTGACGATGAAGAAACAACAGAAACAGAAATCTCAATGTACTATGGTCAGCAAATGACTGAACTGAGTGTGCTGCCTCTTGATGCTAATAATGAATTCGGACATTTCCTTGGCTATTCCGACCAGTATGGAAAGAAGGTGTATGATAGGGATGGCAAACTGGCACTCGACACCCTTGACCATTCAAGGAACTTTGCATATAACGACAAGGAGGATGTATGGATTGTGGTATGCCCCGACAGTGTGGTGCTTATGCCATTGTGGAGTGGTATGCGCAATATCTATGTCACAAGATACAAGGAAGACCCTAACCTCTTCGACAGCAAGACTGGAATAAAGAGATACAAGGACTCCGACCTTTACAACTATGAATACTTCTCACTCCCTGTAGGGTATGATGGCAAGACCATTGAAATCAATATCTACAAAGACAGTGAGGGCAATGTGGTTGTCGATAAGAATAAATACCTCTACAACAAGGATCCTGAGGCAGAGACAATCACCATTGAGGTTCCACGTGCCGGTGAGGCTGTCATCGTTCAGCTTGACTTTGATGCAGTGCGCCACACCCTCACATGGGAAGGACTCGACGAGGAACTGATGAGCCGTCTCTGCACGAACATAACCGACTATACTCATGCCGACAGTATCCCTGTAGGCAGGCTGATAAACTACCCAATATTCCGCCAGGCTGAAGGAAAGGCATTCGACCACTGGGAAGTAAGATCTGCAGACGGGACATATACGACATTCGATGAGGAACTGATGCCTGACATGGACATCATACTTCGTCCGGTGTTCCGCACAGCAACCTTCAATGCCGACGTACGACAGACAGAGGGTGCAACTGTCATGATGGACATGACTTCATCCATTCCATACCATAGCAAGGTGACAGGTGTCGTGCACTGTAATGAGTCGTTCAGATGCAACGAGGTCAATGCTTATGGCGCAGAAAGCATGAATATTGTGGAAGTGGAGTATAAGGACAGTACCTTCACCTTCACAATGCCTGACGAGGACGTAGTGGTCAAGGCAGACATTGAATATCATCCATTCTGTGTTCTTTCGGTAATCAAGGCTACAGAAACAGAGACAAAGATTGATTCCATCGTATATTATGCCACAAAGGATTGGACAACATTCTATACAGATGACAACGACTATTACAAGTTCAACAAAGAGTCGTTCGGTGGTCCAATATCCAATATGACTTATACCGTGGGCGACAACATAAGCATCCACACCGATTTCCGTAGCGATGATGGCGCACGGCAGGGAAGGGTGTTTGTCATAAGAAACCTTGGCGAAGAGGATGTCATCATGGACGAAGTGGATATGAGTCTGAGGGGCAAGGGTGAAGACGCCATTAGCTTCTTCTCGTTCAGCGTTGACTCAATGATGACCAAGACTGACATTCCTGTACAGATTCTATGGACATCGCCACGCTACAAGTTCCATATCGAAACCAACAATCCAGAAGATGCGAGGATTGTATCGGTAAGTGCCAACGGCAGGAACATATCCGACTCATACGTAGCATACATGGATGAACAGGTGAGCTTCAGAGTGGAAACCACCGACACTACCTTCAATCATGCCAATATCCTGCTTCAGTATGAAGATGGATACGATTGGATCACCATCGCTGCCGGAACCTATTCGGAGGAAGGCGACAGTCTGGAATATACATTTATCATGCCGGAAGGTGATGTAAGACTGACACTCGCTACAGGAACAAAATACAGCATATTGTCGGAAATCTCCGACAAGGGCTATTCCATTCTAGCCCCTACGGCCGCAGTAGCAGGATATGAGGTTCCTTGTATAATAGAATACTACACCGACAAATGTGAGGTTTCTGATAGCCAATACCTTTACATCAATGGTGAGAGATATGGAGAAGTGGTTGACATTGACAGTGATAAATCATCAGTGGCTATGTCGGGCATGAGCCAGTATGTTTGGGATGAAGGCGAAAGCAAAGTCCGCAGGCGTGTGATTACCTTCGTCATGCCGGAAGAGGATACCTATATTTCCCTTGGTGGCAATAGCGATTCTCAGGGCATTACTACCGTTGAAATGAGTAACAAGCATAGAGAGGACAATACCTACAATATCCTTGGACAGAAAATTTCAGGTACTGGCAGGAACAATCTTCCTGAAGGTTTCTATATCAATAATGGAAAGAAACAGTATATTGTGAAATGATTCGAACAATTATGAATTCTTTAAAATATATATCAACACTGCTTCTTTGCGGTGCGAGTCTGGGAACTTTTGCTCAAAATAGCCCTGACACACTGAGCCTCTCAGTGGAAAAACAAAATGTCCTGAAAAACGGATCATACATCGTCGTATCCGACTTATCCCTTGATATGAACTCATATCAAATTAATATAAATGGTCCTGCCATCAGGATTGCGGAGAAGTCAACGGTTACAATCACCATACCGACAGGCAAGACACTGACCCTTGTTGGCAGGAATGCGAGACAGGGTAGTACGAATGCCTATCCTGCAATAGAACTGCCATCGAGCAGTACTCTCATTCTCAGGGGAGCCGGCACACTGAACGCTGTTGGTGGCAACGGAGATTCCAACAACAGTTACGGCCGTACCGGTGGAAATGGTGACTACAGTTGCCACAACTGGGCGGCTGGCGGTCCTGGCGGTGAAGGCGGCGAAGGTGGCTACGGCAGTGCTCCAGGCATTGGTACTCCTGCCGGTAAAGGTGGAGAAGGTGGAAAATGTGAAGGCGAGGCGATATGTCCTCAGAAACTGGAATACAACAGAATGAGCGACAAGAAAAGTGGCAATGGAACAGATGGCGAAAACACCAGTGCAATGGGGCGGCTGATAGTCCTGGGCAGTCTTACTGTAAAAAGTGTTCCGGGAAGTGTCCCTCGATTCATTCAGACAAATGCCAACTATGGAGTAAGCACTTATGATGAGCACAACAGAAGTTGCCGTGACTATTTCTCTTGTGGCTCAGGAGGCGGCGGTGGCCAGGGAGGTGCTGCAGTCAGGGCTCGATACGGCATCGGTGCCGGTGCTCCAGGTGCAGGAGGCGGCGGTGCCGGTGGATCTGGCGGTGTGGATGATCAATACTGGCGCAGGAATCTGGATTGGTTCAACGGCCGTGGCGGTGAAGGAGGAAAGAGTACTGCCGGCAATGGTGGCAACGGCAAGCGCGAGGATGGATTCGATGCCGGAGGCGCATACGGTGGGGATGGCGGCAAATGCGGAGAGGCTGGTGGCAATGGAAAGGTTTATTACTCCATTGCATGTACATTCAATGGTGGTGATGCGGAATGCCTGTCAAAAGACTTTGCCACACCGCTGAACGAGTTGAGTCAGGAAGAGATATTAAAAATTCTCCCTACAGGCGATATACATCAAATGAGGGGAGCCGTATGGGGGTCTGCCAACAGCATTGATTTTTATAGCGGCATGTCGCTGAGTGCCGTTGCCCCTAAGGTGATGCCTCCGACCTCACATTCCGATACTTACAAATTCGCAGGCTTTGCCGACCAGTATGGTAATCAGGTGTATAATGAAAAGGGAGAGCTTGACATCGTCAAGAATGCCGACTTCTTTCCTTACGTAAGGACAAACGACAAAAAATGGTTCATAAATTCAGATGTTGACATCACCTTGAGTGAAGTCAGACAGAACATGGTCAGGCTCTTTGTCAGCCACTATATCGAGGACCCGAATTTCAAGGAAGGCAACAATTATAACCGCTATTCTTCCCATGCACCTGTATTCTCGGAGGATACGTTGCTGATTGTGCAGAGTGGAGCTTCTGTTACATTCTCCGTGAAAGCATTCCATGATATTCATGGTAATCTCCTGGACTTTTCCGGCGAGGGCAGGGACAACCTCTATTACAGTGGAGTCAGGGATGAGCTGGTGCATCTGGACGGCACACAGCCAATAGTGGAAGCCAGTCTTATCTATGACAGGAAGTCCTATCCACTTGAATGGGACTACAGCGGTACACTTACTGATGAGGAGTTCAAAGCCCTCCTTGAAAACGAAGATACATATACTCACTCCGGAATGGTAAAATACGGACAGGAAATCATCCCTCCAAAACTTAAACGATATAAAAACCTGGAATTTGTTTATTGGCAGAATGAATTGGACGACTATTCCAGACTTCAGGGTGTAATGCCGGCAAACGGGGTGAAGGCTGTACTGAAAGACGGAATCAGCAAGGCAAGCTACCTTATTACCCAGAATGTGGATAAGACAGATACGGAATGTGACATCACTTGCAGCAAGCTTACCGACATAGCATATCAGGAACCAGTTGACATACTTGCTCACTTTGTAGGCGACACACGCATAAGCAACTTCAGTGTCATCAACAGCCTGACAGGCGATACTCTCGCACTTACACAGAAGAACGACTCGGTATTCTCGTTCCTCATGCCCGGAGGCGATGTCACGGTGAGCGCACGATTCGTAAGAGCTCATTATAAGCTTGTATCGTCAATCTCTAATAAGTATGCCACAAAGGTGGCAATAAAGGATCCAAAGGGCATCTATTATACTGATGACAATGACTATTTTCACTTTGCCGACAGTCTTCTCGGTGGTGGACTGGACGACCTTGCTGTCTATCAGGGCGAACGCATCACTATCATTCCTGAAATAGACCAGCGCATGATTGATACAGATGAACAGGATTATGAGTTCCGTCCAATGGTGCAGGTACACAAGGGTAATGATAAATACGATGACCATACATGGGACAAGAATGAAATATATGGTGGCAGGGTGTATAGAAGTTATGTCTATGATATCATTGAGGCAAAGGAAACTCACGTCAAGGTGGTATGGACCAAGCGTGTGAACAAGAGGGTTACCATCAGCCATCACAATGATTTGGGCTATCATGCAAATATAAGCGAGATATTCACGGATGCCTCGCCTGATGTCTATTCCGAGATATCTACGGAAGCCAGGAAACATCTTTCCAGCACCGACTCCCTCGTTGCCTGCTACAACGATGTGGTATGTTTTGCTGTAGAGTCTGATTGTCCTGATTTTGATGAGAGCAATATCACGGTGACCTACTTCGACGTCCTTCTGAACCGTGACATACAGGTACCCGTCAGGACTGCCGGCTCTGTTGACGGCTCGGGAAAGATGTACTATCAATTTGTTATGCCTGGCAGAAACACTGAAATCAATCTTTACACTGGCCGCAAGGTGGCGCTGGAAAGTAATCTTCCGTCATCTGGCGATTATATGGCTGGCGGCGAGTTTGTCTCTGCTTCCAGCGAGAATGCAAAGAACTACCGCGTGATAATGCCTGAATACGGAGTAGTAGGCAGTGAAGTACCTTTCTTCATTGTCAGAACCACGTCACCTAACGACATAAAGAATCCTGTGGCAGTATATGAAGGAAACAGGGGTGTTGCGCCTACCAGTTTCGACTATTACAATAATGAGAATATTAGCGAAGAGTCAGATTATGGTCAGGGAGCCTTTATTGTTCCAGATACTGAAGATGATGTGGAATTGCGCAACGGATGTCTTTCAAGTATCAATCCCGCATACCTGTGGTTCAGTGCATGCAGTGGCGAGACAATCATTCTGCCATACGGACTGAAAGCCTATACGGTGGTGGTAAATCCCGACCGTACCTTCGAGATGCAGGAGGTCTATGGAGGTTTTGTGCCTAAAGGTTGCGCAGTAGTCATTTCCATTGATCCCGAATGGTTCGAGGATTTCATGGATTCCGATGACGATGTTTTCTTCCTTGATACTGACCCTAACATGGAAGGCTCGCTGGTGGGAGAGAATGATCTTCGTGGTGTCACACGCCAGTGGACATGTAGCGAACTGTCCGACAGCCTGCGTGCAGAAACAGGCTTAGACTACGATATCTATATCATGAAGTACGAGCCAACGGCAAATACCATCGTATTTGAAATTGCACCATACGATAAAATTCTTTATCAGGGGGATGCATATCTTCCTGTAATCCGTGATGGCTCCGACCAGCCTATATACCCTACGGGTATCGATGCGCTTGAAATCACCCAACCGGTTCCGACTGCCGAGAGCATATTCAGCATAACGGGTTCTCAGGTGGCTGGCGGCTATCATGGAATCGTAATACGAAATGGAAAGAAGATATTACAACTTAACTTGCATAAATGAATATCAGTAATAAACGGATTTTTACTATTCTGATTGCCGTCCATACGATAGCAATATCGTATGCCGACGGCATTAGAAGTAGGGTGGAGACTGTTATTGAACAACCTACCTGCACTACTTATGGTACGATGCTTATAAACAAGAATGGTATTAGCCAGAGAGTGGTGCTTCCTAAATTGCGACACGACTACTGGGGTGGTGGAGGTAAATGTATACACTGCGAAGCGAATCATTCGTATGTCATCACACCATACACCGGCAAACCGGCAGAATCACTGATACAAGTCAATAGCAAAAATTACAGACAATTCGGTCTTACAGACAAGAACTGGGATCTAAAAAACGGGCACTATGCCATCAGCAATGCTGACGAACTGATGGCATATCTGGAAAGGGTGACTTCTCCCAATAACCCCAATTTTATTGGTGCCAGTGCGTTTCTGACAGATGATATACTCTTTGATTCCGATATCAATCTGCCTGTGCGCAATATTCCATCCGGTGTGGTACTCGATGGAATGGGGCATCTCATCAAAGGTCTCTCATGCAAGACATCTGCACTTTTTGTACACAACAGCGGTAAAATTTCCAATCTCGGACTCATACTGCCTACTTTCACATCTGATGCCAATGCCGAACAGATAGGATTCTTTGCCGAAACCAACACGGGAACGGTGGCAAACTGCTTTGTTCTTCAAGGTAAACTGATAAGGGAATCAGACAATACCAAATTAGGTGGCATCGTAGGGGCTAATGAAGGTGGTGACGCATCTGTGGAGAACTGCTACATGGTGGCAAACACAATCAATATATCCAGCGAGAATTCATGCATTTACAATTGCGAGTCATTCCTGGACGGCACTTCCTATATGAAGAGGATAACAGATACGGCATTCCTGGATTCGCTCAATAAGAGTGGATACGGGGATTGTATTCCGTGGTATACTTATACCTCTTGGTTTTCTAAATGCACAAGCATACCAACTCTTACAGGAAACTCCCGATGGGTCACACCAACCCATTTCGTCCAGGAAAAAGAGGCTACATGCTATGCCTGGGGATGGGATGCGCACTGGGAATGCGACTGGTGTGGAGAACCAATAAGAGGAGGCGATCATCTAGGATTTCACAACTGCACAAGACCACAGATACCGCACGATCTAGTGAAACACGAGGCTACCGGTACCGTCAGCACTTGCCTTAACCCTCATCCGTATGAATATTGGCACTGCAGGATATGCGACCAGTATTATAAGGTTTCAGATGCCAGTGAAAATTTCAAATTCCAGTTAAAGGAACCCCATAACCACAATATGACGAAAGTACCTTCCAGCTATGATTGTCTTGATGGTGGTTATGTGGAACATTGGGAATGTGCCGACTGCCACAACATCTTTACGGACGGAGATCCTGCGACTGACAGATTCCTTACAACCGACAGCGCTATCCGTATTGGACCAAATGTGATAGAGGAGAACTTGGGAACTCTGTATCATAAGAAACTGGATTCAGAATCAGAACGCATCAAGGAGGATATTTCCTTTTCAGGCTATAGCTGTATTTATACTCCGGCTCAGAATTATGCAGGTCTTTCAATGCATTTTGATTATTCACGGACTGTTCCTGGGGATTTATATAAAGGTTTTAATATAGAGGTACTGAGGGGTGCTACTGTCATTGCATCAGAAAATAACTCTTCGCGTGACGATCATATGACAAGCACCGTCAATCTTGGAGTCGTAAGGAAAGGCGAACCGCTTGAAATCAGGATTATGACAAATTCTCTTCAGTTCTATGAGAACATTGATATTAATGTCACCGCTGAGTATGTCGTGTCCCACGAAATGCCAGAAGATGAGCACCCCGGCGCACTTCTCGGAATATGCACACGATGCAATCATCTGGAATCACCTCGCATACACCAGGGACTCGGAACTGCCGACATTCCACTCGTAGGCAATATGCAAGACGGCTTTGCAGCTACCGTCCCTATAGAGTTGAATGATGATAATGAATACAATTCCGATATTGAATTCTCTGCTCCGATGGTATCCTACTCATGTGGTTCCATGAACATAGAAGAATGGCATCCTCTCTATGTGCCGTTCGATATCAATGTTGAAAACAGTCTTTTCTCCCACTGTGAATTTGCAATTGTCAATAATCTGAGATTTATGGACAGTGAAGAACGTTTTATTGATAACTATGTTCCAGGTTGCACACTTGCTGTAATCGCCCAGATGGTTGAACCGGATTGTGTTATTCCGGCCAATACTCCGGCTCTCATCAGACCACGACATGACGATGTAAAACTTATTTTACACGACGTGCAGATGATGCCATCCGCAGAACAATCAAGGAAATACACTATCGGTCGTTTTAATTTCGACTTTACAGGAACTTTGCATACATATACCAGCAATGGCTGGTGGGTGCTTAACGATAAGGAAGGATTTGATTGTTATACCAGTCCTCAGTTGCTCAAGCCATATAGTTGGTATATGACAAATGCCTCCGGTAACGATGCCGATGCTGACAAACTGCTGAAAAATGCAAAATTGTATGTCATTGAGATTGGAGGTGACGATACCTCAGTGAAGGACATTCACGAAGGTGTCACTGGCATGATTTCTGATGATACTGTCATCTACAATCTTCTGGGCCAGCAAGTCTCTACTATGCAGAAAGGACATGTCTATATCGTCAATGGTAAGAAAATACTCTATAAGTAAACGGGGAAGGTAGCGTGGTCCTTTCTCTGTGTGTGACGGAATTCATTGGTTTTGCACAGAGTGTGGAGAAATCTGCCATTGCTACTGTCCTGACCGGATTACAAAATTCAACGAGCCTTATTCAGATAGATTCGGATTGGCGGGAATAGCTGATGGCGCGGTTGATGTAGTCTATGAAGGGTTTGCCGGATTTGAAGATCTCAAGGACGTTGTCAACAAGGTTGCGGTCCATTATGAAGCTGCGGTCTGGCTTGAAGCAGAGACAGAAACTTTTCAGTTTAAGATACTCATCGTTGATGGTGCCGCTCTCAAAGCCTGCGGGAACTCTTTTAAGAGAGTTTTCCTTATCCAGATAGAGGCGTGGGTCCGCAGAGCGCACAATGTCATCGAAATCACCATTGCCGGCCTCAATATCCTCGCGCAATATCTTGAGCGCCTTGGGCTCGCAGTAATAGTCGCCTATGCCAAGCATGTGTCCGTCGGGATAGCTCTCGCCCGGGGCCACTCCTATGTGGAAATAGTATCCGTGGTAGCCCGATTTCTTACCCTGAGGCGCCACAAATACCCCGAAATGGGTCTTGTATGGAGATTTGTCCTGCGAGAAGCGTATGTCGCGGTTAATGCGGTATGTGCAATCCTGCAGCGTAAGCGGGCCAATGTTCTTGTCAAACTCGCGTACTCCGCTTATTATCTGCAAGGCAAGGGCGCTGAACTTCTCGCGTACTTTCAGATACTCGCTCTTGTGAGCATCGAACCAAGGCTTGTTGTTGTTTTCGTAAAGCTCCTGGAGAAACGATATTATCTGTTCCATAATGCAACTGTTATGTCCGTATTGTATCCCAACTAATCTTTACGACACGAATACGAGAAAGAAATTGTTACTGAGTGCCAATGTTATGCGAATTTACAAAAATTCTGAAAGCGTTGAATGGTAAAAATTGTATTTCTGGAAATCTTTTGACTTAGAAATCAAAACAAATACAATCAAGAATGAAACAAGACATCAAAAACAAAGAACTGCGGGAACGTAAATGCTATGTTCCTGCCAGTGTGGGGTGATAAATGTCACCGCGCAGAGAGTGCTTCTTAGAAAGCGCGCAATAATCGACACCATCAACGATGAATTGAAGAACATTGCGCAAGTCTAACACTCCAGACATCGTTCTTTCGAGAATTTTGTCGTAAACATGCTCGGAGCTATCGCCTCATACTGCTTCTTTCCGAAGAAGCCATGTATCAACATCGTCAAAGCAGCTGATAATCAGCTCACTTTATTCTGAAACAAATTCGTCGAACTCACGTTAATATAGATGCGTGCGCGCGAAATGAAGTTTATTACCGGTAATGCGGGACTACACTTGAAAATGCGGAATACATTACCGCGGTAAGGTAAGCACACGTTGAATGCCTGGAATTTCATTGATAAGCAACTCGCCGGCTGATTTCACTTGTCAGCGAAAACACGACGTTAGTCAAGAATAGCTTTCGCAAGGGCCTCCAGTTTAGGAATATCGCTGTCTTTCATAACTCCGCGAAGAGTGACGGTATCGCCCTTGACTGTTATATCCTTCATTCCTTCAATCATCTGTCTCATCACTTTTGCGGCGCTTGGAGCCCAACTTCCATTTTCTATTATGGCAACCTCGCGTTTCTGCCAGGACTTTGTTTGCAGCCTGTGAAGGAAATCAAACATAGGCGTAAAGAGCCCTCCGTCATAGCTTGATGCGGCAAGGACAACCTTGCCATACTTGAACGCATCTTCAACGGCTTCACCCATGTCGTCCCTGCTCAAGTCGCAGATGGATACTTTCTTGCATCCTTTTGCGCGTAGAATATCCTCCAGCTTTTCGGCTGCAGCCTTTGTGCATCCGTGAATGGATGCGTATGCAATGAAGACTCCTTCAGTCTCCACCTCATATGAACTCCATATGGAATAAAGGCGGAGTGCGTTGGCAAGACCCTGCCCTTGAAGGAAAGGCCCGTGAAGAGGGAGTATCTGCTTGACCTCAAAAGAGGCAAGTTTGCCAAGAAGACCCGCTACGGGGCCTCCATATTTGCCGCAAATGTTGAAGTAGTAACGGCGAGCCTCACAAGCCCAATCATCCGGATCGGAATCCATTACTCCGAACTTGCCGAATGCGTCTGCGGAAAACAGAATCTTCCCGACTGTATCATACGTAACCATCACTTCCGGCCAATGAACCATAGGCGCCATTATAAACTGCAACGTATGCAGACCAAGGCAGAGAGTGTCACCGTCTCTTACGGTTTGAACCCTGTCTGACAGGTCGGTATCTGGAAAATAGAGAGGTATCATACTTCCGGCCTTCGCAGAGCATACCAGCCTCATATCAGGATACTTATCAATAATCTCACCAATTCCTCCGGCGTGGTCAGGTTCCATATGCTGCACTATAAGGTAGTCGGGCTTTCTACCGCCCAAAGCTTCCTCAAGATTTGTTATCCATTGGTCCAGAGTGCGGCTGTCTGTAGTGTCCATTACCGCAATCTTCTCGTCAAAAATAATATATGAATTGTAGCACATGCCCTCAGGAAGAGCATATTGTGATTCAAAGATATGGAGATCAGCGTCGTCACAACCTATATACTTGATGTTTTCTGAGATATATTTCATAGGAATTTCTTAAAACTGATTATTATTCGCAAATATACGCAATACTTCGGTAAAACTTTTCTTGTCTCACATAAAAAGCCGCCTCTCCATTCTATGTCTTTGATATGAATTCCTGATTTTCTGCCAGAAAACATTATTTTTGTTGTCTATAGAGCAATTGTTTAAAACGGAAATGGGTAGAAAAGCAAAAAGAGGCGTTGTTGCGCTGGTGATTGTGGCAGCGCTGTTGCTTATTGTGTTTGGCAATAGAGGTGGACAGAATGGATCGTCGCTTAATATGGACGGTCTGCCGCTGGTATTTCAGAACGAGGATGTGGTCTTTCATGCGCTCGATGACCATACGTGGGTGGGCAACGGTCATTTGGTTTATAATGAAAGCCTGTACATTGTAGAGGGCGAGGAGAGAGCTCTTCTGATTGATGCTGGTACACGTATTAATAATCTTGATGAGATTGTTGCCGGAATCACCGACAAACCTGTTACTCTGGTGCTTACGCACAACCATACTGACCACGTAGGCGCTGTATGCTGCTTTGACCAAGTCTGGGTAGGCAATCAGGGTGGGAATCAGAGATTCCGTAACTTCAATGGTACGGTCAATTACTTGAAGAATCATCAGGTATTTGACCTTGGAAACCGCATCATAGAGGTTTTCAATGCTCCCGGCCACACGGCAGAGTCAGTCATTTTTATAGACGAGGACAATCATATAGCCTTCAGCGGTGATGCATTCGGCAGCACAAATCTTCTTATGACATTGGATGTATCTACATTCATCAATACTGCCGATGAGACTCTTCAGATGATGAGAGAAAAGGGAATTGAAATTATGTATCCCGGTCATTTTGGTGGAGACAATCCTGAAACCGTAAAGCGCGTTCAGGACCTTCGCGACATTGCCGCCGATATCCTTTCCGGCAAGATTGAGGGCAATCGCAAATTCGGAGGTATGGCTAAAGGCGTGATTCTTGACCGTACCGTAACACAGCAAGGCGTTAGTTTCAACTATAGCCACAAAAATGTCAGATAAGGACCATTCCCTCGCGCCTTTATATCTGTATGTGTTGTTTTTATGCAAGGCTATTGTATCTTTGCGCTATGTAAATAGTTTGATATATGAGAAATCTTGTGTCTGGAGTATATGGCTCACTGGTTCTTGGTGGTCTCCTTGTGTTGGCAATGGCCTCATGCGGAACATCGTCTAAGGTGGCAGAGATGCCATCTGATGTAGAAGATGACGTGAATATCGGATATGAGTCGCTTAAGAGAGATGAGCTTACAAGCTCGGTATCTAAGGTGGAGATAGGCGATAATGAGTCAATGGCTTATTCCAATATATGGGATTACATTGCGGCAAAGGTGCCTGGAGTATCGGTATCCGGCGGAGGCAGTGGTACTCCTACTATTGTCATCAGGGGCGAGAGTTCATTTACATCTCAGACACAGCCGCTTTTTGTGGTTGACGGGCTTGTGATGGATGATATCTCATATCTTTCTCATAGCGATGTTGCTAAAGTAGAGGTGGTGAAGGGTGGCTCTGCTGCAATATATGGCCTGCGCGGAGCCAACGGAGCCATTCTGATAACCACCAAGATGGCAAAGGCGCGTGCCGATGCCGAGGCTGCCGCCAAAAAAGCCGCGCGTCAGGCCAAACGCAAATAGCCGGCCCGACGCGCATTTTCCCAGCATTACTACAAATACCTATTTTATAGGAGTGTATGTGAATTTCCTGAATCCATCGGGGAATCCGGCTGTCGATGCCATACCTATACGCAACGCATAGAAGCCTGCGTAGGTGTTATGGTGCATAGTGGAAACATCTATGTCCGATGCAACTACCACCCACTTGCGGCTGAGCATCTTCCTTACTGAAATCTCCACATTATTGGCGTTGTTGGTAATTCTTACTCTGAATCGCTTTCCGAACTTGTTTCTCATCTCTGACTTAGTCCTGGCGTCGGAATAGACGGTCAGGTTCTTGCTGTCGGCAAGTACTCCGGTGAATGCCTCCTCGTTGTAGAAGAGCAGCATTCCGGCTGTATCGCCCTTCCTGACGCGCACTTTCACCTCGGTCTGGTATGATTTGTCCTGAGCGGTGGCAAGCCACAGGTTCAGGCTGCTGTCAATGGGGCTTCTGCGGGAGAGCTTCCAATTGGCCCACTGCCAGCCGTACTCACCGTTCTTGAAGTGATCGTTCAGGTCCATATTGCTGAAGAGCGGCTGCATATCCTCCGGGTCGGCAGACTTGTACCAGCCGTCACCGGTCCACTCTATAGGCTCTATTATCGACACGCGGCCTAGGGTATGGTAGCCGTTTGGATAGGCGTGATACACTATATGCCATTTGCCGTCCGGCCCCTCGAAAGGAGTGCCGTGACCCTTTGACCACCAGGGCTCCTCTGCGCTGTATGTGTGTACGATAGGATTGTATGGCGAGTTCTCCCACGGGCCCAGGATGCTCTTGCTTCGCGCCGATACAACCATATGGCTGGTGGCAGGGCCTGCCGTACCGCCCTCGGCGGTGGTAAGATAGTAATACTCTCCGTGCCTCATAATCTTCGGAGCCTCCAGCCAGAATCCCTCAGTCTCCCAATCTGCCGGGAACTGCCAGCCCTCGTATGCGACCTCAGGCTCCGTCACCACCGACAGGCCATCGTCGGCCAGCTGGACGCGCACCAGTGGAGCGTTGCCGTTTGACAGGAACAGATAGCGCTTGCCATCCTCGCCCACGGCGTGTCCGGGGTCAATGCCGCCCACCTTAAGGTCAATGGGCTTACTCCACGGCCCTTTTATATCGTCGGCCCATATCACAAAGTTTGTGTTCAGGGCAGGGTAGTAGATGAAATATCTGCCATCGTGCTTTATAATCTCGGGCGCATAGCCTGAGCCCTCGAACTCAGGGCAGGCACGGCATACTGGCTCCCAGTCCGTCAGGTTTGTGGAGTGCCAGATGAGCAATCCCGGGTGATACACGAACGGGGAGTGCGTCATATAATAGTCGTTCCCGTCCTTCAGGATGGTAGGATCGGGGTAGTCCTGTGCCGACATTGTGATGCCTGCCATCAGCATTGCCGCAATGATTGTAAGTCTTCTGAAATTCATATTGCTTTATGTTTTTTACAAAAATATGGTGTTTCCATTAAAATAGCGTCTCTGACAGCAAGATTTTGCAGTGTGATTACGCTATTTTTGCGCAAGTTATTTCCACTGATGTTATGGCCGATGTATGCGATGTGCTTTTGTTCGGAACGATGGGACTTACCGGTCCTGTGGTTCGCGATGCCATAGCAGCCCGTGGTCTGGACGTGCGTCTTGCCGGATTCCCGCAGAACACCTTCCGCGATGAGCCAGGCTATCGTCGTGAGCTTCTGAAGTCAGTGGCATCGTGCCGTCCACGGATGATTCTGCCCATTGGCTGCCAGTTAGCCCTTGCCCGATTCAAGAGCAGCCTGCCGTCTGATATCGTTATTCCTGTTGATACGGCAGAGAAGATAGCGATGCTTGACAGCAAGGTGGAGTGTAGCAGGATGGCCGCTGAGCTTGGCATCAGACAACCGCGTATGTTCACAGGCGCACGCGATGTAACAGACTATCCCGTAATCTTCAAACGCGAGAAATCCTTTGGAGGCTCTGGTGTTTACAGGCCGAAAAGCCGTGAGGCTCTGCAGAGTCTTATGGAGCACGAGCCCGGTAACCGTTATCTTATAGAGGAATTTGTTGAGGGCGATGACTATAGTGTTGATGCCTTCCGCTGGAATGGCATATTTCAGGCGGGCTGCTACAAGGCGCTCTCAAATCGTGGCCAGGGGCCTGCTACCGCGCGCCAGAGCGTGTCTTTTCCTGAGCTGTGCCAGATAAGCCGTACCATTCTGGAATACATAGACTACCACGGAGTATGTGGTATGGATTTCCGTGTTGATAAGACCGGCGGCATTTTCTTTCTTGAATGCAATCCCCGATTCACTGGTGGAATTGGCACACAGCTTGAGGCCGGTCTTGATATTCCCGCGCTTTACTGCGGACTTCTTGGGTGAGGTTATGTCATAAAAGAAAGACAGCCGGCCAAAAGCCAGCTGCTTTCCGTGCTCGAAGCGGGACTCGAACCCGCACAACCGGTAAAGGTCAAGGGATTTTAAGTCCCTCGTGTCTACCATTCCACCATTCGAGCATCAATGATAAATCGCGGTGCAAAGTTAAGTGTTTTCTGCTAAACGCAAAGCAACTGATAAAAATAAATAAGCGAACGTGGGGTCGGGCTGAGTTATTGCATAAAAAAGCAGAAGCCTTGTTGTATTCGGCTTCTGCTGCTGTCGGAATGAGGCGACTCGAACGCCCGACCCCTACGTCCCGAACGTAGTGCGCTACCAACTGCGCTACATTCCGATTGGCTTTGACAATGCAAAGGTACATCTTTTTTTGGTGAGTGAAACAATTTTAGTGGAAAAAACTTGCGGAAAGAAAAAAACTATGTAACTTTGCACCCGCATTCGCAACTGAAGCGCAGTTGGTGTCATAGCTCAGATGGTAGAGCAAAGGACTGAAAATCCTTGTGTCCCCGGTTCGATTCCTGGTGACACCACAAGAAAATGCCTCGCAGATATTCTGTGGGGCTTTTTTATTTATTACTTTCCTGGAATTATCCCTAACCAAAAATCAGCAGTCAGATTGTTTTGCTGCAACACCCTCTGATTACGGTCTTTATACGAAACGCAGAAAATCCACGCTCTTTTTCGGGTGAGCCAATGTTTCCGTGTCAGGATTTGCGCCGATGCAGTGGAATTTTACTAACTTCGTGAATTCTTCAAATAATGTTTATGTCGCGAACAGGAGTTTTCCATATAATCAGAATGTCTGCCTTGATGGCGTTGATTACAGTAGCTGCCGCTTGTCAAAAAGCCTGTCCTATACTGGATATTGATGGCGGGCAGGTGCAGGGTGTGTGTACTGACATCAGCGGTGTGTATGTGTTCAGGGGTATTCCGTATGCCGCGCCTCCCATTCACGCATTACGGTGGAAGGCTCCGCAGCCGGTGGTTCCCTGGGATGGCGTACGTATATGCGACAAGTTCGGCAGGCCGGGGTTCCAGCATACGCAATTCAACGGCGGATACTATTCTGAGTGGGGGTATGGCGATGAATCCACCTACAGCGAGGATTGCCTGTATCTGAATGTATGGACAAGCAAGCCGGGGCAGAGCGATGCAAGGCTTCCTGTTATTCTTTGGATACACGGTGGAGGATGCCGTGAGGGATTTGGCTCCGAGCCTGAATTTGACGGGCAGGAGATTGCTGCCAAAGATGTGGTTTTGGTCTCCATCAATTACCGCCTTGGCGTTTTCGGCTTTCTGGCACACCCCGGGCTGACAGAGGAGAGTGGGAGCAATTCGTCTGGAAACTACGGCTTGCTTGACCAGATCCGGTCTCTTGAGTGGGTGCGTGACAACATAGCCGCATTCGGTGGTGACCCAGACAATGTAACCCTTGCCGGTCAGAGTGCCGGCGGAGGATGCGTGCGTATGCTCTGCGAGTCTCCATTGGCGCGTGGTCTTTTTCATAAGGCTGTGATAATGAGCGCAGGCGGTCTAGCCACTGTTCCTGATTCTGTAACAAACCTCAGCGAGTTTCATCAGGCCGAGCTGAAATCGAAAGCCATTATGGATTGGGCGGGATATACCTCACTCGATAAAATGCGTGAGGCCAGCACTGAGGCCATCTTCTCTGTTGCTGAGATATACAACTCCGCCACCGGTGGTTTCCCCGGCATCAGAGGAATGTCGCTTCTCAACGGGTATCAGCATCCTGTCATTGAGGGGTATGTATCTACAAGGAGTTTTGACCAGGCGGCATTGGACGGGACTCTGGCCAATGTTCCTTATATGATAGGCTATACGATGAACGATTACCGCGAGATGTCGGACGAGGTAATTGATTTCTGCCTGAACCGCCAGGCTGTGGGCGGCAAGGCCTGGGCATACGAGTTTGCGCGCAGTCTTCCCGATGACAACTCGCACCCTGAGGCTCGCAAGGCCCATCAGGAGAGCACAGACGAGGATAGTCCGCTTACAAGACTGGAGGGAGCCTTCCACTCATCTGATCTTTGGTACTTCTTCAAGTCGATGCGCCACAGCTGGCGTCCCTGGACAAAAGGCGACTGGGCTTTGTCCGGGAAAATGCTTACCGCCTGGACCAACTTTGCGCGTTACGGCAACCCTAACGGAGCCGGGGATGGTGCCTGGAGTCCGTGTACCGCCGATAATCCATCACTAATGCTGTTCAAACTGGATGCCGCAGGCAATGAGGCATCGCAGATGGGCAGTCACCTGTCTGAGTAGATTCAGCCGTTGCTCTTTTCCGGTTTGAATAATATGGCAAATGCTATGGCCACAACAAGGGCATAGCCTGCAAATATGCCCCAGGTTGCAGACCACGATGGCTCTGGTGCCTCATATACCAGCTTGTCAACAACGGCTCCTGCGGCAAGAGTGCCGATGGAGGCTCCCAGGCCGTTGGTCATCATCATAAACAATCCTTGGGCAGAGGAGCGGATATCCTTTCCTACGTTCTGGTCAACGAATATCGAGCCTGAGATATTGAAGAAGTCGAATGCCACTCCATAGACTATACAGCTGATGATGAGCCAGATTACACCTGGCATATCGGGCTTGCCTATTGCGAACAGACCAAACCTGAGCACCCAGGCAAACATTGCCGTCAGCATAACCTTTTTTATTCCCAGACGTTTCATAAAGAATGGGATAAGCAATATGCAAAGCGTCTCTGATGCCTGCGATATGGCAAGCAGGGCATTGGAGTTCCTTACCGCAAAGGCGTTGGCGTATTCCGCAGTGGCACCGAAGGAGCCGAGAAATGTATTGGCGTATGCGTTGGTTATCTGCAGTGCGGAGCCAAGAAGCATGGCGAATATAAAGAATATCGCCATACGATACTCCTTGAAGAGTGTGAATGCCCTGAGGCCGAATGTATCGACAAATGATTTTCTTTCGGCATTTTTGTTTACCGGACAAGCGGGAAGAGTAAGCGAGAAGAGGAAAAGCACGAATGACAGTATACCCGATGCAGCCAGCTGCGTATATGAGTCCTGCATCGCAACTCCTCCTATTTTGAGCCAGTTGGTCAACAGCATACTGCAGATGAAACCTACTGTTCCGAACGCACGTATGGGCGGGAAATTACTCACGGTATCCATTCCGGCCTGAGTGAGCGTGCTGTATGCCACGGAGTTGCTGATGGCTATTGTTGGCATATAGAAAGCCAGACTGATGCTGTAAAGGGTGAATAGTGGTGCGAAACTGATTGTACCTTCTGAGTGCCTCATACAGTAAAGGCAGGCTGATATCATAAACGTACCGGCTATCAGGTGGCAAAGAGCCATAACTTTCTGCGCCTGTATATGACGGTCTGCCACAATACCCATAAGAGCGGGCATAAACAGCGACACTATGCCTTGCATTGCGAAGAACCATTTAATCTGAGGGCCGAATCCTATGATTCCCAGATAACGTCCAAACGACGTGAGGTATGCGCCCCAGACTGCGAATTCCAGAAAACTTAAAACTATGAGCTTCAGCCTGATACTATTATTTCCAGCCATATTCGTTTATTATTCGTTGTCAATTGTCTTTCCAATCAGTGTGGCGGACGTGGCGTCCTTTATGGTGACATACAGGAAATCGCCCGGATGGTGAGAGCCCTTGTCGAATACCACGGTGCGGTTTTGCTCAGTGCGTCCGTACAGCTGCTCGCGTGAGCGTTTCGAGTAGCCCTCGGCCAGCACCTGATATGTCTTGCCGATGCACTCGCGGTGACACTCCAGAGAAAGCTGGCTCTGCAGCTCTATCATCTCGTTAAGGCGGCGTATCTTTACATCCTCGGGTATATCGTCTGGAAGATGACGACTTGCGAAGGTGCCAGGGCGCTCTGAGTACTTGAAATCGAACGAAGCGTCAAAACGGCACTCGCGCATCAGCGACAGGGTCTGCTGGTGGTCCTCCTCGGTCTCGGAGTGGAATCCGGTGAACATATCTGTGGTGAGGCCGCAGTCTGGTACTATGCGCTTGATTGCCGCTACGCGCTCCAGATACCACTCGCGTGTGTATTTGCGGTTCATCAGCTCAAGTATGCGGTTGCTTCCGCTCTGAACCGGCAGGTGGATGTGACGGCATACATTAGGTATCTCCGCAATTACCTGAAGCGTCTCATTGCTCATATCCTTGGGGTGCGATGTGGTGAAGCGCACCCTCATTTCGGGTACAGCCAGAGCCACACGTCTGAGTAACTCGGGAAAACCTACGGTCTCTCCATTGTTCCCGTAGCGGTACGAGTTTACATTCTGTCCAAGCAGTGTTACCTCCTTGAATCCTTTGTCGCGCAGATCAAGCACCTCGTTCAGTATGCTCTGCACATCGCGGCTGCGCTCACGTCCGCGGGTATATGGCACTATGCAGTAGTGGCAGAAGTTGTTGCAGCCTCGCATTATCGATACAAAGCCGCTTATATGGTTGCCGCAGATGCGGTCAGGTATAATGTCGCGATAAGTCTCGGTGGTTGACAGCTCCACATTGATGGCCTTGCCTCCGTTCTCGGCCTCGGCTATCAGCTGGGGCAGTGAGAGATATGCGTCAGGACCGGCTACCACATCCACGTGGTGATTCTCTATCAGCTCGTTCTTGGTGCGCTCGGCCATACAGCCCATCACGCCTATTATCAGCCCGGGGCGCTTCTTCTTCATGGCATACAGGGCCTCAAGCCTGTTCCATATTTTCTGCTCCGCATTGTCGCGTATGGAGCAGGTGTTCAGGAAAATGGCATCGGCATCCGCAATCTCCTGCACAGGCTCGTATCCCGCCATCCGCATGATAGATGCTATGACCTCGCTGTCCGCTACATTCATCTGGCAGCCGTATGTCTCAATGAAAAGTCTTTTTGTCTGGTTGTCCGTCATTGCTGTACGCATATAGATATCAGCCGCGAAATTACTTATTTTCCACCTCTATCTATGTATTTTCGGGTGTTTCGTATCGGAAAAATGGATAGTTTTGTAAACATATGGCAGAAAACTGGAAAGAAACGGCCGGTTTATCTTAGAAGCTGTTTAAATTTTATTGAAAAATAATGTTATGTAGCAGTATAACTATTTGAAAATCAGTAGGTTAATTGAATTATTTTTCGTAACTTTATGAGTACCAAATCATTACAAGTTATGAGTCAATATTCAACTAACC
>JAZLLE010000056.1:0-3725 GCA_045597985.1 Bacteroidaceae bacterium | reverse complement strand
AAGACCGCCGGATACACGTGCAACTCACTTTAAAAAGTCCATCAAAAGTGGGCCGACAAAGACATCGGAACACTGATATTGTCTGCCCGGATAGGGAATGAAAACTGAAATCAACGCTTCCGCCCTAAACTTTGCCTCCGGCACACGTTCAATTAATCGCAATCAAACTTTCTTGCGGAATTGAGGCTTTATCATGATTGTCTGTTCTCTATGGTCTGTCAGTTGTACTTCCTGACATTCCGGTTAATGCATGCTTGATGTTCATGAACCATCAGTGATATCCGGCTTTTCCGGATCCGACCACAGAGGTACTCCGTTTTACCGAGCACAGAAAGCGCGACCCCATACGGGAAAAATGCATGTGGTTTTTCCCGTATGGTTTCTATACATTATTTTACAGAATGAAAGAGAAATTAACAAATAAGAACATAAGGAACTGATGTCCGGCGAAATGTCAGTCTGTGATACTGGAAGATAGCGAAGTGGAGGAAGTGATAGAAGATGCCTTATAAGGTACTCTCAGGGCGTTTTCAAAATTCGCTTGTTTTCCCATTGTTTTCCCGGCAAAAGAAAAAGCACTCACGTTTTTACGTAAGTGCTTGATTTTCAACGTGGAGCATACGAGACTCGAACTCGTCACCTCTTGACTGCCAGTCAAACGCTCTAGCCAGATGAGCTAATGCCCCAGACCTTAATTCTGATGCAAAGGTAGTGTTTTGGTTTGAATAATTGATAACTTCGCGGTAAAATTCTTGAAAAAGTGATAAAGCCGGTTCTGGAGAAAATAATATTGGGCATAGACCCGGGCACGAATTTAATGGGATATGGCGTGCTTAAGGTAGTCGGCACAAAGGCCTCGGTTGTGGCGATGGGGGTGGTGGATCTGCGCAAGGCGGGCGATATGTACTTGAAACTGGGCAAGATATTCGAGCGTGTTACTGGCATAATAGACTCGTTCCTGCCTGACGAGATGGCTATTGAGGCACCATTCTTTGGTAAGAACGTCCAGTCAATGCTGAAGCTGGGCCGTGCACAGGGGGTGGCTATGGCTGCCGCCATACATCACAGCGTACCCATCACGGAATATGCGCCGTTGAAAATAAAGATGGCTATTACCGGAAACGGCAGCGCCAGCAAGGAACAGGTTGCCGCTATGCTTCAGCGTATATTGAACATCAACTCCGATGATATGCCTAAGTTTATGGACGCTACCGATGCGCTGGCGGCGGCATACTGCCATTATTTGCAGATGGGACGTCCTCAGACTGACAGCAGCGGAGGCCGCAACTGGAAAGAGTATATAGCAAAGAATCCGGACAAGGTGTCAAAAAGAAAAGACATAGACCCAAAATAACGTTTTGTCTTTGTCATATAGTTATAAATTGTCTAACTTTGCAAATGGAAATTAACAGCCGTTTTTCGGTAAACAATAACATTATAAAATAGGTTCAATGAATCCTGCCAACCCTTTCCTGGTTTTCTGTGGCTCTGACAGTATGTATATGGCACAGGAAATCTGTGATTTTCTGCATTACCCTCTGGGGCAGATGAATGTGACTCACTTCGCAGATGGCGAGTTCGCTGTCTCGTTTGAGGAATCAATCCGTGGAGCCGATGTGTTCCTTATCCAGTCAACTTTTCCGCCAGCAGACAATCTGATGGAGCTGCTTCTGATGATTGATGCCGCAAAGCGCGCTTCGGCAAGGACTATCAATGCTGTAATCCCGTATTTCGGATGGGCCAGACAGGACCGTAAGGATAAGCCGCGTGTCTCAATTGGCGCCAAACTGGTGGCAGACCTTTTGAGCAAGGCCGGCATCAACCGTCTTATTACGATGGACCTTCACGCAGATCAGATTCAGGGCTTCTTTGACGTTCCTGTTGACCATATGTATGCGTCAAAGCTGTTCATTCCTTACATTGAGAGCCTCAAACTGGACGATCTGGTAGTGACAGCTCCTGATGTAGGTGGCAGCAAGCGTGCCAGCGCGTATGCCAAGTATCTGAATGTGCCTCTGGTTCTCTGCCAGAAGACACGCTCCAGGGCCAATGTGGTTGATGAGATTAAGATTATCGGCGATGTGGCCGGCAAGAATGTCATTATCATTGACGATATTGTTGATACCGCAGGCACAATGTGTACCGCCGCCGATGCAATGATGGCTGCAGGCGCAAAGTCAGTACGCGCCCTTGTATCCCATTGTGTGATGTCGGCTGATGCGCCTGTCAAGATTGACAAGTCGCAGCTTGAGGAGATTGTCTTTACAAACAGCATCCCTTACCGTAACCCGATTCCTTGCAGGAAACTGAAACAGTTGTCGGTTGCAAGTATGTTCGCTGAGACAATATACCGCGTATATTGCAACGAGTCAATCAGCACACAGTATTTAATTAAATAAACCGGATAATCTGATGAAGAAGATTTTATTCCTTATGCTGAGCGTTGCTCTGCTTGCTGCCTGTGGGGACAATAGGTATAGCATCACTGGAACGATAGAGGGTGCTGCCGATGGCGATACCGTACTGATATGTGACATCAGCAATGGCGTGTCGCTTCAGGCTATTGACTCTACCATTGTAAAGAACGGCAAGTTCTCCTTTAAAGGCCAGACCGATACCTGCGACGTATGCGTGCTTGCCTTCAATATTGACGGGCAGATGAATACCTGTACTTTCTTCCTTGAGCCTGGAAACATCAAGATTAACTATTCTGCTGATCAGACTCAGGTGGTAGGCGGAACAACTGCGAATGATGCTTTCCAGAAGTTCTACGATGAGATTGACAAGGTAGAGCAGAAGGCCATGGACCTGGAGAAACGTATGCAACAGGCGTCTGCGGCCGGTGAGAATATGGAGTCATACCAGGACGAGATGAACGACGTACAGGATATGTATCGCGATGTGGTTCAGAAGAGCATTCGCGAGAACGTTGATAATATGTTCGGATTCAATCAGTTGCTTGACTATTACAGTATGTTCGAGCCTACCGAGCTTGATGAGCTTCTGAAGGCTATGGAACCGAAATTCTCCGGAAATCAGTACATAGCACAGCTGAAGGATATGGTAACATCGCAGCTGAAGACCGCCATTGGCCAGCCGTATCAGAATTTCTCCGCTCCAGATGTTGATGGAAACGAGCACAGCCTTGCCGGGTATGTAGGCCAGAACAAGCTGGTTCTTCTTGACTTCTGGGCAAGTTGGTGTGAGCCTTGCCGTGGCGAGATTCCTTCTATGAAATCAGCATACGAGAAGTTCCATTCAATGGGCTTTGAGATTGTAAGCGTGTCTGTTGATGACAACGAGGAGGCTTGGAAAGAGGCTCTGGAGGCTGAGAATATGCCTTGGCCGCAGCTTTACGATCCTAACTCGGGCGAGGATGCACCTGCATTCCTCTATGCGATTACAATGATACCAAGCTCATTCCTTATTGATGCGGAAGGTGAGATCATAGGTCACAACCTGCGTGGTGAGGAGTATGAGAAGGTTCTTTCCGACTATTTCAAGTAAGTGATGCGAATATAAAAAAGAGTGTGGCTGAAAAGTCACACTCTTTTTTTGGTTCGCCCAGCACGTACGTATTCTAACGGGTGTAAGTCCCCAAGCCGCCCTAACAGTGGGAAGGCTACAGCCGAAAGCAAGGGTGTCCATCGTGAGGTGGAATCTGAAGGAAGCCGTAAGCAAATATCTGACCCGACGTACAGAAACTTGATACCAAGGCTTTCGGG
>JAZLLE010000055.1:0-4281 GCA_045597985.1 Bacteroidaceae bacterium | reverse complement strand
TATATACATATCCGTCTTTTCGTTGAAATTCAGACCGTTGCGAAGCGCGAACTCCTTGAGCTCGGTCTCCTGCCTGTCCGTCTGCTGCTGTGATGTTGAGATACGGATGTAGATAGCTCCCGGCGGGCTAAAGCCCTGCTGCTCGGGCCGCGAGCATCAAAATGCTCACTGTAAACACCCTCGCGACCTACGGCCTCTCTCGATTTGATTGAATCCTGTCATAAGCGTTTATGTTGATTGGTGAATAAAAAAGAGTCGGGTAAACGCAGAAAAAGAGTGAATTCCACTCATTTTGAGTAACTTTGTCAAAATATACCCGAATAAGGGCATTTGCTTATACAAGATTTGAATAATCGTCAAACAATGAGAAGGTTCTGCTTCATACTCGTGGCCACCTTGGCCATCACATTCCCGGCGAACGCCTCGGTCACCCTTCAGGAGTGCCGGGACAAGGCGCGTGAGAACTATCCGCTCGTGCGCAGGTACGACCTTATCCGCGCCACGAAGGAATGCAATGTCCACAATGCCTCGCTCTCCTGGCTGCCACGTCTGGAACTGGGCGGTGGCGGAGCCTGGCTCAGCAACGTTACTGATGCGGCGGACCTTGGGGACATTCTCGGAAAGATAGCCTCTATGATTGACCTGACCGGAAAGAAGGAGCAGCCTTGGCAGTACCAGGTCAGTGCCAGCGTCACGCAGAACATCTGGGACGGCGGTGCATCTGCGCTCGGGAAAAAGACCGCAGAAGCTGTGGCAGCAAAGGATGAGGCAGAGCTCGAAGTGTCTCTGTATGAGCTTCAAAGGCAGGTGGATGAGGTGTATTTCTCAATATTACTGCTCGAAGAACGTCTCAAACAGGCAGAAGGCAGAATGTCTGTACTTGAAAGTAACCTTGCGAAGATGAAATCCATCTACGATGAGGGTGGCGTAACAACAATGGACCTCAAGTCTATGGAGGCAGAAGTTAAATCCGCAAAGCAACAGATAAGGCTGATAGAAACCAACATCAAGTCTTCGCGGCTGTCGTTGTCTCTGCTGACATCCGTGGATTTGAGTAATGAACAACTGATAACTCCGACTGAACCGAATGTCATCCCATCACGTCCGGAATATGCATTCATCGAGAGCAACCGCAGACTACTGGAACTGCAGATGAAGAAACTTGACGTGGATTTGTCACCGAAGATAGGATTCGTAGCCGATGCGTACTATGGTTACCCGGGAAGAAATATCTTCAAGGGGCTCACGGACCATAATCCGTCATTCAATGCAATGTTGGGCATACAGTTGAAGTTCAACCTTTATCCTCTGTACACCCGCAAGAATTACAAGGCTCTCATCAGTCAGCAGATGCGGGAATTGGACATTCAGAAGGATATGCTGGACTTCAAGACGACACTGAGCAAGACCGGCGCATCGCAGGAAATACTCTTCCTGCGCCAGACGCTTGAGGACGATACGGAGATACTCCAGCTCCGCACAGATGTGCGCAAGGCTGCCGAAGAAAAACTGAACAACGGTGTAATCGATGCCTCCGACCTTCTGCAGAAGATTAACGAGGAGTCGGACGCCTCGCTTCAGAAGAGCATACATCAAATCGAACTACTTCAGGCTCTTTACAGGCAGGAGAAGGTTGAATAGAAACGCTACTCAAATTTATATGAGTAAGATTATACAAGAACATAACAAGACCGCCATAATTTCATCCGAGCATCAAATCAGCTATAAGGAGATGCTTGGACATATTGCATCATTTTCCTCCTTGTCACCACACGGGCAGGATACGCGAACTGTCATTTTCAGTGAAAATCGAGCGGGCTGGATATATGCTTTATATGCCATCTGGGCAAACCGGAGCATTGCGGTTCCTGTAGATGCTGCTTCTACAGTCGAGGATCTTTCGTACATTTTCAGCGAATGTCATCCGCAATGTATATGGACATCACGGACAAAAGCAGACATTGCCTTGGCCGCATTGAAGATGACGGGGTGCGACGCTGAGGTAAAGATCATCGATGAATACGAGAATCAGCCCGTCAATTGCGCTCCGGAAGCGATTGAAACGAATGATAACGACACTGCTCTCATTATTTATTCTTCAGGGACGAGCGGTCTGCCCAAAGGCGTGATGCTTTCGTTCAGAAACTTGTTAGTCGAAACCCGTTTTCTCACAGACGAAGAAAAATATTATGTTCCTACTACCAATACTCTTGTTCTGCTGCCGTTGCATCACATTTTTCCTCTTATGGGGACAATTGGGATTCCATTGTATTCTGGTGGAAGCATCGCAATATGCCCAAGTCTTTCCGGTCCTGACATAATGCACACTCTGCAAATCGGGAAGATTAATATGTTCGTCGGGGTTCCCCGCTTGTGGCAATCTCTCTACGAGGGCATCAGAAAGAAGATTGATTCTAATCTTCTGACCCGGGCGCTGTTTTCCATCTGTTCCGTAATCCGGAGCAAACGGCTTTCCCGAATTGTCTTCAGGCAGGTTCACAAAAAACTTGGCGGCAATCTGAAACATTGCATCTGCGGAGGCGCAGCACTTGACCCGGAAGTTTTCTGTGGATTCCGAACTCTCGGCATAGACATATATGAAGGATACGGAATGACGGAGACATCTCCGTTGATATCCTGTGCGAGCCATTCTGACAGACTTGTTCCGGGTTGCGCGGGCAGACCGTTTCCTGTGGTCGAGTGCAAATTGGTCGATGGTGAACTCTGTGTCAGAGGTCCGATGGTAATGCAGGGCTACTACAACAGGCCGGAGGAAACAGCTGCCGTACTTGACGCTGATGGATTCATTCACACCGGTGACCTCGCCCGTTTTGACAGGGACGGGAGGCTGTATATCACCGGCCAGAAAAAGGATATTATCATCCTTCCTAACGGAAAGAATATCCAGCCGGTTGAGATTGAAAAGAAGATTGAAAGCCGCTTCGACATAGTAAAGGAAGCTGCCGTTGTAAAGGACGGCAACGTGCTTTGCGCCATCATTGTCCCTCAGCCGCAATGGGCGAAGGGAATGGAGGAGGAAGATATCCGGGAAGAACTCAAACGTGCGGTGGTGGAACCATACAACCGTACAGTTCCAGATTACAGGAAACTGATGCGTGTATTTGTCTGCCACAACAGCCTTCCGCGCACGAAACTGGGCAAACTGCAGCGTTTCAAGCTGGGCAGCATCACACAGCAGAGCACTGACACAACCAAGGAAGAGTCTGTCATTGTTGAACCGACTTTTGAGGAATACCTGATTATCAAGAACCATATCCGGAAAGCGAAGAAGATTCCCGTGAAATCAACTGACAATATAGAGACAGATCTGGCGATGGACTCCCTTGACAAGGTAGAACTTCTGGACTTCATTGAACAGACCTTCGGTGTCCATCTGGAAACTGAGATTCTGACGGGATTCAAGGATGTGTCGGAACTCTCCGCATATGTGGCGGGATGCAAAACAAGAACGGAAGTGCGGGAAGTGAATTGGCACGAAATTCTCCATCAGCCTGCAGACAAACGGAAGTTGCCGCATACGACAGTCTTATTTCCGTTCTTCAGAACCGTCCTCCTGTCTTTCCTTCGCAATTACAACCATCTTGAAGTAACCGGTGCTGAGAATATCCCAGTCAATGGCCATTTTATAATCGTGTCGAACCACCAGTCCGTTTTTGACACCGTCATAGTCACTGCCGGATTTAAAAGGAACACCTTCATAAACACGTTCCTGACAGCCAGGGAATCACACTTTAAAAGCTGGGGCCGCAGGTTTCTTGCCCATCTCAACAACATTATCATAATCGAGGAGAAAGATATCAAAAGCTCCTTGCTTAGTATTTCAAAAGTACTGGACAACGGCAAGAATGTGGTCATTTTCCCTGAAGGCACGCGTACCTTGAACGGCCTTACCCGGGAATTCAAGAAAACGTTTGCCATCCTCAGCAAAGAATACGGCGTGCCTATTGTTCCTGCTTGCATTCGGGGAGCATTTGAGGCTTTCCCTCATAAAACGAAGGATTTCAACCGGCATAAAGTACAAGTGGAATATCTTCCTGCCGTATATCCTGACGGAGACTCTCCCTATGAGTCTCTGGCGGCTAAAGTCAAGGATGTCATTGATGCTAAGTTAATACAAGTTAAATCATAACAGACAATGAAACATATTGTAAATCGATCCATCATTATCGGTGCAGTGACTGCGATGACATTGACAGCCGCTTCTTCCTGTAAACAAACTTCTGCTGATGCAACAGGTATCTTTGAGGCTCAGACCATAAC
>JAZLLE010000054.1:0-5860 GCA_045597985.1 Bacteroidaceae bacterium | reverse complement strand
CGACTCCATAGCTGCGGCGAAGTGCTCAGCGACAGCGACGATGCTCTCCGTGAAGTGGAGTATCAGGTCATGGCTGTACTGAGAGTCATCGTATTCGGCGTCAACGCTCGGAACGCCGTCAACTTCCTGGATGAATATGCTGAGAGGTATCTTAGTGTTTGACGGTTCGGCAAGGATGCTTGTCACAACATTCTCCCCACCTATACGGCAGTCACTATGCAGCCCCATCTGGTACGCATAGCTTGCGCACCCCTTGAAATCATAATCAGAGGCGATACGGGTGAAAGGATAGTTCTCGTGGTCAACTACATCGCTGAAGGCCTTCGACACCTCTTCCAGGAATTCCCTGACGGTCTGCTCCTTGATATGGACAGCGCAAGGTAGCGTGTTGACGAACATTCCTACAGTATCAATTATATCGATATTTTGACGGCCTCCGCTGATAAAGGCGGTATAAACATCCTTGGTATTGGCAAACCTTGAAAGCGTATAGTTGAATGCGGCATACCAAAAATGAGCCTGAGATACTCCTTGAGGCAGTTTTAAGTTCAGTATGGAATCCGGTATTGGAGTCGAGGCATGCCGAGGAAGTCCCGATTCCGCCAATATCCTGTCAGGCGGCACAGTGACTGGTTCTTCGTATTTTGCGAACATCTCGTCAAAAAATGCCTTGTCTGCATCCAGACCGCCAGATGCGGCTTTCTTGCTTTGAACCGCCGCAAACTGCAGGTATCCGCAATCCTCCTCCTCTATCGGTTCGCCATTGAGCACGCTGGTTATTTGCTTTGTCAGAATGTTCAAGGAACCTCCGTCCACAATCAGGTGGTGCATATCCATCAGAAGGGCACATCGTCCGTCTGGAGTCGAAATGACCTCCGCTCTTACCAAACAATCCTTAACGAGGTTGAAAGGTCTCTGGAAAGACTTCTTCTCAGCCTCGAACTCCTCATCGTCCATTTCCTTTACATGCACATCAATTTTCTTGTCAGGATCGAGGCGCATAACAACGCCCTCCGGTGTGGTGAGAAAATTGCAAAGCATTGCGGGATGGGCGGCAATCACTTTGAGGACGGCATCCTTGACAGCCTGTGGAGCAACGCTCTTAGGAAAGGTCATCATACGCGGCAGGTTGTACATTGTGCCGTCTGGATTCATTTGGCAGTCGATATACACACCCTGCTGGGGGAATGTCAGTGGAGCCTCCAAAAGCGGAGCCGCAGTTTCTGATTCTGCCTTCTTCTTTGCCGAAACAATCTGCCCATCAATCTTTCCGGCAATCAGAGCGGCAAGCTGCCGAATGGTCGGATTGCGTGTGATGTCGTGCAGCAGGAGCGTGGTCCCCATCCTTTTCCGTATCTGGGAAGAGAGCCGTATCGCTAATAGCGAGGTGAGTCCTGCACTAGCTAAGTCTGTAGTGACGCCGAATTTGTCTGTTCCAAGCACATCTCGGGCAATCTCATAGAGTGTCTGCTCGCAAAGATTTGAAGGTTTGACAATCTCATCGAAGGAGAGTACCGGTTCAGGCAACGCTTTCAGATCCGTCTTGCCGTTCGGAGAAACCGGCATGCTGTCCATCCTGACGAAGATTGTGGGAACCATATAGTAAGTCAGGTTTCTGCTCATTTGTTCCTTCAGGGTGTCCGGTTCCACACTTTCCCTGACCGTATAATATGCTACAAGATGATCGTGTCCCTCCACATTCTTTATCATCACGACTCCGTCCTTGACCTGCGGCTGTCTGTTGAGGACGGTCTCTACCTCGCCAATCTCGATGCGCAGGCCGTTGAGCTTTATCTGATGGTCCTTGCGGCCAAGGATCACGACATCGCCCGAGGCATTCCAGAAAGCGTAATCGCCTGACTTGTAGCATCGCACTCCGTTGTACTCTATGAACGCCTCGGCGGTCTTGTCCGGCATGTCATTGTAACCAGCAGCCACCCCCAAGCCTCCAATCAGCAGCTCACCGGTGACCCCTGCGGGAAGTTCGTTCAAGTCACTGTCAACAACATACTCTACAACATTCAACAAAGGGCGGCCAATAGTAATAGTATCTTCGTGCGTAAGTTCCTTACCATTGGAACTGACACTGATCTCAGTAGGGCCATATGTATTGAAGAGCCGAGCCTCAGGGGCGAGACACTTAATCTGCGGAAGCAATGCAGGCGGATATTTCTCACCACCGAGAACGATGAACCTGCACTTGGAGAAAGCCTCCTGGAATTCAGGAGCATCGAGGAACATCTTCAGACGGGAAGGAGTCCCACTGAAGCCGTCAACACCAGTGGAAAGCATAAGACTGGCAAGTGCCATAGGGTCATTTACCTGTTCCTCATCGGCGAATACCAATGTCATTCCATTGAAGAGAGATGCACCAATCTCCTTGAGGGAGAGGTCAAAGCTGACAGTGGTGATGCAGAGCATAGTGTGACAACCACTGAGAAGCGCGTGAAAATGACGATTTCCCTCGTGATCAGTGAGGTAATTGCATATTCCGATATGACGCAGCATAACGCCCTTCGGACGTCCTGTGGAACCCGAGGTGTAGATGAGATATGCCAGGCTGTCGCTACTCTGCTCAATACTTGGATTTGTGTCTGGTACATTCTCTGCAAGTAGTTGTTCAACATCAAGCGCCCGGTCTCCATATTCTGCCTTCTTGTCGGACGTAGTGATCACATAACGGGCGTGGCTGTCCTCGGTGATGAGCTTTATGCGCTCGGCAGGGTATTCCGGATCGCAGGGAATATAGGCGGCACCGGCCTTCATTACGCCGAACATTGATATCAAATACCAGCTTCTGCGCGGCAGCAGCAGGCAAATGCGGTCGCCCTGAGACACTCCTCGGCTCATAAGGACGTGGGCAAAGATGTTTGCCTTCTCATTAAGCTGGCGGTAAGTCAGAGTCCCATCACAGGCAACCACTGCCGTGCGTTCCGGATGCATCTCCGCCCAGTACTCAATACTGTTATGGAAAAGCGGGAAACGCACCGCAGCCGGGTCAATGCAACTCTGGTGGAAGTCCTTCAATTCTTCAGCCTGGGCACGACTCACAATGGAGACAGAGCGCAACCTTGAATCAGGCTCTTCAACGAAATGACAGAGAACCGCATCCATCGACTCCGCAAAGCGGCCTATATAATCAGCGGTATAGAGACCGGAATCGTATGTTATGGCAATTGCAGGTCTGTCGTCAACCTCGTCAATTGCTATAGTCACAGGAACACGAAGACTAGTCACGGAAGGAGTTGGGGTGGCAGAAGAGCCGAAACTGCAGACGAAAAGGACTTTGGATTCCTGGACGCATTCAGCGGCCACCGGTGCTGACAGAATCTTTCCTGTATGGGAAATAAACTCCCGCACACTGACATCCCCAATCCTGCAAGTCAGTGGAAACAGTTTTTCAAATTGGACGCTTATGCGGACGTCGTATGAACCTGAATATCGGCAGAGAGTATATAATACTGCGGAAAGGAACAACGCGGACGGTTCAACTCCAAGAGTCATCGCCTGTTCAGGGATATCAGCGACCTTAGTTGCCAGCATATGCTCCTGATATGTGCCGGAAGTACCGCTCAGATTTGAAGGCAATGATGTTGTCTCTATGCCGAAGGCAGATGTACCTATTTGAGTCAATGAATGTTTGCCCATAATAATATTACCTGATTTGGAACATATTGTCGAAAGGAGTGGGAATAATTTTTAATTACCCAGAACAAAAATACAGATTTTTTCTAAATAGCGGTTGTGACTATACAATAATGCCCGAACTACTTATTATATTGTCCGCTATTCTATGGTGCCAGATGGATAGCGACCTACTTTGATCGTGACCATATTCTGATTGAATAAATACTTATAGTCAACATCCTCGCAGAAAGCGTCGGCGAGAGTGAGTCCCAGGCCTATCTTCTCTCTGGAATCCCTGATAAAATCCACAGGGTTGAAGGCTATCCCGTCATCGTGGAGAGATACGGTCACCTGAGTGTCACTTACCATAGCGGTGATATCAATGGTGCTTGCCTTACCGTGCTCAATGATGTTCTTTGCGAACTCTTCGGTACACAAGGCTATCACAAAAACCGTATGATTGCAAATATTGCGGGCTTCAAGTGCCGAACGCAGCGAGAATATACCTTCACTCAACGATTGTTTTGTAGCGAGCACAGTCATATCGACCACCTTTGCGCTATCATTGCCCGGGATCAGGAACAGAGTGCTGAGATTACGGTCTTTCCGGCGCAGGACAACACTCCATACATAAATGATGGCAAATGTCATTGCCTGTCCGCAGAAAAAACCTATCCAGTTGCCTTGAAACAACCAGAAGAAAACCATAGGCAGCAGGGCCTGTGAGGCGGACAGCACCATAGCCATATTGTTACGTTCATAGAACTGATAGAAAGGCAGCATATTGCACAACAACGCCTGCGCTACTATATGGAGAGAGAACAGAGGCAGAGCCTTGCGTACCTCCTCCATTGCCTCACCGCTCGTAACACCCAGAAGCGCGCCTGTCTGAGCAGGAAAGAACACAAGAATCGCAGTGAATACCGCAAAGCAGACAGCCATAAAGCGGTAGCCTCGGCGCAGCAGTATATGCATGCCTGTGCTATCATCAAGACCGCTTAGAATTGACCCTACAGGCTGTATCGTGCGCAGAGTGCCAGTCAGGATAATCATCGAGAGGGAGAACATCTGCATACACACGGCAAGAGCCTTCAGACCGTTCTCACCGTTGAAGCGCCCTGCCACATAGTTGTTGCCTAAAAACTGCACCGACAGCAGCACGGTTGCAAAAAACAGCGGCAATCCGAATACGAGCATCCGGCCCGGCTCCACGTCGGAGGCCTTGAACAGACGCAACCGCAAGCTTCCCCTTCTGAAGAAATGGGGAAGGACCAAGACCATACATATCACATACATCATACCAGTGGCCGCTGCGGCGCCCGATATTCCCCAACCGAGATACTTGATGAAGACCACATCAAATATTATGTTGAAGATGCTTCCTGCCAATACGGCCCGGGATACAAGCCTTGGGTTGCCATCAATCGTGACAAACTGATGGATTACTATCATAAGCATCTGAGGAACAGCAGAGAGCACAGTCAGACGCATATAGTCATCAGACATTCCCCGAAGCTGTTCAGACTGGCACAACGCGGGTGATAGGGAAGAAAAACATACCATTCCGGCCACAGTGAAAAGTCCTCCCAAAATGACAGTTACGGCCAGACAGCACGAGAACAGCCTGTCAGCCTTGAGCCTGTCACCGCGGCCGATTGCCATACCGCACAGCATAGTCGCACCGGCAAGATACAGCCAACACACTGACAGAAATCCCTGTTGCAGGGGCTTGCTCAGGTTGACCGCCGCCAGTGCGTCATCACCGAGCATATTGCCCACAATGGTTGCGTCAATTATGACCGCTATCTGCGAGGCTGCCACGGTCAGAACCGAAGCCAGAAGATACATTTTGAAAGCCTTGCCCACCAGAACCGGCTTTCTTGCAAAAGCAACCGCGCCTGCTTTGTCAACTAATGCACTCATTTGCGAAGTGAGAATTTCGGGGCATGGGTGAAGGTCACGTAGAACCAGCCGTCAGCGGCAGTGATTTCCATGAGTATGCCTATGCCGATTGGCTCCCCTGCGGGAAATATAGCCTCTATATGCTTGTCGCATGAGCCGAAGGACTTTTTGATGTAAGATAACTCCATACGAATCAATCTGGCTTTTACTTTATTACCGTCTGAAATCACTGTCAAACACACCCAGCCCCTTCAGGCAAAGAAGATATTTCTCAATGTAGTTCCAGGTAGTGAACGACCAGCGGAAACCCAGACGCAGAAGCACCTTCGCC
>JAZLLE010000053.1:0-17102 GCA_045597985.1 Bacteroidaceae bacterium | reverse complement strand
AGGCTGTTTTGGGGGCGAGCCCCTCCCACCCCACCCCGCTTAGCGCCTCCCCCGAGACCCCCCCCAAACTCCCCCTCTAACTCCGGCCTTGCCGCAACACTTCAGACTGCAGCCTGCCGCAACACTTCAGACTGTCGCCATTAAGCAATTGTGTTGAAAAGTTGTTGATAATGGCGAAAGAATGAGACCGGCATACAAATTGCCATTCCGTAACTTTGCAGTGACAATTAATGAATATGGCACCACAGACGCAGACAAAGAGAGCGGCCAGACCGCGACAGAGCATATCAGACCAGATGGAAATGAACCACCTGCAGCCACAGGCCCTTGAGCTTGAGGAGGCAGTACTGGGAGCATTGATGATTGAGCAGGACGCATTTCCCAAGGTGAGCGAGATAATCAAGGCCGAGTCGTTCTACGACCACCGGCACCAGACCATCTACGAGGCAATTCTCACGCTGGTGATGAACCAGCGCCCCATCGACATTCTGACAGTAACCGAGCAGCTCAAGAGCAGCGGAACACTGGAAGAGGCCGGAGGTCCGCTCTATATAACAATGCTGGCAGGAAAGGTCACATCATCCGCGCACATAGAGTATCACGCCAGCATCATCGCACAGAAGGCTATGGCACGCGAGCTGATATCGTTCGCCAGTGAGGTGCAGACACGCGCTTTTGACGAGACGTCCGATGTGTCCGAGCTGCTACAGGCAGCCGAGGGCGAGCTTTTCCAGATTGCCCACAAGAACGTAAAGAAAGACTACACCCAGATAAATCCGGTAATTGAGGAGGCTATGGAGCGTATCAGTCAGGCGTCAAAACGCTCTACCGGCCTTAGCGGACTGGCCAGCGGATTCACGGAATTGGACAAGGTGACATCGGGCTGGCAGAAGTCAGACCTCATCATTCTGGCCGCACGTCCGGCAATGGGAAAGACAGCCTTCTCACTATCCATGGCGCTGAACATAGCCGTACACAACCGCAAGCCTATGGCTATGTTCTCGCTTGAGATGAGCAACGTGCAGCTGGTAAACCGACTCATCACCAACATCTGCGAGATATCTTCCGAGAAAATCAGGAGCGGCCGTCTGGCGCCATACGAGTGGGGACAGCTTGACGAGAAGATAAAGTTGCTGCAGGATGCCCCACTCTATCTTGACGACACTCCGTCACTCTCTATCACAGAGCTCAGGACCAAGGCATTGCGACTTAAGAGTGAGCACGACATAGAGCTGATAATAATTGACTACCTGCAGCTGATGAATGCCAGCGGATGGCGTTTCAACAACCGTCAGGAGGAGATAAGTATGATATCGCGCCAGCTGAAGGGTCTGGCCAAGGAGCTGGACATCCCTATCATAGCCTTGTCACAGCTGAACCGTAACGTTGAGGGCCGCGAGGGCTACGAGGGCAAGCGTCCGCAGCTGAGTGACCTGCGTGAGTCCGGCTCAATTGAGCAGGATGCCGACATAGTATGTATGATTCACCGTCCCGAGGTCTATAAGATTTATGAGGATGATCATCACAACGACCTTCACGGTGTGGCGGAGATTATCATAGCCAAGCACCGTAACGGTGGCGTGGGCGATGTGAGGCTGTCATTCCAGAACAGTTTCGCCCGTTTCGGTGACCTGGGAAAAGCTACTGACTCACACGAGGGAATGATAATGAGCTCAAAGATGAACGGTCCGTCCGAGCAAGCCGTTGCCAACGCCCTGCCCGACGACCCGTTGTCGGGACCTGCAGGCGACATTCCATTCTAAACGGAACGAGGCGCGGACTCACATCCGCGCCTCGTTCTGTATTGTAGCATACGTTACCACTTAATACCTGCGGCATTCGCTATCTTGACAGGTATGTCAATGTTGTTTATCTGACCGACAAACTGCTCAGAGCCCTTGCCGATGGCAAACACCGGAACATAGCCTGCTGAATGGCTGGAAAGGTTCACACCGACAAGAGCGGCCTCGTTCATAATCTTGACAGCGAGGTCCGAGAACTTCTCAACATCAGTGTTGGCCTTGCCATCCTCGTCAAGGTAATTCATACCAAAAATCTCTACATAGAGGTTCAGAAGACGGCTCTCCTGATCCTTGGATAGTTTGACAGCATCCCAGAAGCCGAAGTTCTTCTTCAGTTCCTCCTGCATTTCCTCCCAGGTGAGAGGAGCATCCTCGCCCAGATCCTTGTTTATCTTCTGAATATGCTTTGTAAACTCGCCCTCACTCATCTTCTGGTACTGAAGGGCCTTCAGATTAAGCGAATAGTTGTTACCAAGAACGATTCCACCGGTCTCATGGTCGGCTGTCACTACAATCAGAGTCTCGTCCTTATGCTTCAAATAGAAATCGTAAGCGACCTTTATGGCATTGTCAAAATCAATCACCTCGCGTACACAGGTAGCGGCATCCTGTCCGTGCATTGAGTCATCAATTCTGCCGCCCTCTACCATCATGAAGAAACCTTTTTTCGGTTCCTTCATCATAAAATCTATTGCCGCGGTAGTGATCTTGGCAATGTTCAGGCTGTTTTCATCCTGATCAATACCAAAGCTTAGCGACGAGATCTCATCGTCCTCCGGCTCAAACAGAATTATCTTGTCTGACGATGCGGCAGCATTCCGATACTCGTCCATTCCACGCACGATGGTGTAGCCGTTTTTCTCAGCGTATGCCATATTTCCCTCATCGGAATCAGGATTCCTTTTATCAAAATTCTGATGGAAATCGCCCCCGGCAAAGAAATCGAAGCCGCTCTCGGCAAGCTGCATTCCAATCTGATGGTAGTCATTGCGTGAGGGACGATGGGCGTAGTAAGCTCCCGGAGTGGCGTGATCAACGCCTACGGATGAGCAGATAGCCACACGCTTTCCCTGCTGATGAGCTCTCTCTGCAATGCTCTTTGTCGGAGTCTTCCTGTCCGGGAGTACGCCTATTGCGTTATTGGCGGTCTTTTCCCCGCTTGACAGCGCTGTACCGCTGGCAGATGAGTCCGTAACACCGCTTGATGCAGAGTATGTCAGAACAAGGCCGGTTGCGGGAAATTGCGTGAAGCAGAGTGGAGTCACATCGTGACGTCCCTCAAGCTCAGACAAATACATCTGGGTAGCCAGGACCTGATTCACCCCCATTCCATCACCTATGAACATAAACACATACTTGGCGTTCTTGGCACCCGAGGCCGTCAGTGAGCACATCATCAGGACAGCCATCAATAAAGTCATTGCTGATTTTCTCATATTTAAGATAACATTATTTCAAAAAAGTTTTCAAATATACCATTTCTGCCCAAGACTATTAACAGAAATCCAAATTAATCAACTCCCGGAACGATGGTATTGTATATTCGGGAACGCAGGTAATGGCATCAGACCAGCCTTTTCCACGAAGCCATACGGTATGGCACCCTATTGAGGAGGCCGGTTGTATGTCCTTATCAGGAGAGTCTCCAATCACCACGGCGTCCTGCGGAAGAATGGCAATGGTGTTCACACCTATGCGGAAAATCTCCGGCTCGGGCTTGCGACGCCCTACTACGGCCGACTCCACCACACTCTTGAAATAACGGTCAATGCCGAACTCGTGCAAGACAGTGTGCATATTGCCATAGAAATTGCTCACCAAGACCAACGGCATACGTTCAGACAGCATCGCGAGCACAGGTGCGGAGACTTTTCTTATATTATCGGCCACATACTGATAACAGAAGTCGGCAACCTTTCCCGACATATCTGCCAGACCGAGATACTCCATCTGAAGTTGTATCTTTGTCTCAAGAGTCCTGTGGAAAGTGAAATCAGGCATAATGATCCGATTACCGCCAAGAGTACGCTCCGCAAAGACGTATGCGTCGCGAAGGTTATCCTCCGGGATGCGGCAAGCCTCGTATGCCATGCTGAACATCCGCATCCAATGAATGCCGTCGGTATCAATAGTACCGCCAAAGTCTATCAGCGCACCCTTAATCATTATATTGCCTGAAGTGATGCGGATGTCTCACCGCATATCCGTTCGTGAGTTGTCCTCATATAAATATAGATGCCCTGCAGCACAGTCAGCTCAAACACGAAATAGAGCCACGGCTGCCCTGACAGCAATGAGACAAGAAGCGCTATGGCACGAGTGTTGAACGTAAGGATGTTTGTCCATTTGAGCAGTGGGAACATCTTGTGGCAAAGTTCCTTTCGAAGAGATTCAGGCACCTCATTGCCGTATTTATCCTGAAGCAGTCCGCGCATCCGCTGGAATTGCGGCGTACACCGTTCCTGACGCATGGTATATCGCTGATAAAAGAAGAGCCAGATTTTCCAGAACCATTTTTTCCACGGAGTAGAACTTTGCTCCCTCGCAAGTTCATCGCTGCTGTTCAGCTCGGATGCGTTCAGCAGATATAGCAGATATATGTTTCTGTAATAATCAGCAAGTCCCGCCTGATCTTTATGGCAGATTATGCCGGACACAAACATCAGAATCCATATCCAGATGCCCCACTCACACCCAATGCCAAACGGCATCTGCTGATGCGTGAGCCTCAGGCCGATGAACAGGTATATGCAGAAGAACCAGATATCGCCCGCGAAGCCGTCAAGAAGACGTCCCCAAAGAGTTCTCTTGCCAGTCATACGCGCAAGCTGTCCGTCAGCGCTGTCAAGCGTGTTGGCAACCACCAGCAACAGGAAGCCGCAGATATTCCGCCAGATTGAGTCAAAATAGAAACACACACCTGCCATAACTCCAAGAACGATGGATATTACGGTAACGACATTCGGATGAATATTGAACTTGTTGAACTGAAGCGCCCACCAGAATCCTATCGGGCGGTTGAATTTGATGTCAAGCCACTCCTCAGTATCCATTGACTTGTAGGTAGCCTCTAGTGCTTTCTTTCTCTCTTCCCTGTTCATCTGTCACACCTTTCACGTATCAGCTCCGCAATGACGCGTGCGGCATCGGTCTTGCATATAAAAAATGAGGGCCAGTCGTTGAAATCAATGATAACGGCCCGGCCGTCCGGGCCCACAATAGCATCGCCGCCATATACATCTATGTCCAATATGCGGGCGGCCTTGACCACATCAGCCTTGAACGCATCCACGTCAACATCCGCCACGCCTATCTCGTTGTTACATTCCAGACCGAATTTACCCTCTCCTACATTCTCAAGGAAGCGATGTCGGAACAACAGTCCCTCACCTATTCCGTAGAACTTACAGATCTTGCCTGGGATATGTTCCTGGAGCACTACATCGTCAATGCCACGTCTCTCCATACGGTCCATAACCGCAAGGCACTCCTCACGGGTGGACACGAGACAGACATCATCGCTCTGTATGGAATGAGAGTCACCACGCTTGATCCAACACGGAAAGCTGTCCCAACTGTCAGGTATCTTCCCGGCACTGGTTATTATGCTTCTGGCAAAAGAGACATCGGAACTCTGAAGCAGACGTGTCTCTCTTACTCTCCGGCAATTGCGTACGGCATCAGGTCTGTTTATTACGGGAATACCTAAACGCTCTATATCCGCCAGGCGGTCAAGTGCCTTGTCGGAGCGGCAAAGATGGAAAACCGCATCAAAGAGAGTCGGATCCTCAACGCCATCGTAAGCGAATTCGCTCTCCGTCATTTTGAACAGCATATCATCGCCTCGGGCGAGCACACTGCCAACCGCATCAAAAATCACCTTGTCTCCATCAATTCTGTGTGGAGAGAAACGGCTCTCCCTGCTTACTCCCAAATACAACATAATAACATCACTGATATGGCAAAGTTACACATTTTCTCCGAGCAGCAGCCTCTCAGCCTTGGCTATGTCGTCGAGGTGATCAACATCTATGATTTTACCGAACCGGTATGCGCGCAACAGCAAGCCATCGGCTACGAGCTGCCGCTGAAATGAGCGCATTCTAGTCTGACCGGAACGCACACAACTGTCCAGAACGTCAAGCGCGTTGTCAGAAAGGCCATATATGCCACCAGACACATAACGACAACCTGCCGGAGTATCGAAAAAGCCGTTGATCCGCATATCATCGTCAACACCGACATACAATGGCTTCTCGTCATCAATAAAGTCCGTAACGCCCATCATTCCATCGCTGTCAGATGCCTCAAACGCTCTCAGATATGAATGGAATTCCTCCTTGCGGAACACAGTATCTACCGTAGTGACGCAAAAACGGCCGCCTCGCAAAAAGTCGCGTAGCTCATAAAGGCTGTGCATCGAGCTTGGAGTAGCCTTTGTCACTATCTCCAGATTAAAATCAGACTGGACGGAGCGCAAATAGCCAAGGGTCTGTGTATTGGCAGGGCTCACAATCACAGCTATGCCGTCAGCACCGCTGTCACTCATTATTCCGAGCAAGCGGCCTATCATAGGCTCGCCGCCAATCCGTACGAGAGGCTTTGGCAGCAGCGAGCCCTCGCCCGCCAAACGACTTCCCTCACCAGCGGATATTACGGCAAACCTCATGACAACAGAATGTTTCCACCATCAGAGATTAAGCATCATCAACTGAATCCAGTTTCAGTTTATCGCTGTCGTCCCTGCGGTCAAAATACTGTTTGCGAAGAGGATTGCGATGAATATAATCCTCGTTTCTGCGTGAGCGGAAAATGTCAATTGCAGAATAGACGGCCTGACGGAAAGAAGCTTCGGATGCGACGCCTTGCCCGGCTATATCAAATGCGGTACCGTGATCTGGCGAAGTGCGTACGACAGGGAGGCCTGCCGTAAAATTCACGCCCTCCTCCATTGCCAAAGCCTTCAATGGGATGAGTCCCTGATCGTGATACATTGCAAGAACGGCATCAAACTTCTTGTAATCACCAGAGCCGAAGAAGCCATCCGCCGGGAAAGGACCAAAACACTTGACCCCTTCCTCTGACATTTCCTGAATGGCTGGGATGATGTGCTCTGTCTCTTCAGTGCCAAGCAGGCCATTGTCTCCTGCGTGAGGATTAAGCGCCAGCACCGCGATTCTTGGTATCTCTATACGGAAATCGCGCCTGAGGGAGTTGTTCAATGTAGCAATTCGTTCTTTTATCAAATCTTTATTGATAAGAGAGGCTACTTTTGACACCGGCTCGTGTACTGTAACCAGAGCCACCCTCAGAGAGTCATTCATCAGAATCATCAAAGCCTTGGCACCATTGCCAAGCTCGTGCTCAAGATATTCGGTATGGCCGGGGAAAGTGAATTTCTCCGACTGAATGGCGCTCTTGCATATCGGAGCTGTGACAATTGCATCGATGAAGCCTTTCCGATACTCATCCACGGCGCATTCCAAAGCCTGGAATGCAGCTTTGCCGGATTCTGCGCTGACTGTGCCAAACTCCACCTTAACCTCATCGTCATTACAATTGACAAGATTCAGTCTGTCTGGCTGAGCGAACTCAGCTGAGTCAACAATATTGAAATTGGTCTCGCTCTCTATAGCCTTACGATGATACGCTGCCACCTTTGGAGAGCCATAGACTACCGGAGTGCAGAACTCGAACATTCCATCATCCTGAAAAGTCTTGAAAATGACCTCATATCCAACACCGTTTACGTCTCCGGCGGTAATGCCAATCTTTATTCTATTCATATTATTATTCTGGTTGAATTGTTATCTCGTCTATTCCGAAAGAGAATTTACGCTCCTCTATCTCATCAGGAAGCTGAAGTGAATAAGCCGCAGCCTCCATACGGCGCATAAGATTCCTCTTCTCATCACCTGGCGCATATACAAACGCCTCGGTCACGATCACACGTTGGTTTTTCTCATCTACACGGCCTACTGAGACGAACGGGCCACCCATATCGTAGTCCTTCATCTCCCACAGTCCGCGTGCTATCTGCGCATACTTGCCACGTAACTCGCTGTCAATGACATCCACATACGGACGGGCGGTCTGCATATACTGACCATCGCGAGGACCAGGTATATTCTCACGCATTACAGAATCGCGTTTGTCAAAGAAGTACTCGGTAGTAAATGTGTTTGCGTCTGTATATGGGTATGAATAAACCACAATGCTCATATCGCGTGAGCCACGGTCCGTACTGGCCCAGAAGAAATCCTTTGCAGACTTGCTTTTGGTCAATTCCTGAGGAGCCCATACATCACAGTCAAACATTTCCCTGACTTTCTCCTCTATGAACAGGTTATGTTTCTTTTTGAGAAGATCTATCTCGCGGTTCATCTCGGCTTTTGTAAAGAAATCCACAATACTTGTGGAACTTTGCGCCAGAAAGCCTTTGACTGACTCAGCATCGGGAGCCTGGATTGTCATTATCATTTGAGGAGCGGAATAGACATCACGCGAGAACCTCATCTTTGGAGCTGTATATGTCCTGTCAATATTCAGAAGGATGATGTTCCTGCAATATTTAAGATTGCGGGTGAAGTTGTCCTCCGTAACCTTTGACACCTTGAACGCGCTCTCGGCCTGAGGCAGACCAGGGACATAGTCCTCCATCACATCTACAAGTGCCTGCAACGCGCCATTTTGAAAATTCTCCGACTCTGACACAAGCAGCACCTCGTACGGTGAGCCGCTCGATGAGGGTTTCAATATTCCATTACCTCCTCCCTTGGAGTTTCCGCCACCGCATCCGCAAAAGAGAATGACAGCAGCCATTATAGCAACAAAATTTCTCATATATATCATTATTAATCATCAGCGTTTGTTCCAAGTTGCGCGGCTCTCTCTGTATTCAACATTCCACAGGCGGCCCAAACATCCTCTCCACGTGAGGCTCTAATAGTGGCAAACACGCCGTGTGAGGTGAGCCAGTCACGGAATGCGAGCATATTCTGCTCTGGAGATGTGGTGAGCGGACTGTCTGGAATAGCGTGGAAGCGTATCAGGTTTACCCTACAGCTAAGTCCCTCAAGGGCTTTCACCAGTTTGCGGGCATCAGCCTCTGTGTCATTTACATCCTTGAACATAGTATATTCAAAAGAGAGTCTGCGCTGATGGCTGAAATCGTACCTGCGCAGAACCTCCAGCATCTCTGTCATGGAGAACGCCTTCTCCGCCGGCACGAGTTTAAGACGTTGCTCAGGTGTAGGCGCGTGGAGGCTCACGGCAATGTGGCACTCACAGCCCTCTATCAGTTGTCTTATCTCACGACGCAGACCGACTGTCGATATTGTAATGCGATGCGGGCTCCATCCGAACCCCCACTCTGACGTAAGGATATCCACGACAGCCAAGACATTCTGAAGATTATCCAGAGGCTCACCCATACCCATAAACACCACATTCGTAAGACGGTCTCTCTCAGGCAAGGATATTATCTGGTTAAGTATCTCTCCCGCAGAAAGACTGTATGCGAACTTCTGGCGGCCTGTCATGCAGAACACGCAGCCCATCTTACAGCCTACCTGCGATGAGATGCAAAGCGTAGCCCTGTCTCCATCGGGAATAAAGACTGCTTCCACACTACGTCCACCTGCTACAGGGAAAAGATATTTGCGTGTACCGTCTGACGACTCAACGAAATCTATCGGCGCGGACAAGCCTATCTGATACTTTTCATTAAGTACGGAGCGAAAGCGCAAAGAGATGTTGCTCATCTCATCTATGGTCTTGGCATACTTCCCATACAGCCAGCCAGCAATCTGTCCGGCTGCAAAGCCTGGCATACCCACCTCAGAGGCCACTTCACGCAGTTGCCTCAATGTCATTCCCACAAGATTGGTCCTCTGTTCCATCACTAATTGACAATTCACCGGCAAAGTTCTTAATTTTTGCGGCAGTACGGAAAAAAACACCGTCTCAAAACCGTCACTGCACAAAAAAAAGCACGGAGACACGCCCTGAGCGAGGTAAATATCACGCTAACCTTGCAAAGGTATATAAAAATTCATATCTTTACAACTGAGCAAAACAGAGCATTCTTAGCCGAGATGAAAAGTATTGACAACGTAGTAATTCCAAGATATGGCGCATCCACAGCCAGCGTGCGCCGCACTTTGAGCGACAAGAATTCGGAACACATTCTTATATATACAGCAGACCCCGCCGATGTCTGCGGCGTGAGCCAAGCATCGTCAGCCATGTTGGAGACAGCGGTGAATAAAGGCGCCGGATTAGTTTATTCTGATTTGAGACGGAGTTCCAACGGCCAGGAAATCCCGCATCCGCTCCCAGTCTGGCAACAAGGCAGTCTGCGCGATGACTTTGATTTCGGAGCTGTACTGCTAGTCTCCAGACAAGCTGTCCAATATTATCTGCGGCAAGAGCTTCAGGAATTCAGCTACGCAGGTTTCTATCAGTTATGGCTGACAATCTCCGAGGCTTATACAATAGAACATATCGACGAGACTCTTTACACAGCCGTTGAGTCTGATACCCGCAATTCCGGACAGAGACAGTTTGATTACGTGAATCCCCGTAACCGCGATGTGCAGATTGAGATGGAGCAAGCCTGCACTGAGCACCTCAAGCGCATTGGAGGTTGGATTGACGCATCCTGCCTCAATAGCATTGACACAGAAAACGACGATGCCGTTTTTCAGCATACGGCATCGGTCATAATACCAGTGCGCGACAGGGTACGTACAATAAAGGACGCCGTACTGTCAGCATTATCGCAACAAGCAGAATTCAGTTTCAATGTAATAGTGGTGGACAATCACTCCACAGATGGAACCACGGAGATTCTGGACAGTCTGGCGAAAGATAATCCGCAGCTTGTGCACATAATTCCCGAACGTACGGATTTAGGAATAGGCGGCTGTTGGAATTTAGCCATCAACGACTGCAGATGCGGCAAGTTTGCTGTCCAGCTTGACAGCGATGACTTGTACAGCGGTTACGACACTCTGGCACGTATTGTAGATGAATTCGCCACTGAGAAGTGCGCGATGGTTATAGGCAGCTACCGCATCTGCGACTTTCAGCTGAACACATTGCCGCCAGGCATCATAGACCATCGTGAGTGGACTGACGCGAACGGTATGAACAATGCTCTGCGCATCAATGGCCTTGGTGCTCCGAGAGCTTTCTACACCCCGCTTGCGCGCAAGATCGGTTTCCCCAATGTCAGCTACGGAGAGGATTACGCAATGGGCATAGCCATCAGCGGCAGGTACAAGATTGGCAGGATATTCGATGAGCTTTATCTTTGTCGCCGTTGGGAGGGCAACAGTGATGCCGCGCTCAGCCCACAAAAGATCTGCGCCAACAATACGTACAAGGACTCTTTACGTACCAAGGAACTGCAAGAGCGCATAGAACGTCTTAAATCTGAAAATGTATGAAGGAGATACTCTCAAATCTAAGCGAATGCATTGACAAGCAGTTGGAAGCATGGCCAGAGGCAAGAAAGGCTTTCGATGCACTGAGCGAAGTCCGTACCCGTGTACTCTCCTCATCTGGTCTTACATTACAGTTCAATCCAGCCAGGATAGGCTCCACGACTGCGAGAATAGACAGTGCCTCAATTCAAAAGCGTAGTTGTTTCCTCTGCGCTGAGAGCCGCCGCCAGGAGCAGATGTCATTTGAGCTTGGCGACGGATTTGAGCTTCTCGTGAACCCTTACCCTATTCTGCGGGAACATTTCACCGTGACAAGCATGACTCATCAGCCTCAGTCTATAATGTCATGCTACAAGAAAATGCTTGGCATCGCCGCAGAGCTTCCAGAGCGCTATATTGTTTTCTACAACGGCCCACGAAGCGGAGCATCAGCCCCTGACCATCTGCATCTGCAGATAGGACTGGCAGACGGAATTCCTATAGTAGAGAAGCTGAGAGCCAACAGACTTCCTGACAACAGACAGATAACAATAGAGCCATTCGGTTACCCTGTGACAATTCTGCGTCATACCACACCGGAATCATTCAAAGAGTATTACGATACGCTGACTGTCCTGGACGGTGAGAATGAGCCGCGCCTGAACATAATGGCAATGAACCTGAACAACGAGGTGCTGTCTGTATTTATTCCGCGCGGCAAGCATCGTCCTGACTGTTATTATGCCACAGGAGAAGAAAAACGACTGGTCAGTCCTGGCGCGATTGATATGTTCGGCCTTGTGATAACTCCAAGACAAGAGGATTTTGAGAGGCTGACAGAACGTGAGATTCTCGCCATATATAAAGAGGTGACTCCGAGACAGCCGGAAATTCGCGTCGGAATAATGCAGGGAGGTTCCATAAGTTTTACTCTCGATACCCCATATAGTGACGGAGAGGCTATTTTCCGCGGGGATATGGAAGTCTCGCTCAAAGGCGATGGCATACTTTGGAATGGAAAGACACTTCAAAGTCTAAGCCTGCGGCCCGATGATAATGACGGGCGCTTCACTCTTCACGGAGTGACAATAGGCCGGGAGTTTCATTGGGAACGGAAAGAGGACCAGACATTCCCCGGTAAGTTGGAGTTCATCGTTGACAAGGATTCCGGTTCTCTATGGGCTGTGAACACACTATCAGTAGAGGAGTATCTCAAGAGCGTTATATCATCCGAGATGAGTTCATCTGCTCCTAAGGAGTTCCTGAAAGCTCACGCCGTCATATCACGAAGCTGGGTGATGGCTCAGATATCGTCATCGCACAGAAATCGCCCCAATCTGGAAACTATTCAGACTTCAGAAAAGTCTTATAGCGAGAACGTCATTATTAAATGGTACGATCACGAGCAGCACAAACTTTTTGACGTCTGCGCTGATGACCATTGCCAACGTTACCAGGGATTGAGCAGGATTGACAACCCTAATGCCGTTCAGGCTGTACGCGAGACACACGCCGAGACTTTGATTTACGAAGGACATTTATGCGATGCACGTTTCAGTAAATGCTGCGGAGGCATAAGCGAGCAGTTTGAGACTTGCTGGCAAGAGACGCATAAACCGTATCTGACTCCAGTGCGCGACGCATCTTTCCGCGACAAGTCAATACCGGATCTCACAATAGAGGCTGAGGCAGAGCGTTGGATACGATCCACCCCGCAATCATTCTGTTCAAATCCACCGGAAGATACTTTGAGGCAGGTACTCAACAAATATGACCGTGAGACATCTCACTTCTATCGATGGTCCGTAAGGTACGGCGTTGAAGAGCTGTCCGAATTGTTTGCACGCAAGTCAGGTCTCAAAATAGGTACGATTCTGTCAATGGAGCCACTCAGACGCGGGCCGTCAGGACGTATCGAACAACTCCGGATTAACGGCAGCGAGAAGAGTATAGTAATAGGTAAGGAACTGGAAATAAGGAGAGTGCTATCCGAATCGCATCTCTACAGCAGCGCCTTCGTAATTGACACGGAAAGAGACAGCAATGGAAACGTCACCTCGTTCGTCATTACCGGAGCAGGATGGGGTCACGGAGTGGGCCTATGTCAGATAGGTGCCGCCGTAATGGGCAGCAAGGGCTACACATACAAGGAGATTCTGTCTCACTATTATCCAGGTACAAGACTCGGAAAATTCTATTGATTCTATGGAAGACAAGATATTGACCACATTATTTGAGAAATGGGCCGGCGGACAGCCCGAAAATATGACGCGCCTCACGCCGGCCGGATCTAATCGGGAATATTGGAGACTTACGTCTGTAAATAGAATCGCAATTGGAGTGATAGGAACCTCTGTGGATGAGAACAAGGCTTTTTTCTCAATATGCCGTCAGCTCAGGCTCAAAGGTAACAACGTACCGGAACTATATGCTGTCTCAAATGACGGAACCAGATATCTTCAAGAGGATCTGGGAGACCTTTCGCTGTTCAACGCTCTGAAGGAGTGCCGCGAAGCCGGACGATACGATAACATTGCCGTGGATTTGCTGGATAAGACAATATGCGCGCTGCCATCCTTGCAGACAGAAGGTGCCCAAGGAATGGATTTCTCTATATGCTACCCTGTGGAGTCGTTCGATCTCAGAAGTGTACTTTGGGACCTGAATTATTTCAAATACTATTTTCTCAAGCCATCCGGCATAGAGTTTCACGAAGGGCGTCTGGAAGATGATTTTGAGCGTCTGGCAGGAATTCTTCTCAGAGGTGCTCCGTACAACACGTTTATGTATCGAGATTTTCAGTCACGCAATGTGATGATCCGCGACGGCAAACCGTGGTTCATAGACTTTCAGGGAGGCCGGAGAGGACCATTGGAATACGACATAGTATCATTTATCTGGCAGGCTCGGGCAGCCTACCCTTCTGAGTTGAAAGAACATCTTGTCAACGTATATATTAAGTCTCTTCGCAGATTCAAGGACATCAACGAGAATGATTTCAGAGAAAGCCTGAGACATTTCATACTGTTCCGTACCCTTCAGGTGCTTGGAGCATACGGTTTCCGTGGTAAGTTCGAGAGAAAAGCTCATTTTCTGGCAAGTATTCCGGCTGCCATTTCCAATTTGCGGGATATCGTCAACACAGGAACAGGACGCACAGAGTACCCATATCTTACAGATTTGTTAGCCGGGCTGACAAGACTTCCCGAGTATAATCAAGCCACACAGAATTCCGCAGACATACTCACTGTACGAATAACAAGCTTCTCATATCGTAAAGGTATCCCCGAAGACACAAGTGGAAACGGAGGAGGCTTCGTGTTCGACTGCAGGAGTATGCACAATCCAGGTCTGTACGATGAATACAAACCTTTGGACGGCCGTGACAAACCGGTAATTGATTTTCTTGAGGCCCAAGGGGAGATTAAGAAATATCTGGACAGTGTTTACGGACTTACCGACCCTGCGGTAGAAAAGTACTTGAAGCGTGGATTTACGAGCCTGGCCGTAAACTTCGGATGCACGGGAGGAAGGCACCGTTCCGTAAGATGCGCAGAGTCGCTGGCTGCTCACCTGCACGAACTTTTCGGAAATCAGATAAAGATAATACTCACACATCGCGAGATGAATTCTACTAAAGAGATATGAACGCGCTGATTCTGGCTGCCGGTCTGGGTACAAGGCTTGGAGAGCTCACGTCAGACCGTCCGAAGGCACTTGTGGAAGTTGCCGGACGCACTATGCTTGAGCATCAGTTGCGAAAGCTTGACGCTGCGGGGTTCGGTCACATTATTATTAACACGCACCATTTCGCGGAGAAGATATATGATTTTCTCCAAGCAAACGGCTGTTTTGGAATGGACATTACAGTCTCAGACGAGAGCGACAGGCTTCTTGATACCGGTGGAGGTATCAGGAAGGCATTTCATCTGTTTAAAAGCAACGATCCGGTGCTTGTCCACAACGTAGATATTTTCTCAGACACAGACTTGCACGCTCTTTACGCAGACCATCTGCAGTCTGGAGCGGATGCCACTTTGCTGACAGCGCGTCGCAAGACATCGCGTTATCTGTATTTTGATGAGAGCATGCGACTGCGTGGCTGGAGCAACGAGAAGACTGGACAGACACGTTCCCCATTCCCTGAGTTCAACAAAGACATCTGCACTCCGATGGCGTTTCAGGGCATTCACGTGCTGTCCCGCAGCATACTGGAGCTATTGGACAAAGTCAGTGCAGAGAGTTTCAGTATTACAGACTTTTATGTTGACAACGCAGCAAATCTGAATCTGAGAGCCGTAGAGGCCGATGCTTCAGGCTGGGTGGATGCAGGTAAGCCTGATGCCCTGCAAAGGGCTGCAGAAATAGCATCGTCGTGCATTTCTCTCAAATAAAAAGTGTATTTTCGCGATATGAATACCAAACAGAATTCCAAAGCCTGGAGTTGGGTTCCTACGCTTTATTTTGCTGAGGGATTTCCTTATGTTCTCATAGTAACCATATCGGTAATTATGTACAAACAATTGGGGCTTAGCAACTCCGATGCCACACTTTATACCGGCTGGCTATATCTGCCGTGGGTAATAAAGCCCTTATGGAGCCCATTCGTTGATCTTGTACGTACAAAACGCTGGTGGGTACTCACAACCCAGTTTCTCCTCGGCGCAGGACTGGCCGGAATCGCTTTTCTCATTCCAACGAAAAACTACATTCAGTGGACACTGGCTCTTTTCTGGCTTCTGGCCTTCAGCAGTGCCACTCACGATATATCAATTGATGGTTTCTACATGCTGGGATTGTCCGACAGCCAACAGGCATTTTTTGCCGGTATCCGTAACACAGCATACAGAATAGCTACTATTGTTGGCCAGGGTGGTCTTCTGATGCTCATCGGAATGCTACAAAAGAAAACCGGAAACGCCGCTACATCCTGGAGCATCGGATTTATCGCATCTGCTGTAATTCTGATATTGCTGGCTATATATCACTCCTTTGCAATGCCTCGTCCGGAAAGAGGCAATTACTCCAAGACTACTGCCAATGCTCTTTTCAAGCGATTCATAAACACCTTTATAACCTATTTTCAGAAGCCATACATCATCCGTGCCCTGCTGTTCATACTTTTTTTCCGTCTGGCAGAGGCACAGCTTACCAAAATATGTCCTCTTTTTCTGCTGGATGACACCAGCAGCGGCGGACTCGGACTTACAACAGGTCAGGTTGGTTTCGCACAGGGGACCATCGGTGTCATAGGTTTACTTGCCGGAGGCATTATGGGTGGAGCGGCAATATCACGCGGAGGTCTGGGTAAATGGCTATGGCCTATGGTTCTGGCCATATCAGTCCCCGATTTGGTTTATGTATTCCTCAGTTTCTTTCCCACCCAACAAATGTGGATTGTCACACCCTGCATCTTCGTTGAGCAGCTCGGCTATGGATTCGGCTTTACAGGCTACACACTATACCTTATATATTTCTCACGCGGTGAGCAAAAGACATCTCACTACACTATCAGCACTGGAATCATGGCACTGGGTATGATGATACCGGGAATGATATCCGGAAAACTTCAGCAGATTCTTGGCTACAAGATGTTTTTCATCTGGGTGATAGCGTGCTGCGCCGTAACATTCATCGTCTCAGCGATGATCAGGTTTGACAAGAATTTCGGAAAAAAAGAATAATACCTCAATTCCGCAAGAAAGTTTGATTGCGATTAATTGAACGTGTACCGGAGGCAAAGTTTAGGGCGGAAGCGTTGATTTCAGTTTTCATTCCCTATCCGGGCAGACAATATCAGTGTTCCGATGTCTTTGTCGGCCCACTTTTGATGGACTTTTTAAAGTGAGTTGCACGTGTATCCGGCGGTCTT